>JBKOUY010000242.1:0-14711 GCA_046723645.1 Actinomycetota bacterium | reverse complement strand
GTCGTAGTGACGGAACCACACTCGGTCGGTGTCGTCGTCGCGGCGGCCGAGCACCAAAACGTGCAGGACGCCCCGCAGCCACGGCGCGGACCGTGCCCGGAAGTCGTGGATCGTGAGGCCCTCGACGACCTCGTCGTCGGGTGTGTGGGGTTCGTAGGGGATCGCCTGGTGAACCACACGTCGGCCTGTGCCCACATCGATCCCGTGGATCCCACCGTCGGGACGGTCCGACGACAGGTAGAGCTGACCTGGTCGGGCGAACGCTCCTCCTTGCACCCGCTCGAGCCGTAGCGGCGAACCGTCTTCTGCTCGCAACGGCACGTCACCGACATGCTGTAAGACGAAAGTGCCGTTGGCGTGGACCGGTCGATGCACAGAGAGCCGGTCGGTGTCGAACGGCGAGGAGTACAGGAGTCCGTCGTCGGGGTCGATCGCGCACCATGGGCAGCTGGGACCCTGACCGGTGATCTCGGCCGCGGCCACGAAGCCCAGGTCCAGATCGAACAACCCGATCTGCGCCGGCTGCGTGCCCTCCATCGCGACGTATAGCCGGCCGGCATGGACGTCGCAGTCACCGAGGTGGTCGACACCAGCGACCGGGATCGCGGCCTGCACCACCCGGTGATCAGCCGGTCCCACGACTGCGGGATCAACATCAAGGGGAACCCGCCAGATGCGGTCGACCTGGGTGATGAACCAGGACCCGGCGCCCACGGCGGCACCCTGGATGTGCTCGGCCCACGCCGGCGCGACGTCACCGGGGTGCTCGCCCAAGTCGACCACCGACGAAGACGAGCGAGGAACGTCGTGATCGTCATGCATGGTCCGGCCCGCCGGGTCCAGTGCGGAGTGACGCGGATGCGGTCAGGAACGCTTCGCCGCGGTGGCCTTGCCGCCCTTGCGGCCCGCGCGCTTCTTCTGCGCCGTGGTGCCACCTTGGCGCGAGTCGCCACCCGATCCGGACTTCTTCCCGCCATGCTTCGACGCGTCCGGCGAGTTCGCGATCCTCGCCGCCCGCTGCTTGGACATGCCCCTGTCCTTGAGCGCCTCGTACTGCTTTTCGTTCTTCACGCTGGGCCGCTTGTCCGGCATGACCGCTCACCTCCGAACCGATCGCTTACTCCACGAGACACGTACCCCGAACCTCCACGACGAGACGCGGGCCTCCGAAAGGCGGACCGCCTAGGGCGACGGTGACGTGCTGGTACGCGGTCGCGTGCTCACCCAGCTCGACCACGAACGCCGCAAGCTCGTCCAACTCCACTACCGAGACGCCATCCCACCCGACCTGTTCGAAGCCGAAGCCGCCCTCGCCCAGGAAGCCAAAGACCGGCCGTCCAACACCGAGACGAGGGGTCCTACCAGCACCTCAGAACCCCACACCCAGGATGTCAAGGGTCCGAATAAGGCGCCTTCGGTGGGCGTAAGAGGACTCGAACCTCTGACCTCACGCGTGTGAAGCGTGCGCTCTAACCAGCTGAGCTATACGCCCGGGGGCAGTGAACTTTAGCAAGGCCGGAAACGGGCACCTGCCTCCGAGCCCCCTGCCCGGTCAGTCGCCGCCGACGGGCGCCGTGGCGTCGAGCGCGAGCGTGTCCTCCAGCAGCGCAAGCGCCCGCAGCACCACGACGTCCCCGTGCTGGGGCCCGACGACCTGCAGCCCGACGGGCATGCCGTCGGCGGTGAAGCCGGCGCAGACCGAGCCTGCCGGCGAGCGGGTCATGTTGAAGGGGTAGGTGTACGCCACCCAGTTGATGTCGGGTTCGCCGTCGATGGTGCCCGGTTCGCCCACGCGCGGGAGCTGGCCGGCGACCGTCGGCGACAACAGCAACGAGACCCCGTGAAACAGGTCCACGAGTGCCAGGTTGAGCGTGTGGCAGGCGTCGAGCGCCTCGATGACCCGGCCGGGGCCGACGGACGTGCGTGCCCACTCGACCAGAGCGACGAGCCCGGGATCGATGCGGCTCCACACGGCGTCGTCGGTCCGGAACCGGTCCAGCGACCGCAACGACGCCGCAGCGACCAGCACCAGCCAGTCCTGCACCGGGTCGGCCTCGAAGGGCCCCTCGATCGCGACGACCTCGGTCCCCAGGCCCTCGAGTCGCGCGATCGCCGACTCGCACACTGCCAACACCTCGGAATCGGCCTTGCGGTAACCCAAGGTGGGTGCCCATGCCACCTTGCGAGGTGGGTTGAGCATGTCGACCGACCGCGACCACGAGCCGTCGGGCAGTGGCAGCGACACGAGGTCGGTGGGCTCGGGACCGACGACGCAATCGAGCGTCAGCGCCGCGTCACGGATGCGGCGCGTCATGACGCTCCTGGTGGACAGCATGGGCCAGCCGGGCGGCTCGCTCCCGCCCGTCGGCACGCGCCCAAGCGATGGCTTGAAGCCGCTCAGGCCCGTGGCCGACGCCGGAATGCGGATCGATCCCCCGCCGTCCGACCCGGTCGCCAGCGGCACCAGCCCGGCCGCCAGCGCCGCGGCCGACCCCCCGGACGAGCCGCCGGCCGAGCGCCCCAACGACCAGGGGTTGTGGGTGGCGCCGAACACGCCGTTGACCGTGTCGGCCTTCCAGCCGAACTCCGGGGTGTTGGTCTTGCCCACGACCACGCAGCCGGCGGCGCGCAGCCGCTCGACCAACGGCGAGTCCGTGGCGGCGGGCTCGCCGCCGGCGTAGGCCGCCGATCCCTTCGTGGTGACGAATCCGGCCGCGTCCTCGAGGTCCTTGACCGCGAGCGGGACACCGGCTAGCGGCCCCACGTCCTCGCCGCCCGCGATGCGGTCGTCGATCGCGACGGCCTCCGCGAGCGCCGACTCGCCGTCCACGGCGACGAACGCGCCCAGGTCGGCGTCGTAGCGGTCGATCCGGTCGAGGGTGGCCTGCACGACCTCGCGGGCGGACACGGCCCGAGCCGCCACCTGCTGGGCGATCTCGGCGACTGTGGTGCGGCGGAAGTCCATCGCGCCGCACGCTAGTGGGGCGGCAGTCCGCGGGCGGGCCGCTCAGGGCGACGCTTCCAGGAGATCCATGAGCCGTTCGAGGCCCGCGACGCGGCTCCCCTTGAGGAGGACCGCGTCGCCCTCCCCGACGGCCCCGAGCGCCCCCGGGACCTCGTCGACGCCTCCGACGGTGGTTCCGCCGTAGGCCGGCGCGCCGACGCCGATGATCTCGACGCCGAGGTCCCGGGCCAGCGCGCCCACCGCCCGATGCTCGGCGTCGCTCGACGGGCCCAGCTCGGCCATGATGCCGAGCACCGCCACGCGGCGCCGGGCGGGTAGCCGGACCAGGGCGCGCAACGCCGCTGCCATCGACGTCGGGTTGGCGTTGTACGCGTCGTTCACCACGAGCGCGCCGGACGGCAGCCGGGCCAGGTCCATCCGCCAGCGCGACAGCGACGCGGCCCCCAGCGCCTCCGCCACGCCCGCCGGTGGGACGCCGCACACCAGCGCCGACGCCGCCGCTGCGAGGGCGTTGTCGATCATGTGCTCGCCCCGAACCCGCAGATGCACTTGTGCCCCGCCCCACGGCGACACGAGGCGAAACGACGGACGCAACTCGTCGTCGAGCGTGGCCGACTCCGCCCGAACGTCGCCTCCCCGGCCGAACGTGACGGTCTCGGCGGAGGTGCGGGACGCCATCGCCGCCACCAACGGGTCGCCCGCGTTGAGGACCGCGTGGCCGTCGACGGGCAGCGCCTCGACCAGCTCGCCCTTGGCCGCCGCCACCTCCTCGAGCGTCCCGAACGTCTCGGTGTGCACGGCCGCCACCCGGGTCACCACGCCGACGGTCGGGGCCGCCAGCGCGCAGAGGTGGGCGATGTCGCCCGCGCCCCGGGCGCCCATCTCCACCACCAGCGCCTCGGTGTCGCCCAGGGCGTTCACCAGGGTCAGCGGCACGCCCAGCTCGTTGTTGAAGGACCCGACGCTGGACGACGTCCGCCAGCGGGCGCCCAGGGCGACGGCCAGCAGGTCCTTGACGCTCGTCTTGCCCACGGACCCGGTGATGCCGACGACGTGTCCCCGCAGGCGGGTGCGGGCGTGGCGGCCGGCCGCGCCCAGGGCCTCGACCGTGTCGGCGACCTCGACCGCCGTGGCGTCGACGCCCTCGACGGGACCACGCGACGTCAGGTAGGCGACAGCGCCCGCAGCCACGGCGCCGGCGACGAAGTCATGGCCGTCGCGAGCGGCGACCACGGGCACGAACAGCTGTCCGGCGACGACCTGACGCGAATCGATCGTGGCGCCGGACGCGGCCACGTCGGGGCCGAAGAGCACCCCACCGGTCGCCTTTGCGATCGCGCTCGCGCGTAGGTCCACGGCGCAGCATCATCGCAGGCCGACGGACCCGTCCCGACCGTGTGCCCGTCCGCTCCCCGGACCCCGTTAGCCTCGCTGGCCATGACCCGCCCAGACCGCGTCCGGCTCGTCGTCCTGTTCGGCGGGCAGTCGGCCGAGCACGAGGTGTCGTGCACCACCGCCGCCCACGTCCTGCGGGCGGTCGATCCCGACCGCTACGACGTGGTGCCCGTGGGCATCACCCGAGAGGGGACGTGGGTGCAGTCCGACGCCGCCCGGGCGGCCCTGGAACGTGGCGCTGCCGCGCTGTCGCCCCTGCCCGACCGTCTCGAGGCCACGGGGACGGCAGTCGAGCCGCTGCGCACCGTCGCGCCATCGGCCGACGATCTGCCGGTCGTCGTGCTCCCGCTGCTCCACGGCCCGCACGGCGAGGACGGAACGGTTCAGGGCCTGCTCGAGCTGGCGGGGGTCCCGTACGTCGGCTCCGGCGTCCTGGCGTCCGCGCTGGCGATGGACAAGGTCAAGGCCAAGGAAATCCTGGCGGTCCACGGGCTGCCCCAGGCGGCGTGGGTCGCCGTGCGTGACGGCGAGACCGACGGTGCCGGCGACGCCGTGCGCCGGGCCGGCCTGCGCTATCCGCTGTTCGTGAAGCCCGCCAACCTGGGGTCGTCGGTCGGCGTCTCCAAGGTGCACGAGCCGTCCGAGCTCGACGAGGCCCTGACCCTCGCGGCGACGTACGACGAGTGGCTGGTGATCGAGCAGGGGGTCGATGGCCGGGAGATCGAGGTGGCCGTGCTCGGCAACGCCGAGCCGCGAGCCTCGGTGCCGGGCGAGATCGTCTCCAGCCACGAGTTCTACGACTACGAGGACAAGTACATCGACGACACCTGCGAGCTGCTCGTCCCGGCCCCCCTGGACGAGGCGGCCACCGCCCAGGTCCGCGGACTCGCCCTCGACGCCTACCGGGCCCTGCGTTGCGAGGGCATGGCTCGCGTCGACTTCTTCTACGAGGAGGGGGACCGGGGATTCCTGGTCAACGAGGTCAACACCATTCCCGGGTTCACGCCGATCTCGATGTACCCGAAGCTGTGGGGGGCGTCGGGGCTCGCGTACCCCGACCTCATCGACGAGCTCGTGCGCCTCGCCGTCGACCGGCACGACCACCGCAGCCGGTTCTCCACCAAGCGGTGAAACCCCGCCTCGCATAGCCTTTGACCAGGGCAGGAGCCGCCTACCGGTCGCCCTCGGTCCTCAGCTTCTCAAGGTTGGGCCGGCTCCGTGCCGGCGCCTTCGGCGCCCGCAGGGCCTGACCGGCGCCCACGCTGGCCGGTCATGCCGTCGATCTAACGACCGCCGGCCAGCGGCATGAGCACTTCAGTCGTCCTTCAGCCCAAGGGTTTACTGTCGGCAAGGTCGGTGCCACAGCGAAGATGCCGACTGGGGGACAGGGAGGCGGAACATATGAAGCGTGCAATTCGGAGAATCCTGCTCGTGACGGCCCTAATGCTGGCAGCAAGCGGCGTAGGTGCCAGCGTTGCCGAGGCGGAGCCGGGACCCACACCCCCATACGGCCTCACCGGCGCGTGCAACATGACGAACCCCAACGCCGCGTTCGGGATGTTCGCGGTCGCCGGCTCCGTGGCCAACCCTCACGGGTTCGACGAAGGCATGATCACCGCCATCCTCAACACCAACGGCGGCACCATTCCCGACAACTGCGGAGGCTAGAGACACAAACACGCTGGGCGTGCCATCCGCCCGCATGTTGCGTATCCGGCACGCCGCCGTTACGTGATCACTCGCGGGGGCTCACGATCGTCGACAACGATCCAGTCGTCCTCGCCGAGATCGCCGGACTCGGCCTGCCGGGCCCGCTGGTTCAGCTCCGCGGCCATCGCCTCAGCCTCGGCCCGGTCGTCCCACGTCGTCGCACGGTCCCACGTGGCCATGACTCCCTTGTGGTCATCGGGGTGGTGGTATGCCTCGAAACGGCGGTGATAGATCCGGTACAGCGTCACGCCATCGGTATACCCGGACGCGGCGCCGCCCCCAGGTCCCGGCCGGGGTCGGAGCCCGAGGGCGGCAGGTCTACGAACCGGTATATCGGTCAGGTGCCTGAGTTGAGGCCGCCGTCCTCGTCGAGCGGCCGGGCGTGGGCCCGCAGCCGGACCTCGTCGACCATCGCCAACGCCATCGTGATGGCATTCCGGCACGGCCGGGCCCGATCCGGCTCGAGCTGCTCGGTCACTGTCCGCACCTCCTCGAGGTGAGTTGTCATGGCCGCGGTGAGCTCGTCGACTTTCGCTAGGAGCATGTCGCGTACCGTTGGGTCTGGCATGAGGGGTAGCTCCTCGCCTGAGACGGGAAAGTCCAGGTCAGCGCGGTGTGGCGTGTCAGACCCCAGGTCACAAACGTCCAGATTGCGCTTCTCCACCAAGCGCTGACGCGATCCCGCACAGAGCCTCGACCGCAGCGGACACCACGCTCGCCTGCTGCTCACCGGCCCTAACTGCGCGGGACCTGTCGCGCTTCCGCTGGACGTCGAGCAATGGGGCGTCACCCGAAGAGGGGTCGCAGCGATTACGGCAACGGGTTCATCGGGCCTGAACCGCGTCGGTGCTCCGCAACGGGGTCCCATGGCGGGACGGGCGGGCTTCCCAAGGGGGGCCACGAGAGACGGGAGAGGGAAGCAGATGCACCAACGCAGTCGCCGGCGATACGCCCTTGGAGGCTTGGCCTCGATGGGCGCCGGAGCCGTGATTCTCGTCGGGGCGCTCCCGGGCGGTGCGGGAGCCGCAGTCGAGCGGCCGTCAACGCACGTCAGCCCCACGGAAGTACCTGGGAATGCCACATGCCCAGAGGGGCTGACTGAGCTCAAGGTCGAACCTGTCGAGGACGGCACGTTCAGCGACGACACGCTGACGGTCACGATCGACGTCCGCGACACAGCCGAGGGCCAGGTGTTCGACTGGACGTCGAACATCGGTGTCGACGTCGTGATCGTCAAGGGCGGTCCAAACTCGAACGTGTACACCTATGACCCGGAGAGCACGGGAGATACGGGCCTGCACGCGCCGGTGGTCTCGAGCGGCAAGTTTGCCGGGCTGAGCCACGTGTCGTTCTGCTACGACACGGAGCAGGGGACGACCTCGACGACCGCGGAAGAGACGACCTCGACGACCGCGGAAGAGACGACCTCGACGAGCGCGGAAGAAACGTCGACGACTGCCGTCTCGCCGAGCACGACGACGCCCGGAGGTGAGTTGCCCCGGACCGGCAGCACGGTCAGCCCGATGCTGGGGATCGGTGCCGCGCTGCTGATCGGCGGTGGCCTCCTGCTCGCATACGCCCGCCGCTTGCGGTCCTCGTAGCCGGAGTAGCACTAGCCAGACTTGCCCGCGCCCAGGCCGGGGTCGCCATCGGATCGCCCTTTGCCGGTGGCGACCCTGGCTTGGGCGCGGGTTCAGGCGGGCACGAGCGCGGCGCGCAGGAGCGCCAGCAGCTCGTCGCGGCGCCGCACCAGCGACGCCAGCGTGGGCTCCTCGCCGAACGCGCGCAGCACCTCGACCTCCGTGGCCAGGCCGGTGACCATGGAGTAGGCAGCGAGCAGGATCAGGCGGGGCTCGTGGCGGCGCATGCGCCCAGCGTCCATCTCGACGGCGAGGAACGCGGCGGCGCGGTCAACGAGGGGCGCGACCGCCGCCAGCAGCCGCGTCGAGGCCGGAGGGCCCAGCCGGCTCACCTCCCGCAGGAAGCCGAGCATCGAGGGGTGGCGCGCCGCCAGTCGGAACATGGCGCGGACGATGGCATCGACCCGGTCGAAGCCCTGGCCGGCCCGGGCGACCGCCCGCTCGAGCCGGGTGGTGAGCTCGCCGGCGGTGCGATCGATGGCGGCGTCGAGCAGCGCCTCCTTCGAGGGGTACCAGTAGAGGATCGTTTGCTTGCGGATGCCCAGGTCGCGGGCCAGGTCGTCCAGCGACGTCGCGCCGTAGCCGCGGCTGCCGAAGGCGTCGAGCGTCGCGTCCAGGATGCGATCGGCGGTGTCCGTGCGGCGGGGACTTCCGACAGCACCCCGCGTCGGCGTCGCCTGTGCCATCTACCAGATGGTAGACAAACGCGGTGGAGTCCGTAGCGGAGTCCCTCGAGGGCAAGCGCATCGCGATCACCGGCGGCACCGGGTTCCTGGGCACGGCGCTGATCGAGCGCCTGCTGCGGTCGGTGCCGGGGTGCGAGCTCGTGCTGCTCGTGCGGCCGGGGAAGCGCTCGTCGGCCGCCCAGCGGGCGCGGCGCGAGATCTTTCGCAACGACGCCTTCGACCGGCTTCGCTCGGAGCTGGGCGCGTCGGGGCACGACGCACTCGTCGACGGCCGCGTCCAGGTGATCGCCGGCGACGTCGGCGCCGACGGCCTCGGCCTCGACGATGCCGACCGGGCCGTCCTGGCGTCATGCGACATCGTCGTCCACTCGGCGGCCACGGTCGCCTTCGACTCGCCGCTCGACGGAGCCGTCGAGGTCAACCTCCTCGGGCCCAGCCGGATCGCCCACACGCTCCAGGACCTGGGCGTCAGCCCCCACTTCATCGCCGTGTCGACGTGCTACGTCGCCGGCAACCGCCGCGGCGCGGCGCCCGAGGAACCGGTCCACGACAGCCCGTTCTTCGTCGACGTCGACTGGCGCGGCGAGGTCGACGGTGCCCGACGCGCCCGCCGGGACGCGGAGTCGGAGAGCCGCACGCCGGAGGCCCTCGCCCGCTTCCGCAAGCAGGCCCGCCACGAGCTGGGTGCCGCCGGCACGCCAGCCCTCGCCGCCAAGACCGAGCAGCGCCGCCAGACGTGGGTCAAGGACCGGATGGTCGAGGCCGGCCGGGCGCGGGCGGCGTCCCTGGGCTGGCCCGACGCCTACGCCTACACCAAGGCCCTCGGCGAGCGGGCGCTGCTGCAACAGCGCGGCAACCTGCCGGTCTCGATCGTGCGCCCGTCGATCATCGAGTCGGCGTGGGCCGAGCCCCGGCCCGGGTGGATACGCGGCTTCCGCATGGCGGAGCCGATCATCATCAGCTACGCCCGCGGCCTGCTGCGGGAGTTCCCCGGCGTGCCCGAGGGCACCGTGGACGTCATCCCGGTCGACCTCGTGGTCGGCGCGGTGGTGGCGGTAGCGGCCGGCGGGCCGCCCGAGGAGCCGGCCATCGTGCAGGTCGCGTCCGGGTCGACCAACCCGCTGCGGTACCGGCACCTTGTCGACCTCGTGCGCGAGTGGTTCCTGGAACGGCCGCTGTACGACGCGGAGGGCCAGCCGATCGTCGTCCCGGACTGGTCGTTCCCGGGGCGGGGCCGGGTCCAGCGCCAGCTGGTGCGGGCCAAGGCCGCCATCGAGCGCGCGGAGTCGACGCTCCAGTCGTTGCCCCTGCGGGGCCGGCAGGCGGCATGGTCGGCCAGGCTCGAGGAGCGCCGGGAGGATGCCGAGCGGGCCCTCGGCTACGTCGAGCTGTACGGCGCGTACGCCGAGTGCGAGGCGATCTACGGGGTCGAGCGCCTGCTGTCGCTGTGGGACCGCCTCGGCCCCGACGACCGGGCCGCCTTCTGCTTCGACCCCCGCGTGATCGACTGGCGGACCTACGTCCACGAAGTGCACCTCCCCTCGGTGGTCCGGCACGCCCGCGTGCGGACCACGCCCGGTGGGCGCACCAACGAGAACCGCCAGGACCGGCTGCGTCGCCAGGTGCTGGCCCCCGAGCGCCACTTCGCGGCGTTCGACCTGGAGAACACGCTCATCGCCTCCAACGTGGTGGCGTCGTACTCGTGGTTGGCGACGCGGCGACTCCCCAGCGACGACCGCCTGCGCTACGTGCTCAAGGCGCTGGTCGAGGCGCCATCGCTGCTGGCGCTCGACCGCCGCGACCGCAGCGACTTCCTGCGCCACTTCTACCGGCGCTACGACCACGCCCCGGTCGGGCAGCTCGACGACGACTCCAACGAGATGTTCAGCCACCTGCTGCTCGCCAAGTCGTTCCCCGCCGCCATCCGCCGGGTGCGGGAGCATCGGCGGCTCGGCCACCGCACCCTGCTCATCACCGGCGCCCTCGACTTCGCCATCGGACCGCTGCGGCCCCTGTTCGACGACGTGGTCTGCGCCCGCCTCGACACCCGCCCCGACGGCACCTACCGGGGCGAGCTGGTCGAGGTACCGCCCACCGGCGAGGCGCGCGCCACCCTGCTGGCCGACTACGCCGCCGCCAACGGCTTCGACCTGGCGGAGGCCGTCGCCTATGCCGACTCCACCAGCGACCTGCCGATGCTGGAGGCGGTCGGGTTCCCGGTGGCGGTGAACCCGGAGACCCGGCTGGCGGCGCTCGCCCGCAAGCGGGGCTGGCTGGTCGAGCACTTCGACAAGGCCCGCGGCGCACCCGAGCCGCCGCTGCCGATCGGGCCCCCGTGGCACGGGCGCGGCCCCACGGTGGCGGAGCGGCTCATGAAGGTCTTCGAAGGAAAATCGGGGCACAGGCCCGGAAGAACTTCAAAGACCGCCGGGGCGGCCCGATGAAGGCGCTGACGTTCTCCCGCCGGCCCGCCCGCTACGCAGCGGCCATGGTGGCGGGCTCCCTGCGCCCCGGCCGGGGCGCCCGCTACGGCCCCCTGTCGCTCGGCGATGTCGACCCACCCGACCTGCCGGGCGCCGGCTGGCACCGGCTGCGGCCTCGCCTGTCCGGGATCTGCGGCAGCGACCTCGCCACCATCGACGGCCGGTCGTCGCGCTACTTCGAGCCGATCGTGTCCTTCCCCTTCACGCCGGGACACGAGATCGTGGGCGACCTCGATGACGGCCGCCGGGTCGTGGTGATCCCGGTGCTGCACTGCGCGGCGCGCGGCGTCAACCCGCCGTGCGACATGTGCCGGGCCGGGCGCATCAACCTGTGCGAGCGGGTCGCGTTCGGTGGCCTCGAACCCGGGCTGCAGTCCGGGTTCTGCGACTCGACGGGCGGCGGCTGGTCGCAGGAGATGGTGGCCCACGAATCGCAGCTCGTGGACGTGCCCGGCGACCTGTCCGACGAGGAGGCGGTGCTGGTCGAGCCGATGGCCTGTGCCGTGCACGCCGCGCACCAGGTGGCCGACGACGTGGTCGCCGTGATCGGCGCCGGGGCCCTGGGGCTCCTGACGATCGCCGCGCTCGGCGCCCTGGCCACGCCCCGGGGGCCGTTCATCGCCACCGCCAAGCATCCCGATCAGCAGCGCTGGGCCAAGGAGCTCGGCGCCGACACCGTGTGCGCCCCGGGGGAGCTCGAGCGGATCGTCCGCTCGGCCACGGCGTCGCTGGTGCTCGACAACGGCCAGCTCACGGGCGGCGTCGACGCGGTGATCGACTGCGTGGGCTCCGCGGACTCGATCGCGCAGGCGATCCGCGTGTGCGGCCCCGGCGGCACCGTCTACCTGGTGGGCATGCCGGGCGTGACGACCCTGGACCTGACGCCGGTCTGGCACCGCGAGATCGGGCTGCGAGGCGTGTACGCGTACGAGGAGCACGACGACCGGCCGCACGACTTCGCCACGGCCATCGAGCTCATCCGCCGGCTCGAGCTCGGGCGGCTGGTCTCCGCCACCTATCCCCTGTCGCGCTACGAGGACGCCATCGAGCATGCCGCCAACGCCGGGCGACGCGGTGCGGTGAAGGTCGCCTTCGATCTCCGGGGCGAGCGGCGGAGGAGCGGGCCATGATCCCGCCGGGCGTCGTTCTCCGTGATCCCCAGACCAGCGAGGAGCTCTAGTGGACGCTCGCGGAAGTTCCGTGGATGTATCGCCGTGTCAGATTCGTCGCTGGCGAGGACGCCGGACGAAGGTGCAGCCAGCGGCTGCGGCGACAACGAGGACGATGTCCAGCGGCGGATCTGGCCGGCGAGACACCACGATGACTTCCGCGAGGGTCCACTAATGCCCCGACCCGGTTTCGTGCTAGAGGTCGACCGCTCGACCCCGCCGATCCTGTTCCACCACGGCGAGAGCCTGCGGCTGGAGAAGCTGCCCGCGGGCCGTAGCCGGGTCCTCTATCCGGGCGAGCCGCTGGAGCCCCTCGAGGACCCCGACGGCGCCATCCGCCAAGCGCTGGAGAACCCGTTGGGCGGCGGTCCGCCACTCCGTGCGCTCCTCCGCCCCGGCATGAAGCTCACGATCTGCTTCGACGACATCTCGCTGCCCCTGCCGCCCATGCGCCGGCCGGACATCCGCCAGCGGGTGATCGAGGCCGTACTCGACATCGCTGCCGAGGCGGGCGTCGACGACGTCCACCTCATCGCCGCCCTGGCCCTGCACCGCCGCATGACCGAGGCCGAGCTGCGCCACGCCGTGGGCGACCGGGTCTATGACGCCTTCGCCCCCCACGGCCTGCTCTACAACCACGACGCCGAGGACCCCGACAACCTCTCCTTCCTCGGCACCACGCCGCAGGGCGAGGAGGTCGAGATCAACAAGCGGGCCGCCGAGAGCGACCTGGTCATCTACGTCAACATCAACCTGGTGGCCATGGACGGCGGCCACAAGTCCACGGCAACCGGCCTGGCCAGCTACCGCAGCCTGCGGCACCACCACAACGTCACCACCATGCAGCACAGCCGCAGCTTCATGGACCGGCACAGTTCCGAGCTGCACAGCTCCAACTGGCGCATGGGCAAGGTGCTGCGCGACGCGGGCGTGAGGATCTTCCAGATCGAGACCACGCTCAACAACGACACGTTCGGCGCCGGTGGCCCCATGGCGGTGCTGCAGAAGCGGGAATGGGAGTGGACCGCGCGCGACAGGGCCAGCTTCCTCGCCATGAAGGCGGGGCTCGACCGGCTGCCGATCAAAGCCCGCCGCAGGATCTTCCAGGCATGGCGGGCGCCCTACGGCGTGACGTCCGTGCAGGCCGGCGAGGTGGACGCCGTGCACGACGTGACGGTCGAGAGCGTCTTCCGCCAGCAGCTCGTGCCCATCGAGGGACAGACCGACATCCTGACGATGGGTCTGCCGTACATCTGTCCCTACAACGTCGGGTCGGTGATGAACCCGATCCTCGTGATGTGTCTGGGCGTCGGCTACTTCTTCAACATGTACCGCGGCCGGCCCCTGGTGCGCGAGGGCGGCGTGGTGATCATGAGCCACCCGACCACCTGGGAGTTCCACCCGGTGCACCATCCCAGCTACATCGACTTCTTCGAGCAGGTGCTGGCCGACACCACCGACCCGCTGGAGATCGAGACCCGCTACGAGAAGCAGTACGCCGAGGACGAGTGGTACCGGCACCTCTACCGGACCAGCTACGCGTACCACGGCGTCCATCCCTTCTACATGTGGTACTGGGGCTGCCACGGCCTGGAACACACGGGGAAGGTGATCGTGGTCGGGGGCGAGACCCGCTCGGTGCGGCGGCTGGGGTTCACGCCGGCCTCGACGCTGGCCGATGCCCTGGAGATGGCCGAGGACGTGGTGGGTCGCCACGCCACCATCACGCACCTGCACAACCCGCCGTTGGTCATGGCCGACGTCAAGTAGGTCGAGGGACGGGACGATGGCCGCACTCCCCGACGCATTGACCAGGCGCCTCCCCCGCCTGCCCTTCCCCTACTCGGCGCCATCGGTGCCCGGCGGCGTCGACGTCCCCGAGGCGCCACCACGGTCGGGCCCCGACTACGACACCGACTGGGCCCGCCGCTACCCCGCGCGGCTGGCGCGGGCGGCGCTGGTGGAGACGGTGGGGCGGGGGCTGGTGGCCGCCCTGGCGCGGCCGCGCGTGTCGGGGCTCGACCGGCTCGATGCGCTGGTCGATCGCGACCACGGTCCGGTGATCTTCGCCGCCAATCACCACAGCCACGTCGACACGCCGGTGCTCATGACCGCGATCCCCGAAACGTGGCGCCACAAGCTGTTCGTGGCCGGCGCCGCCGACTACTTCTTCCGCACCCGCCTGACGAGCGCAGTGTCGGCCCTGGCCATCGGCGCCATCCCCATCGAGCGCACCAGGGTGTCGCGGCGCTCGGCCGACCGCTCCGCCGCGCTGATCGACGCCGGCTGGTCGATGCTCATCTTCCCGGAGGGCGGGCGCAGCCCCGACGGCTGGGGCCAACCCTTCCACGGGGGCGCGGCCTACCTGGCGCTGCGCTGCGGCGTCCCCGTGGTGCCCATCCACCTGCACGGCACCGGGCGCATCCTGCGCAAGGGCAAGCGCTGGCCCACGCCCGCGACGGCCACCGTCACGTTCGGTGCCCCGCTGGTGGCCGACCAGGGCGACACCGCCCGCCGCCTGTCCGCCGCCATCCAGCGGGCCGTGGAGGCCCTCGCCGACGAGGCCACGACCGACTGGTGGTCCGCCCGGCGTCGTGCCCACGCGGGCGCCTCGCCGGCGTTGACGGGGCCGTCGGCCCCGGCCTGGCGGCGCGCCTGGGCGC
>JBKOUY010000149.1:0-4190 GCA_046723645.1 Actinomycetota bacterium | reverse complement strand
TCCGAAACAGCCAGGGGGGCGGGGCGGGCGGGCGGACAGGCACCCCGCCCCCAGCTGGCCTGTCCCCCCACGCTACCCCATGTCTTCGGTGGACAAACCCCGTCGGCCGAAAGTTTGCCGAAGAGCGTGTGACAGGTCAGGTGATCTCTAGCGACCGTCGAGAGCGGCCGGTGTGGTGGGAGCCGACGTGGCCGCACCAGCACACCCAGCGGACCTTGAGGGTGTCGCCGGCCCGATCGATTCCGACGATCCGACTCTCGCTGAGCAGCACCTCGCTGCCGTGGCGGGGGCAATTCACGGTGAACATGGGCTCATCCTCCTTCCGGGGGCAGGACCTGACGAGTGGCAGTGCCGTACATGTTCGAAAGGTTTCTGCCAAACTACATGGCATGTCACCTGTTCAGCGCCACGGCGACCGCTTCCAAGAGCGGCGCCGACGGCGCCCGCACCTGGTCGCGGCGGTGGTCGGTCCGCATGTCGCCGCCTTCGAGCTCGGCGTCGCCCACGAGGTGTTCGGGCTCGACCGATCCGAGTACTCAGATCCCTGGTACGACTTCCGCGTGGTGGCCGTCCTCGGCAACCCCATCCCGGTGACCGACGGCGACTGGTCGATCAGCACGCCCTGGACGCTCGAGGACCTCGCCGGGGCCGACACCGTCATCGTGCCGACGTGGCCCGACCTGGACGCCCCGGCGGATCCGTCCCTCCTCGACGCGCTGCGCGCCGTCCACGGCCGGGGTGGCCGGCTCGTGAGCGTGTGCTCCGGCGCCTTCCTACTGGCGCAGACCGGCCTCCTCGACGGACGGCGGGCGACGACCCACTGGATGTACGCCGCCGAGCTGGCCAACTGCTATACCGACATCGACGTCGATCCGAACGTCCTGTTCGTCGACGCCGGCAACGGGATCTTCACGTCCGCCGGCACGGCCGCCGGCATCGACCTGTGCCTGCACATCGTGCGGCTGGACCACGGTGCCGAGGTCGCCAACAAGGTGGCGCGGCGGATGGTTGTCCCCCCGCAGCGCGACGGGGGCCAGGCGCAGTTCGTCGACGCGCCGGTGCCGGCCACGCCGGACGACGACGTGATCGGGCGGATTCTCGAGTGGATCGCCGGCCACCTGCACGAGCCGCTGACGGTGGACGACCTGGCGCGGCGGGCGCTGCTGAGCTCGCGTACGTTCTCGCGCCGGTTCCGCGCGGTCACGGGGACGACGCCCATGCAGTGGCTGCTGCGCCAGCGGGTGCTCCACGCCCAGCGGCTGCTCGAGGCCACCGATCTGCCCATCGAGCTCGTCGCGCAGCAGTGCGGGTTCGGCACGGCCACCTCGTTCCGCACGCACTTCCGGCGCGTCGCCGGCACCTCGCCGGCGGCGTACCGGCGGACGTTCCGGCTCGACGCGGTTGCGTCGTAGTGTTCGACGGGGTTGCGTCGTAGCGACCGTGGAATGTCAGACCGGCTCTGGCCGTTGCCACTTGTGAAGTGATTCACTAGCCCAGCGGGAGGGTTTCCCATGGGTGTGCGACCGCACGTCGTGATCGTCGGCGCAGGGTTCGGCGGGCTCGCCGTGGCCCGGGGACTCGAACGGCTGCCCGTCGAGGTCACGCTGATCGACCGCCACAACTTCACCACGTTCCAGCCGCTGCTGTACCAGGTGGCCACCGCCGGCCTGAACGCCGCCGACGTCGCCCACCCGGTCCGGGGACTGTTCCACCGGCAGCGCAATCTCCGGATGCTCGTGGGTGAGGTCACCGGCGTCGACTGGGACAGGCGCGAGGTCCTCCTGGCGGACCACGAGCCAGTGCCCTACGACCACCTGGTCCTGGCGACGGGGGCCGTCGCCAGCTGGTTCGGTGTGCCCGGGGCGGCCGAGTACGCCCTGCCGCTGTACACGCTCGAGGACGCCGTCGAGGTCCGCAATCACGTGGTCTCGCGCTTCGAGGCGGCCGACGCCGACCCGTCGCTCGTCGATCGGGGCGAGCTCAACTTCGTCGTGGTCGGCGGCGGTCCCACCGGGGTGGAGATGGCCGGAGCGTTGGCGGAGCTGTTCGCCGTGGTCTTCAAGCGTGACTACCCGTCGCTGGGGGTCGGCCGGGCACGGGTCATCCTGGTCGAGACGCGCGATCGGCTGCTCGAGCCGTTCCACCCGTCCTCGCAGCGGGCGGCGCTCGACGCGCTGCGGGCGCGCCAGGTGGAGGTCCGCCTCGAGGAGACGGTGGACGAGGTGACGCCCGACCACGTGCGCTTCAACTCGGGTGAGGTCCTGCCGGCGCGGACCGTGATCTGGGCGGCGGGCGTGCGGGCCCACCCGGTCGCCCGGGCGATGGGGCTGCCGACCACGCGCTCCGGCCGTGTGGAGGTTGCCGCCGACCTGTCGGTGCCGGCCCACCAGGGCGTGTGGGTCGTGGGCGACGTCGCCGCGCCGCATGCCAAGCGCGGGTCCGAGGTCCTGCCGCAGCTGGCGCCGGTGGCGATGCAGTCGGGGGCGCACGTGGCCAGGCAGATCGGGCGCCTGGCCGAGGGCAAGCCCACGCAGCCGTTCCGGTTCCGCAACAAGGGCACGATGGCGACGATCGGGCGGCGGGCGGCGGTCGCCGAGCTACCCGGCCGTGTGCGGCTCCACGGCACGCTCGCGTGGCTCGCGTGGCTGGGCCTCCACATCCTCTATCTCGCGGGTCTGCGAAACCGGGCCTCGGTCCTGCTCAACTGGGCGTGGGGCTATCTCACGTGGGATCGCGGTCCCCGCATCATCCTCCGACGCCACCCGGACACGCCTGCCGGGGCGGCTACGGAACGTGCAAAAACTGCGGTCGATAACCGCAGTTCCTGACGCTCTGTCAGCTAGCTTCATGCCATGGCCGGCAGCCGCGACAGCATCATGACGACCATCGACACCTATATCGCCACCTACTCGGCCACGGACCGTGAGGGTTGGCTCGAGTGCTTTGCCGACGACGCGTGGATCGAGGACCCGGTCGGCACCGAGCGACGAGAGGGGCTGGATGCCATCGGCGAGTTCTGGGACGAGTCCCACGCCATCCCCGACAGCATCGAGCTACGGCTGGGTGACCTCCGCATCATCATCGGGCAGGAGGCGGCGTTCACCCTGGAGGCCCGCCCCAACCTCGGAGGCGAGACCTACCGGTTCGACGTCATCGACCACATGAGCTTCGACACCGAGGGCAAGATCACCTCCAACCGGACGTTCTACGACGCCGCGACCATGCGGCCGGCCCGCGACTGAGGGGCCGAGCGGATAGGCCCGCATGTGGGCACCGAACCGTACGGGATTAGCAGCGTAAGCACAGGCCTCGCAGCTCGGCCTCCGGGCAACACTGACAACGGTTTCGCAGAGATGACGGACCTGTCCGCGCAGCTTCTAAGCGCCGCAAGCGGACGGCTCAGCCGGCGGCGCTGGAGCGGCCCGCGCGCAGCTCCTTGCGGAGGACCAAGCGGAGGCCCGACCAGGTGTCGTCAATCGCGCAGACCTTGTTGTCGACCATCCCGGTGGGAAGTGCCACGTCTCGCACGACGTCCTCGGTGATGTCGGTGTCCACCCCCGAGGCTCGCTTGGGCCACGCCACCCAGAGGCCGCCATCGGCAACCAACGCCCGTATGAGCGTTGGGAACCGCCGGTCGAGGTCCATCCGCTGGGTGTGGAACGACACGATCACCTGGCACGCCGGCCGGGCGCGCCGGCTGACCTCGACCCCCGGCGGCAGGTCGTCGATCGCAAAGCCGTCGGGCGCGCCGAGCAGGGCCAGGCGGTCACCGGGACGGATGCCCAGCTTGCGCGCCAGCGGCGTTCCCGAATAGCCGGCCACCGCCCCGTCCTACCACTCGACGAGCGGCACCGACGTTCCGTGCCGAACGGACCCCTGAAACCGTGATGCGGTCCAGGCCCGGCCGGCCGTGGTCAGCCGCGAGGCTGCTTCACCAGGCGGAGGTAGGGCTTCTTGGTCTCCCATCCCTCGGGGAAGCGCTCCTTCGCCTCGTCGTCGGAAACGGCCGGGATGATGATGACGTCCTCGCCCTGCTTCCAGTCCGACGGCGTCGACACCTTGTGCTTGGCCGTGAGCTGCAGCGAATCGATGACGCGGAGCAGCTCGTCGAAGTTGCGCCCGGTCGACTGGGGGTAGGTGAGCGTGAGCTTGACCTTGTTGTCGGGCCCAACGACGAAGACCGACCGCAC
>JBKOUY010000156.1:0-8525 GCA_046723645.1 Actinomycetota bacterium | reverse complement strand
CCCAGGCCCCGGCGGCCGCTGGTGGTGGCCGCGGCGCTGGCGGCGATCGCGGGCATGGCCGCAGGGGCGGCGTTCGTGGGCCTCGGCTCCGAACCCCGCTCGCCCGCCGCCGCCGACCTGCCGGACCGGGTGGTGGCGGCGCAGACCGGCATCGACTCGGTCGACGCCGGCTTCCGACTCGTCGAGAGCGGCCTCACGCGGGCCGGAGGGGAGCGCCGGCTCGACGGGCGCCTGGTCTATGAGGCGCCGGAATCGCTCGCGCTCACGCTCCGGGCGCCGGGGTCGCGGGACGACGACCTGCGGCTCGTCGTGGACGGCGAGCGTTGGTGGCAGTCGACGGTCCGGGCGTGCGCCCCACTGCCCGACCGGGCGACGTGCCCCGACGGGGCGAGGCGCTGGGTCCGCTCCGTCAGGGGCCGCGAGCCGTTCTCCGAGAGCTCGCCCGTCCCGCTCGAGCTGATCAACCCGGTCGACGGCTTCAGCCCGGCGTCGACGCCCACCGGCCTCGGCAGCCGCACGGTCGCGGGCCGGCGCGCCGTGGGCGTCGTCGTGACCGCGGCGCAGCTGGCTGCGTTCCTCGACGGGCTGTCCGCCGGCAGCCACCTGCGGGCGGTGCACCCCAGCGATCCCGTGGAGCTCTGGCTCGACGACGAGCACCTCGTGCCCCTGGAGGTGACCGTGCGGGCCGCCGATGGGGTCGATCGGGCGCGGTGGGCTAGCGGCCTCGGGTTCACCGATCGCCCCGGCGCCACTGTCCTGGACTTCACGGTCACCTCCGTGGCGATCAACGAGTCCGTCGACGCCCGGGCCTTCGCCGCCCCGGGCCGTGAGTCCCCCGACGATGCGGTCGACGCCGGCTTCCGCCCGGGGCACGGCCCGGCGGGACCCGTCCCGTCCGACCTGCCGGAGGGCTTCCGTCCCTACCGCTCGGGCACGATCAGCGGCACCGGCGGCCCCACGATCGCCGTCGACTCGTGGACCGATGGCCGCGCCTGGCTGGCCGTCCGGTCGACGCGGGACTGGCCGGGCGGGCGCCTCTTCGGCGGTCTGGGACCGAGCGTGCGGACGATCGACCTGGGCGACGCCGGCATCGGGTACGTGAGCGACGGCGGGCGCAGGGTCGCGCTCCACGGCGACGGCCTCGACGCCGTCGTCAGCGGGAGCGTGACCGCCGCCGAGCTGCGCGCCGCCGCCGCCGGCTTGGGCATCACCGGCCTGCCGGTTCCGCCGTCGTGGGCGGAATCGGCCACGGCGACGCTGGCCGAGGCGGCCGATGCCGTCCCCGGCCTCCTCGTCGCGCGGGACCTCGACGCCTTCGGCCCGCCGGCGATCCGGGTGGCCGACGGCACCGTGACCCAGGTCTACGCCGGGGCCGGCGACCTGGGCTTCACGCTCGTTCAAAGCGACGTCGACCGCCTCGCGCCGCCTGCGGACGGCGACGCCGTGGGGGTCGAGGTGCGCGGCGCCGCCGGTCGCTACAGCGCCGAACGGGGCCAGCTCGAATGGGTCGAGGGCGGGGCGGCCCTGGGGCTGTCCAGCCACACCCTGACTCTCCCCGACCTGCTCGCGCTGGCGGCGAGACTGGAGCCCGCGTGAAGCGCCTGGCCGTGATCGTCGGCTCGGCCGTCGCCGGTGGCCTGCTCGGGGGCGGCGTGATGGTCGCGGTCCAGGCATCGGGACCGGTGGCCGACCAGGCCGCTCCCCGCCCGGCGTCCATGGAACGGGCGGCGACAACGCCGGGGGCGCGGTCGACGCCGCCGACCCGCCCGACGCCGTCACCGCCGGTGACGGAGGCTCCGCCCGCACCCGCCCCCGCAGTCCTGCTGGCCTGGAGCCGCAGCGGCGCCGGCCGCGGGCTCGATCCCGGGCTCGAGCCGGCGGCTGCCGCCCTCCCCGGCGTCAGCGGCACGTCGCTGGTGCGGGCCGGGGGCCTCGACCTGGTCGGCTCGCGGGACATGGAGGGCAGAGCGGTGGATGCGCTGGCCCCCGGCTGGGCCATCCCCCTGGACGCAGCGGCCATCGACCCAGCCCGGCACGCCGGCTTCGTGCCCATCAGCGACCGGGCCGCCATCACCGGGCTTCACCCGGGCGATGCCGTCCTCGGCCGGACGTCTGCCGAGCTGCGCCGCCTCTCGGTCGGCGGTGTGATCGACGTCGCCGGGGGCGGATCCGTGGTCGTGTCGGCGATCGTGGAGGACGCCAGCATCGGCGGGGCAGAGCTGGCCGTCGACGTGGCCACGGGCGACCGTCTGGGCCTCGCCACCCCGCGCTATCTGCTGGTGGCCTACAGCGGCGACCGGCCGGCGCTCGAGGACCACCTGCGGGCTGCGCTGCGGCCCGGGACCGTCGTCCGCTTCCGCGGCCCGGGCGAGACGCCCTACCTGCGCCACGCGGACGCCGTGCTGCCGCAGGCGCAGATCAAGGCCCGGTTCGGCGAGTTCAGCTACCAGGCGGGGAGCGGTGGCGGGTTCGAGCAGGATCCCCGGTGGCAGTCCGAGAACATCGTCACGCGCCGCGTGCCGATCCTCGGCACCGTTCGTTGCCACCGGGGGATCGTCGACGCGCTGGCCGGTGCCCTGACGGAGATCGAAGGGGCCGGCCTCGCGGGCCTCGTCGCGCAGGCCGGGTACGACGGCTGCTTCAATCCCCGCTTCGTCGCGGGCAGCGACAGCGTGTCGCGCCACGCCTGGGGCGTCGCGTTCGACATGGGGTTCAGCAGCAACCCGACGGGGCTGGAGTCGGTCCAGGACCCTCGGCTCGTCGAGATCTTCCGTCGATGGGGGTTCACGTCGGGCGACAGCTGGCTGGTGCCCGACGCCGGCCACTTCGAATTCATTGGCGCGCCTTGAGCACGCGCGGTCGGGTGGTCAGTTGTCGGTGGCGGCGGCCGGTGGCCGGAGCAGCGCGTCGATGCCGGCTGCGGCCGCCTCCATCGTCGGGAACAGGGTGCGCTCCCGGCCGCTGGGGTCGAGCCCGGTGAGCAGCTCGATGCCCAGGAACAGCGCCGTTACCGCCGACGTCAGGTCGTCGGGTGACAGCACCTCGCCGTAGGGGGTGCCGGCGAGGAGGCGCCCGATCGTCTCACGGACCAGCGTCGTCCACGGCTCCAGGGCGTCCCAGATCCCGCGGGCCAGCTCCTCCGAACCGACGGCACCGGCCAGCATCTGCGTCAGCGCCGCCACGGAGCCACCGGAGAACTCCTCGTCGTGCAGCCGGCGGGCCACGGCCACGAGGTCGAGGAGGGACGACACCTCGCGGAGCGCCGGTGCGTAGAGCGCCGAGCGGCGCTCGCTCTCGAGCCGGGCCACGGCCACCAGGAGCCCCTCGACGGAGCCGAAGTGATAGAAGATCAGCGCCTGGTTGAAGCCGCCGTGGCGGGCGATGGTGCGGGCGCTGATGCCGGCGATGCCGTTGGCGCGCAGCGCCTCGAGCGCGGCATCGACGATCCGGGCGCGGGTCTCGTCGGCCTGCCTCGGTGCCGTTCGTCGTGACGCGACGGGGACCTTCTCAGGCACCGGCATCGGCCGTGAGCGGGACCTCGAGGTAGCGCCGGTCCATGAGGTTCTCCAGCGCCCAGGTGCTGTACGTGCGGGGGAACGCCCACAGCCCCTCGCCGACGGTCGCCTGGTTGAGGTGTGCGACGGCGCGTCGCGCGTCGTCGGCGAAGCGGTCCATCGCCGCCAGCGCGACGGCGACGCTGCCCGATGCGCGCACGAGCGCCAGCGCCGCAGCGACGTCCTCGCCGTCGGCGACGTGGGGGGTGCCGGCGGTGTCGCCGGAACGGCCACCAGCGGGCCGGGGAAGCAGCTCGCGAAGCTCGTCGCCCCGCGGACCCCGCAGGGCCGTGATGACCGGCATGGTGTAGACGCCGGCGGCGATGTCGATCCCCGTCGGCTTGCCGAGCCGTTCGGCGTCGCCGATCAGGTCGAGGACGTCGTCGAGCACCTGGAAGCTCATCCCGAAGCCGGCGCCGAAGCGGGCGACGGCGGTCGCGTTGTGGGCCGGCAGCCCCGCCGTATGCGCGCCGAGGCGGCACGCACACTCGAACAGCGCCGCCGTCTTGCCGCGGATGGAGGCGAGGTGGGCGTCGAGGGTGCGATCGGGGTCGTACGCGTCGCGCAGCTCGAGGACCTGGCCCTCGCACAGCTCGGCCAGGGCGGCCGCCACCAGTCGTGCGGCCTCCTGGCTCACGGAGGCCGCCTGCTGGGCCGCCCGGGCGAGGATGTAGTCGCCGGCCAGCAGCGCCTCGTCGAGTCCTTCGCTGGCGTTGATGGTGGGACGGCCCCGGCGCGTGGAGGCGGCGTCCAGGATGTCGTCGTGGACGAGCGAGCCGATCTGCACCAGCTCCACGGCGGCCGCCGCCGCCACGACGCGCTCGTCGAAGACGTCGCCGAGCGCGGCACAGGCGATGGTGAACAGGGGCCGGAGCCGCTTGCCGCCGGCCTCCGCCACGCGGACGCTGGCGGGCCCGAGCAGGGCATCGTCCTCGCCGAGCGTCGACGTGATCCGCTCGTCGACGGCCGCCAAGCGGTCGGCGAGATCGGCGATGCCGAACATCCGGGCGAGGCCGGCGACACCAAGCTGACCCTCGAGCACGGGTGTGGTGGACGGGTTGCGGCCCATCGACCTCTCCCTGGTCCCTGATCCGCCCGATCTGAGCGAACGCTTTGAGCGTATGCTCAATTGCCGGACGCGATCAAAGGTCCGGGGCGGTGGCGTCGGTCACGGCCTCGTGTGCAACGTCAGTAGACGGTGACCGGCGTGCCGATGGCGGCGACGCCGCTCGCCCACAGCATGTCCATGGCCGAGTTCGTCACGCGGGCACAGCCGTGCGATGCCGGGTGGGCGGGGATGCTGCCCGAGCCGTGGAGGGCGATGCCGCCGTTGAAGTACTTGGGCCGGTACAGCGTGCCGAGGGGTGCCTCGCGGACCCCGTCGATCTCCCGATAGATCGAGAAGCTGCCGGGCGGGGTGACCGCCTGGGCCGACCCGCCGGTCGAGCTGGTGTACGTCTCGTTGTTGCCGGTCGACGTGTTGATCACCCAGCGGACCTCGCCGCCCTCGACGATCATGAGGATCTGGCGCTCGAGGTCGATCTCGAGCCCCGTGCCGCCGACGCGGGACGACTGGCGCCCGGCGCCGGCCAGGCGGCCCTGGGTGGCGGGGCCGGCCACCCCGTCGCGGCCCAGCCCCTCGGCCTTCTGGAACGCCATCACCGCCTGGCGCGTGAGCTGCCCGTAGTGGCCGTCCGCCGATCCGAGCCAGTAGCCGAGGTCGACCAGCCGCTGCTGGAGGGCCAGGACCGACTGGCCGCCGTCGCCGAGCTCGAGCGTGCCGTCGGCGCCCGGATCCGGCGGGACCGTGGTCGTGGTCGTGGGCGGCGCCGTCGTCGTCGTGGTCGGCGGCGCGGTGGTGGTCGTGGTCGTAGCCGCGACGCTCGCGGTCGACGTCGGTGCCTCCGTGGTCACCGGTTGGCTGTCGCTCGTCTCGGTGTCGCCGCCCGAACCGGCCAGCGCCCCACCCACGCCGAGCGCCGCGAGCAGCAGGACGGCTGCGCCCGTGCCTATGACGACGTTGCGGTGGCGGTTGCCCGAGGGTGGGCGGGGGGGCGAGGACACGGGTGCTCCTGAACGGACGAGCCGACGGCCGGAGGTGGGCTGGCCCCCCTCCAGGGGCGCTCCCCCAGCGAACTGTTATCGAGACTGGTTGTGTTTACCCGACGTCTGGATGAAATACGAGGTTCCCGGGCCGGGATCGCGTCAGATCTTCTCCAGCGGGGCCCAGGAGAGGAGCAGCGTCTTCTCGCCGACGTCGCGGAAGCGGACCCGGGCCTCGGTCTTGTCGCCGCTCCCGCTCATGTCGATGATCACACCCTCGCCGAAGGTCCTGTGGCGCACGTCGTCGCCGATCTTGAGGCCGAGGCTCTCGGCGCCGCTGCGTGAGGGCGGGCGTGGCTTGAGCGCGTTCTCGACGATCCGGTCGCGCCCGGCTGCGACCCGCAGGCCGCCATCGCCGCCCGGCTCACCGGTTCCCGAGCGACCGGCGTCCCTCGACGGACCGCCCGAGCGCCAGTCCCGACCGCCCCGCCCCCAGACGCCGCCATAGCTGCGGCCGCCGCGGCTCGAGCGCCGGTGGCCCTCGACGTCGTGGATCAGCCCGTCGGGGATCTCGTCGAGGAAGCGGCTGGGCGGGTTGTACTGGGTGCCTCCGAACAGCGTCCGGCTCCACGCGTGGGTGAGGTAGAGGCGCTGCCGGGCCCGGGTGATCCCGACGTAGGCGAGGCGCCGCTCCTCCTCGAGCTGGTCGGGATCGGTGAGCGAGCGCAGGTGGGGGAAGACGCCGTCCTCGAGCCCGATGATGAACACGACGGGGAACTCGAGGCCCTTGGCGGAGTGCAGGGTCATGAGCACCACGGAGGACTGGTCGGTCTCGTCGAGGTCGTCGACGTCGGACACCAGGCTGATCGACTCGAGGAACTCGTCGACCGTCTCGACCTCGCTGGCGGCCCCCACGAGCTCGGCCAGGTTCTCGAGCCTGCCCTCGGACTCGATGGTGCGCTCGGCCTCGAGGGCGTCGAGGTAGCCCGAGCGCTCGAGCAGCGCCTGCAGCAGCGGCCCGGGTCCGCTGGCCGCGGTGCCGGCCACGTCGTCGAGCAGCTGGAGGAACGCCTCGATGCCCCGGGCGGCCTTGCCAGAGACGCCTGCGTCGACGGCGCGGCGGAGGGCGTCGAGGAACGGCAGCCCGTGTGCGGTGGCCCACGCATCCAGCCGGCCGATGGACGTGGCGCCCACGCCCCGCTTGGGCTCGTTGAGCACCCGCTTGATCGACACCTCGTCGACCGGGTTGACGACGGCCCGCAGGTAGGCGACTGCGTCCTTCACCTCCTTGCGGTCGTAGAACCGGGTGCCGCCCAGGACCCGGTACGGAATGCCGACGCGCATGAGCTGCTCTTCCAGCACCCGGCTCTGGGCGTTGGTCCGGTAGAAGACGGCGATGTCGCCCCAGCGCAGCCGCCCGCCGGTGTGGCCGCGGTCGGGGGCGTCGGGCACCTGCACGTCGGCGGCGTCGTGGAGGTGGGTCATCTCCCGGGTGATCCACTGGGCCTCGTCGACCTCGTCGTCGGCGTGGTACCGCACGATCGGCTCGCCGGCGCCCTGATCGGTCCACAGCTCCTTGGGCTTGCGGCTGACGTTGTGGGCGATGACGGCGTTGGCGGCGTCGAGGATGGTTTGCGTCGACCGGTAGTTCTGCTCGAGCAGCACCACCGTGGTGTCGGGGAACGCGTCCTCGAACTCCACGATGTTGCGCATGTCGGCGCCCCGAAAGGCATAGATGCTGTTGTGGACGTAAACACCGTCGGCGACGTAGGTGTGGGTCGGCTTCACCTCCAGGTCGTAGACGGGGCCGTCGTAGTCGTTGACCTCGATCGAGTCGACGCGGGCCTCGGCGAGCATCGGCGAGTTGCCACCGCACTCCACCAGCACCTTCATCCCCTCGCGCAGGTGGGCGAGGGGCACGAACGGGTAGATCTTGCCGGCGACGACTGCGCGCCGGCGGATGTCGAGGCCGCCAGCGGCGGCCATCGATCGGGCGAAGGCGAGCGCCTGCCGGTAGTCCTTGTGGCTGGTCTCGACCCGATAGCTACCGGGCTTGCCGGCACGAACGGGCATCCCCGCATCGCGCAGTCGTTGCGCGACCTCGACACGATTCGACGACCACTGAACCCGGTGGTAGCCGACGTCACCATGGCGACAGTCGGAGAACATCGTCAGGTTGAGGGTCTGACGGCGGCCTCCATTCGCGGGCGTGTAATGAGGGAAGGCCGGATGGAGGTCGAGGTCGTCCATCAGCTGCTTCGCGGCAGTGCGGGTGTCGACCTCATCGAACAGCCGGGCAAGCCACTCGTCGTGCATCGTGAGGTTCCGACCCAGCCCATGGAACAACGCCGTGGGTAGCCCATACGTGGCCGCATAGAAGGCCTCGTAGAAGCCCGCCTCCGCGCGGGTGTCGCAGACGCGCAGTATCCAGGCGCGGTCCGCGTGCTCCTGGTTGATGCGCACGCGGATGCCCTGCTCGAACTGGCCGGGTCCAACCGGCCGGACGCTCTTGGTCAACCCGAGCCGGAAGCCGCGGTCGATGCGCTCCATCAGGTAGACGATGTAGCGGCCGGGCTCGAGCGGCGTGTCGGCCAGCACCACGTGATGAGGGGTCCCGCGGAGCGTGTGACCTTCGGCGCGGACGGTGTACATACGGCCCGCATAGCGGCCCTGCGCCACCGCGGCGACCCGATTCGGAACGGGACGACCGGTCGCCCCGATCCCGATGACGGCGGTGCCTTCACACAGCGCCTCGATGGGCTGGTCCCCGTCGGGAGTCGCCACCCGCGTGCCCGGCGGCAGGCACTGGTCCTGATCTCCGACGACCGCGATGTTGCGGTGGTCGGCGGCGAGCAGGAGCACGAGCTCGTTCTGGACCCGGTTGGTGTCCTGGTACTCGTCGACGAGGATGTGCTGGAAGCGCTCCTG
>JBKOUY010000223.1:0-7448 GCA_046723645.1 Actinomycetota bacterium | reverse complement strand
CTGACGCGCGGGCTGTCGTTGAGCACCCGCGACACGGTGCCCGCCCCGACCCCGGCGTGCGCTGCGACGTCAGCGATGGTGACCACCACCCCCCTCTCTCGGGCGTCGACCAAGAGTCTGTGGAACCGCTTCCACCGCGGTTGGCAGCAAGGTAGGCCGGACAAGCCCCCATGTCAATGGAACCGGTTCCATGCCCGGATGACAGTTCCATGACGCGGAATCGAGAGGGCGAGGACTGACGGGGGGCGTGGGGAGCAGAGGCTGCGCCGGAGCCCGCTCCGCTTCGGGAGCGAAACCTAAACCAGGTTGTCGACGAAGCGCTCCAGCTGGCGGAGGTTGCGGCACTCGAAGACGCCGTCGCAGAACGTCGTGTACTCGCCGATGATCGAGTCGCCGGTGTCCCAGTAGCTCCGGGGCTCGGGATTCAGCCAATAGACGTGGCGGGCCCGGTGCTGCATCTCCTTGACCACCCACGACTGCGACGCGTGGTAGTTGTTGCGCGCGTCGCCCAGCAGCAGCAGGGTCGTCTTGGGCCCGACCTCCTTACCCCAGCGCTGCCAGAACACCTCGAAGGCGTGGCCGTAGTCGCTGTGGCCGTCCACCCACACGACGTCGGCCTCGGTGTTGACGCGGTGCACGGCGTCGGCGATGTCCTCCACGCCCTCGAACATACGGGTGACCTCGTCGATGCCGTCGATGAACACGAACGACCGAACCTTCGAGAACTGGTGGCTGATGGCGTAGACGAGGTGCAGCGTGAAGCGGGCGAACGCGGCCACCGATCCGGAGATGTCGGCGACCACGAAGATCTCGGGCTTGGACGGCCGCGGGTAGCGGAACTGCGGGTCCACCGGCACCCCGCCGGACGACAACGAGTGCCGCATCGTGGAGCGGAAGTCGAGCGGCCCCTTGCGACCGTGGCGGCGCTTGCGGGCGAGGCGGACGGCGAGCTTGCGCGTGAGCGGGTAGATGGCCTTGCGCAGGGAGGCCATCTCCTCGCGGCTGGCGTGCATGAAGTCCACGTCCTCGGGCAGCGGCTTGCGCAGCGTCCGGGCCATGGCCTCGACGCCGCGGTCCGCCACCAGCCGCCGGCGGATCTCCGCCTCGATCTCCTTGCGCAGCTGGTCGATGCGGGCCTCGTACTCGTCGCGTTCCAGCCGTTCCTCGAGCGGCGTGAGGGGCTGCGAGGCGTCCTCGCGGGCCTGCTCCATCAGGCGGTCGAGCACCCCGTCGAGGTCCAGGTTCCGCAGGGTGCGGTACAGGTAGTAGGTGCCGCCCACCGGCCGCCCGGGCTCCATGCCCGCGTAGCGCCGTACGGCCTGGCGGGCCAGCGCCTTGAGCATGGCCTCGTTGCCCTGGGCGAGCGCCTTGTAGAGCATCTCGGCCAGCTCCTCGGGCGTCAGCTGCTCGCCGGTGCCGCCGGCGCCGCGCTCGCCCTGCTGCTGTTCGGCCAGCTCGCCCAGCAGCTCGTCGAGGTCCGGCAGCTCCGCCATCTGCTCGTCGGTGAGCGCGAACTCCCGTCCCCGCAGCGAGAAGTAGACCTCGAAGACCGTCTCGAACACGCGCCAGTGCGCGGCGTTCTTCACGAGCGTGGCGGCCAGGGCGTACTTGAACGCGTCGCGGTCCTCGAGCGGGATGTGCTGCACCGCCGCCATGGCGTCGAGGTTCTCGGTGAGGCTCACCGGCAGGCCGGCGGTGCGCAGCTCGGCGATGAACCCGGCGAGGAGCTCGGTCAGGGCCGCACCGGCGCCGACCTCCGCAAGCCGGTGCCGGGCCCGGTCGACGGTGACGTCCGCCGGACTAGGCATTCCGTTGCCAGGGCTTGGCCGCACCCGCGGCCGCACCAGCGCCCGCCCCGGCAGCCTCGCCCCCGGCCAGCGCCGTGTCCTGCTCGAACTCCTTGGCGGCCTTGGCGATGTCGCTCTGGTACTTGAGCAGGATGTTGGCCGTGCCCGTGGCGGTGGCCGCGTCGACCTGGTCGACCCCGAGCAGCAACAGCGTGCGCGCCCAGTCGATCGACTCGGACACGGACGGCGGCTTCTTCAGCTCCAGCTGGCGGATCGATCGGACGATGCGGGCCACCTGGTCGGCCAGGCTCTCGGTGATGCCCGGCACCTTGGCCAGGACGATCTCGCGCTCACGTTCGAGGTCCGGATAATCGACGTGGAGGAACAGGCAACGCCGCTTCAGCGCCTCGGACAGCTCGCGGGTGTTGTTGGACGTGAGGAAGACGAGCGGGACCTGAGTTGCCCGGACCGTCCCCAGCTCGGGGATCGACACCTGGTAGTCGGACAGGATCTCGAGGAGCAGCGCCTCGGTCTCGACCTCGACCCGGTCCACCTCGTCGATGAGGAGGACGACGGGCTGGTCGGCGCGGATGGCCTCCAGCAGCGGGCGGGTGAGCAGGAACTCCTCGGAGAAGATGTCGTCCTCGAGCTCCTCCCAGGTGGTGCCCTCGTTGCGCTCGGCCTGGATGCGCAGGAGCTGCTTCTTGTAGTTCCACTCGTACAGGGCCTTGGACTCGTCGAGGCCCTCGTAGCACTGAAGCCTGATGAGGCGGGCGCCGGTGATCTCGGCCACCGACTTGGCCAGCTGCGTCTTGCCGGTGCCGGCGGGGCCCTCGACGAGGACCGGCTTGCCGAGTCGATCGGCGAGGTACACGACGCCGGCGATGCCCTCGTCGGCCAGGTAGTCCACCTTCCCCAGCGACTCGCGGACAGCGGCGACGGACTCGAACCGGTAGGCCTCGGTCATCTCGCCAGGCTACCGGTCGCCTTGACCAGACGGTCAATCAGTTGCGGCGCTCCGGGGCGCCCGCGGCCACGGCGCGCAACCAACCTTTCGGCAACCCCCAATCAGCGATTCTGGTGGTGCGGCGCCACCAGGCAGCGCCGCGTCTCCCCCGGTACCCAGCCGCGGGGTCGGGGGCGGTCTGTCCGCCCGCCCACTGCCCCCGACCTCGCTGCGGGGCCTCGTGATCGTTTGCTCCTCCCGTCTGGCGCGTAGACTCGACGGCGAGGAACGGGCAGGTTGAGGGGTGCTGTGGACCGTGATCTCGTTCAGCGACGCCATGCCATCGAGCAGGCCAGAGGCGCACTGCCCGCCGCCGGTGACCGCGCGCCCAGTGGCGCGGCGTCCGGTCCGATCCGCTCCGTCGTCAGCCCGGTCATCAGGGCTTCGTGGCGCAGGTGTGCCGACGAGCTCGACACCGAGCGCGACGCCGCGCCGGTCGAGCCCGCCGACGAGACACGCGAGCGCTGGGAGGCCTCGCCGATCCGTCGGGCCGTCCCCACGCTGGCCGTCCAGCTCGAGACCCTGGCGTCCAACGGTGACCTGATCGCCTCGGTGAACGATCCGCAGGGCCGCCTCCTCTGGGGGTGGACGCCCAAGTGGCTGAGGCCCGGGGCCGAGCGCATCGGCCTCGTTCCCGGCGGGGTCTGGAACGAGACGACCACGGGCACCAACGGGGTCGCCACAGCGCTCGCCGCCGACCTCGGCATCTCCGTCTTCGCGACCGAGCACTGGCTGACGCCCTTCCGTGACTGGGTCTGCTACGCCGCACCGGTGCACTCGGCAGACGGGTCGCAGGTGGGCGCCCTCAACCTGTCGACCAAGTGGGATCACGCCAACCCCCTGGGCCTGACGACAGTGACGGCGATGGCGCGGCTGGTCGAGCACGAGCTCCAAGCCGTCGAGCGGGAGTGGTCGGCGACGCGTGGCGGACCGGTCCTCCACCTTCGGCTTCTCGGCCGGGGCCGCGCCACCCTCGGCGACATCCCCCTGGCCCTGTCGCTGCGCCAGATCGAGATCCTCACGATCCTGGCCGTCGTCGGCACCGCCACCCTCGACGAGCTCCACGCTCTCCTCTATGGCGACCGGCCGGTCGCGGCCACAACCCTCAAGGGCGAGGTCTCACGCCTGCGTCGGGTCCTCGGCGGCCACATCGCATCGCGCCCCTACCGGCTCGCCGTCCCCTGCGATGCCGACGCCCTGCGGCTCGTCGAGCGGCTCGACGTCGGCGACGTCGACGGGGCCGGCGACCTCTACAGCGGCCAGCTCCTGCCGGCCAGCGACGCCCCGCTCGTCGTGGAGCGCCGCCACCACATCGACGTGGCCCTCCGCACCGCGCTGCTCCGTGACGGGTCGGCTGCCGCCCTGCTGCGGTACGCCGAGGTCCATCCATGGGACGTCGAGGTCCTGGAGCAGGCGGTGGCGTCGGCCCGCCCCAGCGACCTGCTCCTGCCGACCGCAGTCGCGCGCCTCACGGCGGCGCGCCGGCTCCGGACGTAGTCGCCGGCGGCGCCGGCCCTGCCCGGGGGCCGTTCAGGGGATGAGAAGGACGCGACCGAAGGCCTGCCGGCCCTCGATGTAGCGGTGGGCCTCCTCGGCGTCGGCCAGGGGGAACGTGCGGTCGATCGCCACCCGGAGCTCACCGCGTGCCACCTTCTCGAGCATCTCGGCGACGAGCGGCCTGACGCGCTCCGGCATGATCATCATCTCCGCGCCCAGGAACACGCCGGTCAGGGTGGCGTTCTTCATGGCGAGCGGCCAGACGTCGGGCACGGCGTCGTCGCGCCCCGCCCGTCCGACCCAGCTGATCCTTCCGCGATATGCCAGCGAGGCGATGCTCGTTTCGAGCACCCGCCCGCCGACTGGGTCGACGACGAGGTCGACGCCCCGGCCCTCGGTCACGTTCATCACCTCGCGGACGACGTCCGCAGCGGCGTAGTTGACGGGATGGTCCAGGCCGAACTCGCGAAGGCGCTCGAGACGCTCGTCGCTGGAGGCGGTCGCCACCACGGTTGCGCCAGCGGCCTTGGCAAGCTGGATGGCAGCCAGCCCCACGCCACCCGCCCCCGCGTGCACCAGAACCGTGTCGCCGGCGCGTAGGTGGCCGAACTCGAACAGGCAGTCGTGGGCCGTGGCGAACTCGATGGGCACGCCCGCGGCCTCCCGGACGGACATGCCGTCGGGCAGCGGCCAGACGGACCCCGCGGGCACGCTGACCAGCTCGGCGTGCGACCCAGCGGCCATGGTGGCAACAACCGGTTGCCCCGCCGCGAGGCCCTCGACCCCGTCGCCCACCGCGCGCACGACGCCGGCCGCCTGGTAGCCGACGATGTGCGGGGTCGACGGGATGTCTCCCCGCTGGCGGTGCAGCAGGTCGCCCCCCTGCACCCCCACCGCCTGGACCTCGACCGTGACTCCGCCGGGCCGCAACTCAGGGTCCGGGACCTCGTCGTAGCGGAACACCTCGGGCCCGCCCGTCCGGTCGTAGACCGCAGCCTTCACGTCATTCAGCCCCTGGTCTGGCCGTCGCCGTGGACGACGTACTTCTCGGTCGTGAGCTCGCGGAGCCCCATGGGCCCGCGGGCGTGCAGCTTCTGCGTCGAGATGCCGATCTCGGCGCCGAAGCCGAACTCCTCGCCGTCGACGAAGCGGGTCGAGGCGTTGACGAGCACGGCGGCGGCGTCGACCTCGCGGGTGAACCGCTCGGCCGCCTCCAGGTCGCCGGTCACGATCGCCTCGCTGTGGCCCGTGCCGTAGCGGGCGATGTGGTCGAGTGCGTCGTCGAGGGTAGGGACGACCCGCACCGCGAGCTTGAGGGCCAGGAACTCGTGGGCCCAGTCGTCCTCGGTCGCCTGGCCGACCAGGCGGGCGCCCAGCGCGCGGCGGCTCGCCTCGTCGCCCACCAGTTCGACACCGTCGAGCTGCGCCGCCACTTGGGGAAGGAACTCCCCGGCCACCGCCTCGTGCACCAGCAGCGTCTCGGCGGCGTTGCAGACCGACGGGCGCTGGGTCTTCGCGTTGACCACGATGTCGGCGGCCATGGCCAGGTCGGCGTGGGCGTCCACGTAGACGTGGCAGTTGCCGTCGCCATCGATCACGTAGGGGACGGTGGCGTTGTCGAGGATCGAGCGGATCAGCGACGGCCCGCCCCGCGGGATTAGGCAGTCCACGGTCTCGCGCTGGCGCATGAACTCGATGGCGGCTTCGCGGGACGTGTCCTCGACGAGGACCAGCGCGTCCGGCGGGAGTCCGGCCTTCGCCAGCGCCTCGCGCAGCACGCCGGCGATCGCGACGTTCGAGCGGATCGCCCCCGACGAGCCCCGGAGGAAGGCGGCATTCCCGGACTTCAGACAGAGCCCGAAGGCGTCGCTGGTGACGTTGGGGCGGTTCTCGTAGATGATCGCCACCACCCCGAGCGGCACGCGGACCTTGTGGATCCGCAGCCCGTTGGGCCGGGCCCAGCCGTGGGTGATCTCGCCCACCGGATCGGTCAGGGCCGCCACCTGCCGCAGGCCGCCGGCCATGCCGTCGATCCGGGCCCGGCTGAGCCGCAGGCGGTCGACGACGGTGGCGCCCACGCCGGCGGCCTCGGCGCGCTCGATGTCCTCGGCGTTGGCGGCGACCAGGTCGTCCGCCCGCTCGACGAGCAGGTCGGCGGCGGCGAGCAGCGCGGCGTCCTTCGCGGCGGTGGACGCCGTGGCCAGCGGGCGGCTGGCGGCGCGGGCGCGGCGCCCCAGGTCGGCGATCACTGACCGTGCTCCCGGCTCTTGGCCTTCGGCCGGGCCGCTCGGGCTGTCGACGCGTTGCTCCCCGGTCGCGCGGCCGCTCGGGCCGGGCTCGCTCTCTCGCCCCTTGGGACGCTCGCTCATGGCCACATGCTACGGGGCCGGTCCGACCTGCCGGTCGCCGCACACCCGCTACGGCCGGACCGCCGTGATCGCGAAGCGCTCCACCCCTTGGACATGCCCGCCGGTCGACACCACGATCGTCAGCGCCGGGTCCGTTGCGCCCGAGAACGAGACGGTCGTCTCCCACGGTGCGTCCTGGCCGCCGGCGGGCAGGCAGCACGCCTCGCCGATGGGCGCCTCCGACGAGGCCTGGCGCACCTGGACGCGCAGGCTCTCGTCGACGCCCGTGATGTGGCCCCCGACGGTGACCCGCCCGGACACCGACGACCCGTAGCTCGGCCTCTCGAGGGTCAGGTCGCTGTCGCGGGTGCCGACGACCTCCCAGGGAGCGTCGTCGCCCGGGCCGAACCGCACCAGGTGAACGACGGCGGCGGTCGCCGGCCCCGAGCCGGCGTCGTAGCCCACGCTGATCCAGGCCTCCCGGTCGCGCACGTCGCTCCCGACGACCTGGTCGATCTCGGTGAAGCCGAGGTAGCCGGTCGTGAAGGCGAGGGCCGTCGCGTCCGCGTCGAGGTGCCAGGGCTGGGTGCCCTGGGCCGCGTGCTGCTGGCGCCAGGCATCGACCTCGGCCTGCGTTGTGAAGGGCCACAGCGGCGGGTATCCGAACTCGGCGCCAGCGGGCGACGGGCCGGTTCCGTCGCCCGAGAGGCGCACGGGCAGGGCGACGAAGCTCGGGATGCCGTTCTCCACCCCGCTGTCGGTGTGCACGTACAGGACACCGCGCTCGGTTCCCGTCGCCACGAAGGACAC
>JBKOUY010000006.1:0-6359 GCA_046723645.1 Actinomycetota bacterium | reverse complement strand
GGTCCAGGCCGGCATCACCTTCAACGCGCTGGACTGAGGGAGCTGACGATGACTGGACGAATCCGCTTCCTGTGGGCCGGGCTGTTCGCTACCGCGGCGGCTGCGGCCATCGCGGCACCGGCCGTCTTTGCGGGCATCTCGCGTCCGCGATCGACTGAGGAGCTGACGATGGGACGACTTCGCCTCCTGTGAGGCGCCCTGTTCGCTGCGACGGCGACAGCGGCGGCGATCGCGACGCCGGCTGTTCTCGCCGGCATCTCGTTTCAGGCGCTCGAGTAACTCGCAGCACGTTCCGGACGAACACCGGCCGTCCCGTGACCGCCACCCGGCCAGTGAAGGGCGACCGGGCGATTAGCCGGAAATCGTTCGGGTAGCCGCACGAGGCGGACGGTCTCCTGGTTCCCAGTGCGGGGACCGCGTCGCATCGGGGCGGCCCGCTGGGTGGCTTTTCCTCCCCTCCGGCGGGCCGTCTCGCGCAGCGTGCGGACCCCATCGGGGTTTCGCGCCGCTTCGGCCGGGTATCAGGCGGGCCAGAACCCCGCCGGCCCCTGGGGATCTCTGTCTGGGGGCCGGCGCTGGTCGCTACTCGTCAAATAGCCGATTCTGGAGCCCGGTGCGCTCGACCAGGTGCCGAAGTGCGGGTGACGGCTGGCTGATACGGAACGCGGCGCCTGCTTCCTCGGCGGCAGCGCGGGCGATGAGGAGGGATCTCAGCCCCGACGAGTCCAGGAACGTCAGACCACGGGTGTCGATGGCGATTGACCCCGGGTGCTTGTCGAGAACTGCGCTGAGACAGGCACCAAACCACTGAGTACCAGTCGCGTCGAGCTCGCCTGCAACAACGATGACCGGGTTGCTGTCGTCGCCTGTGGCTTTGACGACCAGCTCGTCCGGCGACGGGACGGCGTCGTCTGGCATTGCCGACTGCCTGCCCGCGGCAACAGGAAGTTAAACGATCAAACCGGCCAGACGTTCGTTGTCAGTCGTGCAACAGCAGGCTGTCGAGACCTGAAATCTCAACGATGAGGCGAACCGGTGGCGACGGTTCACTGACCCGGAACGCCACACCCGCCTCGGTGGCCGCCTCACGCGCCCGCACCAGGGCGGCCAGCCCCGACGAGTCGATGAACGTGAGCCCGCGGGCTTCGATCGTGAGCGACACCGGACGAGCTTCGACCGCTTCGCTGACATGTGCCCAGAACTGCTCCGTGCCGGTCATGTCGAACTCGCCCACAACGATGATGGTGGGGTCGCTGCCGTCCTGCCTGGTCTCCACATGCAGGACGTTTCTAGGTAGGGGTTCTACGTCGTCCGACATACGCCCCTCCTCCCGCGACAGCTGGTGTCCCCAATTGTTATCGCTGGACGCTCCGCATTCGACACGGGGCTCTTGCCACGCGCCCATACGCAAACGTATGTTCGTGTCATGCTGGGTCGCCTACGCCCGCCTCGAGGACCCACCCGGCCTCTCACCCATCACCACCGTCGGCCGCTACCCCACGGTCGAGGAGGCGCAGCTGGCGGCGGACGAGGTGTGGGCGGCGAGATGACCCACGCCGATCGGCATTCCTGGGCGCGGGCTGCGACCCGCCTCTGCCCGCAAATCAGCGTGCGGCAGCGCGACGGGTGCGGGCGGCGATGAGGTGTGGGAGAACCTCGTATGTGAAATGGGCCGTCGGGTCGGCGTGACCGATGGCGGTGTCCACGATCACGGCCCCATGGGGTTCTGCCGCCGCCCGTAGCCGCTCTCGGGCCGGGGCCGAGACCGAACCGCCGGCCACCACCGCGAGAAGGCTGTCGTGCGCGGTGATGGCGCGTAGCGCGTCCGCCTCGGTGAAGACGCCAACCACCGCGAAGCCGTGTGTCTCCAGGACTGTGGTCGCCGCTCGCATCTTCTCGGGCGAGCGACCCAGAACCACCACCGTCGACTCAGGTGCCATGACCTGACGATAGGACTTCAAGCGGACTTGAGGTCAACCCCACACAAGCGACTCTCGGAGGGGCTGGGGCGGCCGCTGGCCACGCTTGGCGGACGCGCCGACGCACGTGCCGGTGAGCGATCCCCTGGCCGGGTTCAACGTCGGGTAGGTGGCGCGACAAGCGCACCGATTGCCCGATCTCGCGTCCCCGCACCCGCACCGAGCGGCAGCTATGTGCTCGGCGGAGGCAGGGCTCGGGACGCGTCGATTGCTCTGCGCAGGCGCCTCTTTCGACGCCACATGGGGAGTCGCTGCCCCGCGACAAGCGCTGGTACCGCGATGAGCACGACAAAGCGCGGGTCTGGGAACACGAGGTACCCGAGGAGCGATGCGGCGAGCGCAACAACGACCATCACCGCGGTCACCGCCACCCAGGTACGGCCGCGCAGATCATCTGGCGGTCGATCATGCGGCGGCGCGTGGAACGCGTGAATCTCCTGGTAACGGGTGCTCAGCGCGCTCGGAGGGACTCGAACCCCCAACCTTCTGATCCGTAGTCAGATGCTCTCTCCAATTGAGCTACGAGCGCCGGTTGCGGAGAAGCAAGGCTACCGCAGCGCCGACACGGCCCCCAACCGTCGGCGCAGCTACCCTCTTGTGCCCGGACCAGCGCAGACACAGGGGGTAATGGGGTGCCCTACAACCAGACCGGGTTGCTCGTCCACGACGCCGACGCGCACATCATGGAGACGCCCAACTGGCTGCGCGACCACGCCGACCCGGACATCCGCGACCGGATCCAGCCGCTCCGCTACCCCTCCGGCAACGAGCTGCGGCAGACGGGCGATCCGGCCGAACAGCAGCGCGATCTCGTCGCGGCATTCGAGCGGCTGGCGGCACGCCACCGGTCCGACGAGTACGTGAGCAGCGAGGCCGAGGACATCATGGCCCGCAAGAACTTCGCCGCCACCGGAAGCTTCATCGCCGAGGATCGGTCCCGCGCCCTCGATCTCCTGGGCTTCGCCAGCCAGCTCGTCTTCAACACGTTCCACAACCGCCGCCTCCGCGACTGGGAACACGGCGACGATCTCGAGCTAGCGATCGGCGTGGCCCGGGCCCACAACCGGGGAATCGTCGAGTTCTGCGACATCGACCCCCGGCTGCTGCCGACCTGCTACGTGCCGCTGGTCGACATCGAGCGGGCGGCCGCGCTGGCCGACGAGGCCATCGCCGCCGGCGCCGCCGCGCTGCTCGTCGCCTCGGGATGCCCACCCACCCATTCGCCGAGCCACGTCGGGCTCGACCCCGTATGGGCGCGTGCCGAGGAAGCCCGGATCCCGATCGTGTTCCACGTCGGCGGGACCGGCGACCTCATCGACCACAACTACTTCCGCAATGGGTTGCCGATACCGCCCGACTTCCACGGGGGCGAGGAGAACTTCCGCTCCGTCGACTACATGGGCATCCCCGGTCCGCCCGCCCAGACTCTGGCGACCATGATTTTCGACGGTGTCCTCGAGCGCTTCCCCGACCTCCGCATGGGGGTCATCGAGCAGGGAGCGATTTGGGTGCCGTCGTGGACCCGGCAGATGGAGTCCGCCTTTGACGCGTTTGCCCGCCATGAGGAGCGGCTCCAGAGCCTCTCGCTCCGGCCGAGCGAGTACGTGCGCCGCCAGGTCCGCTTCACCCCGTACCCGACCGAGGACGTGGGCTGGATCATCCAGCAGTCCGGCCCCGAGGTGTGCCTGTTCTCGTCGGACTATCCCCACGTGGAGGGCGGGCGGCGGCCGATCGAGCGGTTCGAGGCGTCACTCGAAGCGGCGGCGATCGACACCCACGCGCGCCATCGCTTCTACAGCGACAACTTCGCCGACCTGATGGGTTCGGCGCTGGAGCCGCTCGCCGCCTGACCGGGCCGCGCCGGCCGGCGGCCCGGCGGCTATGCGGCGGAATCGGCGGGCACGCCGGCCAGGTCGCCTACGAGTGCGCGCATCTCTTCGGGCACGCCCGTGCGCCGCCACCAGTCGATGGCAGGAACATCGTGGTGCATGGCCTCCGCAAGCTCGAGCTCACCGCCACGGGCTCGGATGGCCAGTTCCAACAGGTCCTGGTCCATGGCCCCAGGATGCAGCGGTGTCGGGCAGATGAGAAACGAGTTTCGCCGGATCCGGCGCCGTTCGCACGCCGTTCACACAATGGGCCGTCCGCGTTCACAGCCCCGAAGCGCAGCGGAACGTCAGCCCCAGGCGAGGCTCCAGACCGTCACGGGAGCGTCGAAGCCCTTGACCTGCCGCCGCCCGGCGGGTTCGAAGGCCAGTTCCTCGTCCTTGGCCTCGTCTGCCACTGACGCATCCACCAGGACCTCGCCGGGGATGGCCATGTCGACCAGGCGTGCCGCCAGGTTCACGACCGGTCCGTAGTAGTCGCCGTGCCGGAACAGGACCTCCCCGAAGACCAGCCCGCCGCGGGGCTGCGTGCCGTCGTCGGTGAAGGCCTCGACCAGGTCGAGCATGATGTGCGACCCGACGACGGGATCCAGGGCCGCGACCATGATCTCGTCGCCGATGAACTTCACCAGCCGGCCGCCTCCGGCGGCGACGACGTCGAAGGCCCGCGTCTCGAAGCGGCTGACCTGGGCGCCGAGCTCGGCCGGGTCGAGGTCGCCCTGCAGTGTGGTCGACCCCACCAGGTCGACGAAGCCGATGGCGAGCCGCGCCAGCTCGCGCCGGCTCACGCCGCTCTGCGTCACCCGTTGACGTCCGATCGCCTGACGCATGTGGTGGCGGAACAGCGGAGCCAGCCCCACCCCGAGCTTCATGACCAGCTCGGTGGCCGCGGCGTTCTTCTGCGTGTGCTCCAGCGCGCCGGCATGGCGCCGCCGCATCTCCTCCTCGGGACCCTGGACATACACGGCGACCGCCGCCTCGGCGATCCGCTCGATGGCGCCGGCCACCACCCGCAACAGCTCCGGGCCGGTGGAGAACCCGTTGCTGGCCGCCCATGAGAGCTTGCTGATCAGGGCCACGTCGTCATCGGTGAACTGCGGCGCATCGGGGTCCGGGACGCTGACGCCCAAGTCGCGGTAGACGGCGAGGACCGCCGGTACGTCGAGCTCCGTCTGACGCGCCACGTCGCGGGCGGAGAAGGTGGCGCCCCGACTGAGCACCAGATCGGACGCCAGGCCGTCGGGATTGCGGTCGCGCTCGGCGGCGGCGATCTGCTCGGGCGTGGCGCCAAAGGCCGCGAGCCATTCTCGTACCGCGGTGTCGTCCTGGTCCGGGTCGTCGTGCTCGTCCATCGCCAAGCCACGCTACGGCGCTCGGCCGCCTTTACGTCATCTCACTCGACGCGGCTCGACGGCACGCACACGACCGCCCGGCGCAGGGCCGGGCGGCGGAGCGGAGAGGGTGGGATTTGAACCCACGGAGGACTTGCGCCCTCACTTCCTTAGCAGGGAAGCGCCTTCGACCGGACTCGGCCACCTCTCCCGTGGGAGCACGCCAGGGTAGCCGCCGTCCGGTCGGCGCACGAGCGGCCGCACGACAGGTGGCACGCGCTTGCGCGAAGCGGTGGTGCCCGGACCACTTCCGGGCACCACCCGCGCCTCGCCTTCCGCCGTCTCGAGGGGACTATTCGACCGGCGGCGACGCTGCGGCTGCGGCTGTCCGCATCTCGGCGTCCTCGAGAAGGAGGAACCCGGCGTCCAGCGCCCGGTTGGCCGCCCTAGCGAATTGGGCCACGTAGTCGCCTCGCGTCGGGTACAGCTCGGCGAGCTGGGTGTCTGAGAACGGGAGTGTCCGACCGGACAGCGAGCAGATGAACCCTTGGATGGGGTCACCCGTCGGCGCCGCATTCCGCACGCCGTCGACCCGCGCGATGGGCACTTCGACGTGGGGGTACCGGATGCCGCTCGTGATCGCCAACCGCAGCGGCGAGGAGTACCGCTATCGCATGCTCGAGACCGTCCGAGAGTACGGACAGGGCCTCCTGGTACGGACCGGCGAGCTCGACACCGCCTTCCGGCGGATGGTCGTGTGGATCGTCGAGCTGGTATCCCGCCTGGAACACGACATGCGCACCCCCCGCCAGGACGCCGCCATCCGGGCCGTGCTGCCCGAGCGAGCGACGGCTCGGGCCGCATACGAGTGCGCACTCGGTGCCGGCGAACAGCTCACCGCGCTCCGAATCCTCTCGGCCGTGCCGCTCATGCCGACTGCGCAGCGCTACGCCGAGCTCCAACGGCTCCGCCGGCAGGTCCCCGGCATCCCGGAGGCGGTCCTGGCGCAAGTCCGTCTCACTCTGGGCAACCTTGCCTTCGAGATCGGGAACGCTCGGGAATCCATCGAACACGCCACGGCGGCCGCTGAGGCGTTCACGACGTTGGGCGACGTCCGCCTCCGCGCCTGGACCCGCTACATCGAGGCCATGGCGCTGTGGACT
>JBKOUY010000045.1:0-5283 GCA_046723645.1 Actinomycetota bacterium | reverse complement strand
CCGCCCAAGGAGAACATGTTCCAGCAGCTGCTGTTCTCCAAGATCGTGCCCAACTGCAAGAAGCTCGGCCTGCTCGACGCCTCCGAGGGCTGGCTGCGGCGCCGGTTCGAGGAGCTGGGCGTCATCCAGTTCGAGGACTGGGTCGACACCGGCGAGGAGTACACCGAGCTCGACGAGGTCGCCAAGGACCGGCTCGCCGCAGCGGTGGCGGGCTGACCCGGCTGCCATCCCCCGGCGGGCGTGTCAGCCCTCCGGCGCGGCGTTGATGTCGCCGATGCTCCCGCCCAGATCGGGATGCTCGGAGCTGAACAGCCCCCAGCGGCTGTCCCACCCCGCCACGTTCCACATGTGCATCATCCAGAGGTTGTTGAGCGGGACGAGCCGGCCGCCGCGGGCCTCGCACTGCTCCGGGGTGGTGTTCTCGTCGCCGACCACGCCGCCGCCGCCGAGGCACAGCTGGCGGTGGATGTGCCAGGGATCGTTGTCGCCGGCGAAGCCCTCGGGCGGGTTGTCGGGGTCGGTGAAGACCAGGTAGCTGAGCCCGACCAGGTGGCTGTCGGGATCGGTGCCGTCGTAGAGCAGGATCTCGGGTTTCGCCGGGTCGAACGTGCCGTCGAGCAGCTTGCTGTTGAGGTAGTGCGCCGCGATGCAGGGCACGTAGGGAGTGATCCGGCGCCAGCCGGCGGCCTCCGCGGCGGCGGGCGTCGAGTACTTGGCTGCCACCGCATTCGACTGCGCCACCTGTGCCGCGAAGGTGGCGCGGGTCTTGGCGTCGAGCGGTGTGAACGGCACCGGCCCGCGGTGGCCGTGGCCGGCGTTGCCCTCGTTGCCGTAGCCCGACTGCTCGCACGCCGATGTGCCGTCGGCGGCGATGACGACGTTGGTGTGGCCCTCGACGTTGTCGCCCGTCGCGCCTTCGGTAGCGGTGGCCTCGTGATCGTGGGTAGCGCCGCCGGTGTCCGCTTCATCGCCAGCGTGAGCATGGGCAGCTGCCTCGCCGTTGGTCCCGCTTCCGTGGTGGTCCGACGCGAACGCAGGTGCAAGGGCGACGGTGGACACGACGGCGACGGCCAGGCCGGTGAGGCCGATCCCCGCCATCCCGAGCGACGGGCGGACCGATTGCTGTGCGAGCGCCGGCCGGAGCAGCACGGCCACGGAGATCGCGACGATGCCGAACTCGAACCCGGTCGCCAGTCCGTCGGCCAGCGAGACCGGCTCGGGGGTCCACGCATCTGGCCCGACTGGAACGCCCCAGAGGCGCGACATCGCCCATGTCGCGATGACGATGGTGTTGCCCGCCGCGGCCGCCGCGAGTAGCCACCTTGTTGGCCGGACCATGATCGCCACGGCCCAGCTGATCTGGAGCCACGCCACGACGGCGAAGAACATCCCGTGTGCCCATCCGACGTCGAAGTGGCCGCCGCTGACGGCGAAGTGGATGACTCCGGCTCCGAGCGAGAACGCAACAAGGAGCCAGTGGAGGTATCGCCCTACGGTGCCGTCTTTCGTCGTCATCGAGCCCCCCGATCAGTGCACGCGGCGTGCAGGAACTGTACCCGGGGAGCGGGGGCCGGTATCGGGCGATCGGGTAACGATCAGCCGAAATCACCCGAGGGCGGCCAAAGGCCCCGCCGGTGGCGCTGAAATCCTCTGGCCTTAACATCAGGCGCCATGGACCCCCGCAACCGGTTCCTCCTGTCGGGCGTGGTGGCGGCCACGGCGACGGCAGCGGCCTGGCGACCGTTCGACCGGACGGCCACCACCCCGGCGTCGCCGCTCGAGTTCGTGTCGGGCGTGCCGACGTCGGAGATGCCGCTGCCCACGCTCGGCCTGCAGGCGGTCGTGGGACTGCTGGCCGCCCGGGGCGGCGGCGTCCGTGGCCTGCGGGGTGCGCTGGGTGTGGGGCTGACGGCGGCGTCGTTCGCCGGGCTGGTCGCCCTGCAGCGGGAGGCGGACCGCTCGGACGACGTGCTCGAGCGCGCGCTCCGGGAGGGGCTCGGTCCGGACTATCGCGAGCGGATCTCCGAGCCGTTCAGTCCCCGGCCGGACGTGCCCCTGACCCGCCGCTCTGCGCTGCTGTCCGGCTTCGGCATGCGCCACCGCTACGCCGCCGCCCGGGACCTCTCGTACGGCGACCATGGCCGCCACAATCGGCTCGACATCTGGCGCCGGGCCGACCTGCCCAGCGACGCCGGGGCGCCCGTGCTGGTGCAGGTGCACGGAGGTGCCTGGATGGTGGGGGAGAAGCGGGGACAGGCGCACCCGCTGATGGCGCACCTCGCCGAGAGGGGCTGGGTGTGCGTGACCATCAACTACCGGCTCAGCCCGCGGGCCCAGTGGCCCGACCACATCGTCGACGTCAAGCGCGCCCTCGCCTGGACCAGGGCCAACATCCCCGAGCACGGCGGCGACCCGTCGTTCGTGGCCATCACCGGGGGATCGGCGGGGGGCCACCTGGCGGCGCTGGCGGCCCTCACACCCGACCTTTCCGGCTTCCAGCCCGGGTTCGAGGAGGCCGACACCAGCGTCGCCGCCGCCGTCCCCTTCTACGGGGTCTACGACTTCGCGAACCGGGACGGGTCGGCGGGCCGCGCCCTGGTCCCGTTCCTCGAGCGCCGGGTCATGCGCTCCCGGCTCGCCGACAACCGGGCGGTGTGGGACGAGGCCTCGCCCCTGAGCCACGTCCGACCCGACGCCCCGCCGTTCTTCGTCCTCCACGGCACGAACGACGTGCTGGTGCCGGTGGAGCAGGCCCGGTCGTTCGTCCGCGCCCTACGTGCGACCTCGCGCAACCCGGTCGCCTACGCCGAGCTGCCCCGGGCCCAACACGCCTTCGACGTCCTGCCGTCCGTGCGCGTCCACCACACAGTTCGCGCCGTCGAACGGTTCCTTGCCGTGGTGCGCAGCGAGCACGGCGGCGTCACCCCGGCCGAGGCCGTGCTCTCGGACCGGGTGGTGAGCTGAGCGGGTTGCGCGGCGGTGCACCCGCCCAGCCAACTTCCGGGCGCCCTCCCCGCCCGGAAGTTCCCCGGCTTGGCCTCCACCGGTCCGACACGAGGCGGTACTGTGCCGGACCGGCGGGAGCCATACAGTGTAAGGCCCGCGGGCCGGAATCCAACTCAGTCGCCGAGGTGTTCGGCAGGGATCTGCCCCATCCGGCCCGCCTGGTAGTCCTCGAACGCCTGGGCGAGCTCCGCACGCGTGTTCATCACGAACGGTCCGTACTGCGCGACCGGCTCCCGGATCGGGCGTCCACCGAGCAGCAGGACCTCGAGATTGGGCGCGTTGCCGTCCTGGGTCGCGTCGCGCGCCCCCAGGACCAGTCGCCCGCCGGTTCCGAACACCGCCAGCTGGCCGCTGTGGATCGGCTGGTGGGCCGACCCGACGGTGCCCCGGCCGGCGAGGACGTACGCAAGGGCGTTGAAGTCGGGCGACCACGGCAGCTGCAGTTCCGCCCCGGGGGCCACCGTGGCGTGGACGAGCGTGATCGGGGTATGGGTGACGCCCGGCCCCTGGTAGCCGGCGAGGTCGCCCGCGATCAGGCGTAGCACCGCACCCCCGTCGGGCGAGCGGAGCAGGGTGACCTGGCCGCCCCGGATGTCCTGGTAGCGGGGCGACGTGAACTTGTCGGCGGCGGGCAGGTTCACCCAGAGCTGGATGCCGTGGAACAGCCCACCGCTGGCGACCAGCTCGTCCGGCGGGCGCTCGATGTGGAGGATGCCGGCGCCGGCGGTCATCCACTGCGTGTCGCCGTTGGTGATGAGGCCGCCGCCGCCCGTCGAGTCGCGGTGCTGGAAGGTGCCGTCGATCATGTACGTGACGGTCTCGAAGCCCCGGTGCGGGTGCCACGGCGTGCCCTTGGGCTCGCCTGGCGCGTACTCCACCTCGCCCATCTGGTCCATGTGGACGAACGGGTCGAGGTCGGCGCTCGAGACGCCGGCGAACGCCCGGCGGACGGGAAATCCCTCGCCCTCGAAGCCGGCCGGCGCGGTCGTCACCGAGCGGACGGGCCGCTCGGTCGTGGTCGCGGGATCGGGCTCCGGCACCACCGGCAGCGTGAGGGGGTCGTCAACGGAGATGGCTGGCATGGTTCCTCCTGTTCCCCCAGGGCAACAACTTGCGGATGCAAGTATTCCCGGACATGCCCGGCGGGCGCCATCGCCCACCGCCTGGTATAGAACGCCCGATGACCCGCGTGGGGGGGCGATCGGGCTGGCGCACGGTCCTGGCGATGCTGGCGGCGCTGGCCCTGGTCGCGGGGGCCGGGGCCTGCAGCGGGGACGACGACGACGGGGACGATGCGGCGGGCGAGGACGCCCGCGACGTCGTCGGCGTCGGTGACACCTACCGGGCGACGATCCGGCGCACGTCCGCCGGCGTCCCCCACATCAGCGCCGACTCCTCGGCCGACCTGGCGTTCGGCCAGGGGTGGGCCAGCGGCGAGGACCGCGCCTGTGACCTCGCCGATCAGGTCGTCAAGATCCGTGGCGAGCGCGCCCGATGGTTCGGTGCCGGCGAGGACGACGCCAACGTCGACTCGGACATCGCCTGGAAGGCGATCGGCATCCTCGAGCGGGCGTCCGACGACTGGGAGGACGCCTCGGACGACGCGGTGGAGGTCATCACGGCGTTCACGGCGGGCTGGAACGCCCAGCTCGACGAGGTGGGTGCCGACGGCCTGGCGGGATGGTGCGCCGGCGAGGAATGGGTCCGCCCGCTCGAGCCGGTCGAGGTCTACGCCTACGCAAGGTCGGTCGCGCTACACGCGAGCAGCGGGGCCATCACCGGCTTCATCGCCCGCGCCCAACCGCCCCAGGGCGCCGGCGGCACCACCACGTCGTCGCCGGCCGAGGCCGCGGGCGCTCCGGTCGTGCCGGCACCGCACGACCTCGGCTCGAACGGCTGGGCGATCGGCGGGGAGCGCTCGGCCGACGGCGGCGGCATGCTCGTCGCCAACCCGCACTTCCCGTGGGAGGGCGCGCTGCGATTCTGGGAGGTGCACCTCACGATCCCGGGCGAGCTCGACGCCTACGGGGTGCAGCTCTCCGGACTGCCCGGCATCGGCATCGGCTTCACCGAGAACTTCGCGTGGACCCACACGGTCTCGGCGGGCAACCGCTTCACCGCCTACAGGCTCGAGCTCGTCCCCGGGTCGCCGACCACGTACGTCTATGGCGGCGGCCGGCGGGAAATGACCTCCAAGGACGTGACCGTGGATGTGCGTGGCGACGGCGGCCGGCTCGGCGAGGTCACCAGGACCATGTGGTCGAGCCACTACGGGCC
>JBKOUY010000002.1:0-44616 GCA_046723645.1 Actinomycetota bacterium | reverse complement strand
GTTGGCCACGTCGGCCAGCGCGGCGTCGACGGCACGGGCGGCGGCCGGGTCGGACAGGGTTGCCGCCGGCGAGCCGTCCTCGACGGTGAACACGAGCTGCGCCGACGTGCCTGCGGCCGCCGGGAACTCCTCCTCCAGGATATCGAGCGCCCGCTGGGACTCGACGCCCGGAATGTCGAACTGGTCGGAGGTTCGCCCGCCGCCGGCCTGGGCGACGGCGATCACACCGAGGGCGACGATCGCCCAGATCAGGACGGTGAGTCGGCGGCGACGGACCGCGCCACGACCGAGCCGGTAGAGGAAGGGGGTCATGGGTGCCAGGTTGTGGCATTAGAGTGTCAGATGTCAAGCTAATGCCAAGAGCCTTTCTCGTGACACTCGGCACATCACCGTCGAATGCTCACGAGCAGGCAGATGGCAGAAAGGGCATACTTGCGCCATGAAGCATGCGGTCCGTGCCGCGAACGGTTTGCGCGAACGCAAGAAGGCACGCACACGCGAGGCGATCATCGACGCCGCGCTCGACCTGTTCGCCAGCAAGGGCTTCGAGGCCACGACGATCGAGGACATCGCCGCCGCGGCCGACGTCTCGCCCCGCACGTTCTTCCGCTACTTCGAGTCCAAGGTCGACCTGGTGATGGCCCGCAACGAGGCCCACGGCGACAAGATCGGGCCGCTGATCACCGCGCGTCCGGCAAGCGAGGGGCCGCTCGAGGCGTTGCGCCACGTGATCCAGCAAACGATGTGCGAGCTGCTCGCCGACCCGTCCGTCGTACGCGAGCTCCAGGTGATGATGAGCACGCCGACGCTGCGCAACAGGGCCCGCGAGCACTTCTACGAAGAGGAAGCCGAGCTCGTCAGCGCGTTCGCAGCCAGGCTGGGCACCGATGACGACGACCTCATGGCCAACGTCATGGCGAGCGCCGCGGCCTCGACCATCTGGACCGTGATCGAGCGCTGGCTCGCCGACGGCCCGGAGGTGGAGCGTCTGCCGCCGATGATCGACGAGGCGTTCGCCCTCCTGGAGCAGGGCTTCAGCCCGGCTCGACCGCCAGCTCGCCGAGGCGCGACCGCAGGTCACGCTCGAACGCAAGCACGTCGGGGCCGACAGCCGCGGCCTTGAGGCGCCGGAGCGCCGGGTGGCCGGCCTCGTGTTCGGCCTCCCACTCGTCGGCGAAGCCGCCGTCGGCGATGTTGCCCACGATGTCCCGCATGGTGGTGGCCACGTCGAGGTGGTCGAAGCGGTCGGCCCGCGACAGCTGACCGTACTGGCTGGTCGGGGAGTGGTGCTCCATCTGGACGGCGTAGCCCTCCAGGCGCATGAGGCGGTACGAGCGCTCGACCTCGCCCGAGAGGAACAGCTCGGTGAGGATCGCCTCCAGGGGAATGCCCTCGCTCAGCATCACCTCGACGAACGACCGGCTGACGCGGCGCATCGCCGGAGCCAGCGCCTGCTCGACCGCGAGGTCGAGCACCGCCTCCTGGTGGGGCGTCAGCGACAGGGCGCCCTGCCGCAGGCCGCCGATGGCGTTCGCGACCGCCAGCGTGCGGGCGGCGGCCGTGCCCGTGCGGTCGTGGTGGACGCCGACGGCGGTGATGAAGCCGACCCCCTCCTCATAACAGCGCCGCACCTCCGGCCCCAGCATCCGGGGGGCAACCATGCCAACGTCGCAGTCGAGCTCGAGGCGGCCGAACGCCGGGCAGAAGCCGCTGGCGACGACAACGAGTGCCTCGGCCCCCGGGCGGAGCGGCAGTGAGGGGATGACGTCGTCCGGCACCAGCAGGCAGAGGATGTCGGCGTCGTTGGCGGCGTCGACGTCCTCGGTGGCGAAGCCGTCCGTCTCGGCCGCGTCGCGGGTGGCGTCGGCCCGCACGCAGACCCGGACGTCGACCCCCGAGTCCCGCAGGTTGAGCGCCCACGAGCGGCCCTGGTTGCCGTAGCCGACGACCGCCAGGCGCTGGCCCTCGATGGCCGCGGGGTCGGCGTCGTGGGTGTGGAAGATCGTCGTCATCGTGTGCTCCCCTCGGATCTCGTTCCGTCAGGTCACGCCGTCCTCGGCCAGGCCGTCGAGCTCGGCGTCGGACAGGCCCAGGATCCCGCCCAGCACCTCGCGCGTGTGCTCGCCGAGGCGGGGCGCCCCGGCCGGGGTCGGCGACGCCTCGCCGACGAACCGGGGGAACGGTGCTTGCTGGCGGAGCGGCCCCAGCTCGGGATCGGCCACCGCGACCAGGTCGTCCCTCGCCGCCATGTGGGCATCGGCGGCGATGTCGGCGGCGGTGTAGGCACGGGCGACCGGCACGCCGTGCGCGACGGCGGCCGCCTCGACCTCGGCGGCGGACCGCGCCGCCGTCCACTCGGCGACGATGGCGTTGATCTCGTCGGCGTGCTTGGCCCGGTCGGCCAGGGTGGCGAACCGGGTATCGGTGGGCAGGTCGGGCCGGTCCATCGCCGCACACAGCCGCGTGAAGTTGGCGTCGCTGCCCGCCACCAGGCAGACGGAGCGGCCGTCGTGGGTCGGGTAGTTGTCGAGCGGCGCCGAGTTGGCCAGGCGGTTGCCCTCGCGCTCCCGCACGATCCCGAGCCGGTCGTAGGCGGCGATGGTCCATTCGAGGATCCGCAGCACCGAGCCGTACAAGGCGGCGTCGATGACCGCGCCCCGGCCGGTGGCGGCCGGGCCCGCGTCCCGGCGGTAGAGGGCCGCGACGGCGGCCTGCGCGGCGAAGGCGCCGGTGAGGTAGTCGCTGGTCGTGAGGCCGGGCCGCACCGGCGGCCGGTCCGGGTACCCGGTGAGGTTGAGCAGGCCGCCGTAGCCGATGCCCGTGCGGTCGAGCCCGGGCCGCGGCGCGTAGGGCCCGTCCTGGCCGAAGGCCGAGATCCGGACGACCACGAGCCGGGGGTGGAGGTCGGTCGGGCCCAGCCCCCACGACTCGAGCGTGCCGGGCCGGAAGTTCTCGCACAGCACGTCGGCGTGGGAGGCGAGCCGGCGGACGAGGTCCTGGCCCCGCGGCGTGCGCAGGTCGATCGTCACGCTCTTGCGGCCGCGCCCCTCCACCGCCCAGTACAGCGAGTAGCGCCCGCCCTCGGTGTCTGCGAACGGGCCGATGTCGCGCATGAAGTCCCCGCGACCGGGCTGCTCGATCTTCACGACCTCGGCGCCCTGCTCGCCCAGCAGCCCGGCGCAGAACGGCGCCGCGATGCGGGTACCGAGGTCGAGGACGCGGAGCCCCGCCAGCGGCCCGGCTGCGGTCGTTCCGGCCCCACCCCGACCGCCGCCCCGAGCGGCGTCGGTCGTCGACCGACCGGTCATGGTCCCGGGCCGGCCTGCTCGCGCTTCACGTGCTCCATGCCACCAGCCGTGCGCTCCCGCATGAGACCCAGCGCCGTCTGGGTGTTGGACACGAACTGGTGGACCATGAAGTGGTGCCGCCACGAGTCACGCTGACCCATGCGGTCGACCATGGCGTTGATGGACCCCTTCACCGCCTGCGCGGTGACCGGCGGCACGAGCGCGACCTCGTCGGCCATCGCCTGGGCCGCGGCCGCCAGCTCGGCGCGGGGCACGACCCGGTTGACCATGCCGGACCGCTCGGCCTCGTCAGCGGTCAGCGTCCGTGCGCAGAGCAGGAACTCCTTGGCCTTGCGGGGGCCCATCTCCCAGGGCTCGACCAGCAGCTCAACGCCCGCACCGGACATGCGCAGGACCGGGTTGGAGAAGCGGGCGTCGTCCGCGGCGACGATCAGGTCGCACATGCACGCCAGCATCAGTCCGGCGGCCGAGCAGGTGCCCTGCACCGCGGCGATGGTCGGCTTGCGGAAGTCGCGCAGGCGCACGCAGCGGTCGAAGTACATGACCTGCTCGTGCCGCAGCTTGCCCTCGGGCGTGGCCCGCATGGCCGCCCACGGCTCGGTCCCGTCCAGCAGCTCCTTGAGGTCGTGGCCCGAGCAGAAGTGCTTGCCCTCGGCGGCCAGCACCAGCACGCGCACGGCGTCGTCGGCCTCGGCACGGTCGAGGGCTCCGTCGAGCTCGTCGATGGTGGCGGAGTCGAGGGCGTTGGCGACCTCGGGCCGGCGCAGCGTGATCGTGGCCACCGGGCCGTCGACGTCGTACCCGACGCGGGAGGCGCTCATGGGCGGGTCTCGGGCGTCGTGAGGCAATGGCGAACGGTCGCTACAACCGGAGGCAATAGCGCACGCCTTGCGGTCGTCATTGCCTCGCCTGCTCCCGAGCGTTCGTCATTGCCTCGGAGGGCTCACGCGGCAGTCCCAGGACCCGCTCGCCGATGATGGTGCGCTGGATCTCGTTGGTGCCGGCGAAGATCGACGCCGCCTGGTAGTAGAGCCAGGACCGCTGCCACTCGCCCCCGCCGGGGTTGTCGGTCGCGCCGGTGCCGAGGGGTGCGGCGGGGCCCAGCACATCGAGCGCGAGGCGGTGGAGGCGCTGGCTCATCTCCGACCAGTAGAGCTTGAGCGCGGAGCCCTCGGGCCCGATCGGTTGGCCCGACTCGAGCCGCGACAGCGACCGCCAGTTGTGGAGCTGGAACAGCTTGACCTCCACGAACGTCTGAGCCAGCCGCTGGGCGATGTGGGGATCGTCGAACGCCCCCCGCTCGGCCGCCAGCTTCATGATCTCGTCGAGGTGCTGGCTGTGGATCACGAGCTGGCGGGGGTTCGTCCCCCGCTCGTGGGCGAGCGTCGAGCCCGACACCCGCCAGCCGGCGTCGACCTCGCCGATCACGCAGTCGTCGGGCACGAAGACGCCGCCGAGGAACACCTCGTTGAAGTCGGACTCGCCGGTGATCTGCCGCAGCGGCCGCACCTCGACGCCCGGCGCGTTCATGTCGACGACGAACGCCGTGATCCCGGCCTGCTTGCGGACGTCGGGGTTGGTGCGGGCCAGGCACAGGCCCCAGTCGGCGAACTGGGCATAGGACGTCCACACCTTCTGCCCGTCGAGCACCCAGCCCTCGCTGGCCCGAGACACACTCCCCGCTTCCACGGCCGCTCGGGCCGGCGGAGCGGATGGCATGTCGTCCGACCGCCGGGCCCGCGTCGTCAGGGACGCCAGGTCGCTGCCGGCGCCGGGCTCGCTGAACAGCTGGCAGAACAGGATGTCGGCCCGCAGGATGCCCGGCAGCCAGCGCCGGCGCTGTTCCTCGGTGCCGTGCGCCAGCAGCGTCGGACCAACCAGGTTGACCCCGATCCGGCCCACCAACTCGGGGGCGCGGGCCCGGGCCAGCTCCTCCTGGACGATGTAGTGGGCGAGTGCGCCGGCATCCCGTCCGCCGTACGCCTCAGGCCACGTCACGCCGACCCAGCGCCCGTCGGCGAGCCGGCGCTGCCAGCTCCGGCCGAATGCCACCTCGTCGTCGAGTGACGCGTGCCGCGGCGGAAGGCCGACGCCGTACTCCCACGGCAGGTTGGCCTCGAGCCACGAGCGGCACTCGGCCCGCAGCCGCTCTTGCTCGGCCGTCGGCGTGAGATCCACAGGTGCATCGTAGGTGGCGGGCCCATCCGGAGGTGACACGACCGTCAGTTACGCTGTCCCGCCCGACCCCCACCCTCCAGCCCGACCCCGACCACCGCCCCTACGGGCCTCGGCCTCCCGGCCGACTCGTCGCTGCTTATGGCGTCGGTCTCCGACCGACCCGTAGCTTCCTCGACGTGGACTTCGAGCTGTCCCCCGACCAGCGGGCGCTGCGGGCCGCCGCCACCGACCTGTTGGCAGGACGCTCGCCGATGCGGGTCGTCCGCAGCGCGGTCGACCGGGGCGGGGAGCCGGACCGCGACCTGTGGGAGGCCATGGTCGACCAGGGCTGGTGCGGCCTGGCCGTGCCCGAGAAGCTGGGCGGCGTGGGCCTGGGCTGGGTGGAGGCCGCTATCGTCCTCGAGCAGGTGGGTGCGCACGTGGCCCCGGCCCCGGTCCTCGGCCAGATGGTGGCCCTCGGTGCGCTGGCCGACGGCGCCTGGGGGCCACGGCTGATCGCCGGCGAGGCGGTGGCTGCGTGTGCCGAGCGCCTCGACCGACCGTGCGTCTACGCACCGGTCGCCGACGTGGTGGTGGTGCCCGAGGACGATCGGCTGATGGCGGTCGAGCTGGGGGAGCGCCGCCCGGCCGCCGAGCCGGCGATGGACGTCACCCGGCAGCTCGGCTGGCTCGGGTCGGCGGCGCTGGCCGACGCCCCCCGCATCGAGGTCGGGGGCGCGGCCGAGGTGGCGCGCCACCTCGACGTGGCGGCGGTGGCATACGCCGCCGAGCTGCTCGGCATCGCCCAGCGGGCGCTCGACCTGGCGGTGGCCTACGCCAAGGACCGCGTCCAGTTCGGGCGGCCGATCGGCAGCTTCCAGGCGGTCAAGCACCGCTGCGCCGACATGTTGGTCGACGTGGAGGGCATGCGGTCGGCCGTCTACTGGGCCGCCTGGACCCTCGGCGACGTAGACGCCGCCGGCGCCGAGCGGTCGATGGCGGCGTCGACGGCCAAGGCCTGGTGCAGCGATGCCGCCTCCCGGGTCCTGGCGTCCGCGCTGCAGGTCCACGGGGGCATCGGCTTCACCTGGGAGCACGACCTCCACCTGTACCTGAAGCGCGCCCACCTAGACGCGGTCACGTTCGGCGATGCCACCTTCCACCGCGCCCGCCTGGCGCGGCTGCTCCGGGCCCGGGTCGAGGGTGGCCAGTCGGTGATCTGACCAATCCCGAAACTTGCGGCGGTTGACGCCCCTATGGGGTCCCTTGTCGCCGCAAGTTCGAGGGGTGATCTGAGCAGGCCCTACCGGAAGTCGAACGCCACCTTGATGGCGCCGGTCTCGCCCTGATGCACCAGCGTGGCGAACGCCTCGCGCCACTCGTCGAGGCGGAAGCGGTGCGTGAGCATGCCCGACAGGTCGACGCGGCCGTCGGCCACCAGGCCGAAGTAGTGGCGGTAGGCGTGCTGGCGCCGGCCCTCGAAGGTCTCGTCGCCGAACGCGTTGGAGCCCATCAGGCGCAGCTCCTTGAAGTACCAGGGCGTCCACTCGAACCGCCCGGGCGAGCTCACGCCCAGTTGGACCAGCGTGCCCTGCTCCCTCAGCACCCGCAGCGCCACCTCCGTGGTTGCGGGGGAGCCGACGGTGTCGTAGACGACGTCGATGCCGCCCGGGTAGGCGACCGGCAGTCCCTCCCACGGGCGGCGGAGCGTCGCGCCGGACCAGGCCGCCAGCCGCTCGACCAGGTCCTCAGTGGGCTCGGGAGCGAACACCTCGGCCCCCAATGCCGCGGCGTGCTCGGCCTGGCCCGCCCAGCGGGCGACGGTCGCCACCTCGACGCCCGGATAGAGCTGGCGCAGGATCGCCGTCGCGGTCGACCCCAGCGCCCCGGCGCCGTAGACCACGGCCCGGGACCCGGGGCCGGGCGGGTTGCGGGTGATGGCGTGGAACGACACCGACCACGGGTCCGCAAGCACTGCGACCTCGTCGGCGATGCCGTCGGGCACCGCGACCGCCATCGACTCGTGCGCAGGCAGCCGCTCGGCGAAGCCGCCGGTCGCCTCGACGGCGTTGCCGGTGTGGATGCCGGCCGACAGGCGACCCTGGTGGAAGTTGGCGCAGATCTGGTAGTCGCCCCGGGCGCACGCCGGGCACAGGGGGGCGATGCCGCGGGCCCGGCACCCCAGGTTCGGGTAGAGCACGACCCGCTCACCGGCCTCGACGGCACGCACCGCCGGTCCCGCCGCCTCGACGGTGGCGACGACCTCGTGCCCCAGCACCTGGGGGAACGAGATGAAGGCCGTCATCATGTTGTCGGTGCCGTCCTCGAAGTCCATGAGCACCTGCTTGGTGTCGGACCCGCAGATGCCGGTGACGCGAGTGCGCAGCACCAACCAGTCGTCGCCCAGCAGCTGCGGTTCCGGCAGGTCGACCAGCGCCATGGGGGTCGACGCCAGGTTGCGGAGCAGCCGCGGTGCGTCCTGCGGCAGCTCGTCCGGCCAGGGATCCGGGTCCGCCATGAATTGGAGCGCCCTCATTGCGCCCGCTCCTGGCTGGCCCGCTCCCGGCCGGCGAAGTAGTCGACGGCCCCCTGCATGAAGCCGTCGATGTCCGAGGTCTTGAACTCGGCGACCGCCTTGAGGTCGGGGACGTAGCGCTCGAAGCCGTCGCTCACCAGCGCCTCACAGACGGCGGCCGCCACCGTCTCGGCCGGTTCGAAGGGACCGTCGTAGGGGGACGGGTCGTTGCCGGGCTGGTCCCAGATCTCCGTGGCGATCGCCCCCGGAACGATGAGGCGGACCTCGACGCCCGTGGACCACAGGTCGACGGCCATCACCTCCGACCAGCCGTGCAGGGCGAACTTCGATGCCGCGTACGCGGCCTCGCGCGGCGACCCGACCCGGCCGGCCAGGCTGCCGACGTTGACGATGACGCCCCGGTCGCGCCGCAGCATGCGAGGCAGGACCGCCAGGGTCAGCGCCACCGGCGAGAGGAAGTTGGTGCGCATCACGTCCTCGACGAGGTCGGTCGACAGCCGCTGCACGGGCCGCCGCATTGGCCGGGCGGCGTTGTTGACCACGGCGTCGAGGTGCCCGAAGGCATCCCAGGCCTCGACCGCCAGGCGGGCGGCGGCATCGGGGTCGGACAGGTCGACCGTCCACATCCGGTGCCCGGCGCCGTCGCCACCGCCGTCGCCGGGAGAGGCATCCGCGCAGGCCTCGAGCACGCCGGACAGCCGGTCGGGCCGCCGGGCGGCGATCCCCACGGTGGCGCCGCGCCCGGCCAGCATCGGCGCCAACGCGGCCCCGATGCCCGAGGAAGCCCCGGTGACGAGGACCCTCGCGCCCTCCAGCGTCGGCAGTGCGCTCATGACCGTCCTCCCGTCGCCGCCTGTCCGGCCATGCGGCGCACGGTACATTCCGGCTGACACGAGTGTCAGTCCGAGCGGGGTGGTTATGGCGAGCGAGGTGACCGTCGGCATCGACATCGGCACCACCTCGGTGAAGGCCGTGGCGGCCGACGGCGACGGCCGGGTCGTGGCCCGCAGTCGCGTGACTCGTCCGCTGCTCGCCCGCCACGCCGGCGAGCTGGCGCACGACGCCCGATCGTCCTGGCGCGACGGCGTCGTCGAGGTGCTGCGGCAGGTGCTCGCCGCCGGCCACCCGGACGGCGGGCCGGTCGAGGTGCGCGGCGTGAACGTGGCGGCGATGGTCCCGTCGCTGTGCGCGGTCGACGGCGAGGGGTTGCCGATCTCCAACGGGCTGCTCTACGGCGACGCTCGGGGTGCGGGGGGCGACCCGTCGGCGGATCCGGCGAGCTCGGGCGAGCTGGTGCGGTTCCTCGAGTGGCTGGCCCGCGAGCATCCCGATGCCGGCGGCTACTGGCCCGCCCAGGCCGTCGCCAACCACGCCCTGAGCGGTGCGGCGGCCATCGAGACGACCGTGGCCATGACGGCGCTGCCGCTGTTCGACTTCCAGGGATGGGACGCCGAGGTGGCTGCCAAGGCGGGTGTCGACGACGTGGCCCGCCTGCCGAGGATCGTCGTCGGGACCGAGCCGGTCGGGCGGGTGCACGATGCCGGGGGCGCGCCGCTGGGCGGCGGCACCATCGACGCCCTCGCCGAGCAGTTCGTGGCCGGCGCCGACAACGACGGGGATGTGCTGGTCATCCTTGGCTCCACGCTGATCGTGTGGGCGGTCATCCCCGAGTGGCGGGAGGCGGCGGGCGTGTGGACGGTCCCGCACACGGCGCCGGGGAAGAGCCTGATCGGGGGCCCGTCCAACGCCGGCGGCCTGTTCGTCGCCTGGGCCAACCGGCTGCTGGCGGCGGACGCCTCCGGCACACCGCTCGACCCGCAGCGCGTGCCCGTGTGGCAGCCCTACCTCCGGGGCGAGCGGGTGCCGCTGCACGATCCCGGCCGGCGGGCGTCGCTGCACGACCTCGACATCGGGCTCGAAGCCGCCACGCTCCGCCGGGCGGTCTACGAGGCGTCGGCCTTCGCCGCCCGCCACATGCTCGACCTCGGCGGCGTCGCCGGCACCGCCCGGCGGATCGTCGCCACCGGCGGCGGGGTGCGCGACGCCGACTGGGTGCAGGCCCTGGCCGACTGCACCGGGCTGCCGGTCGACCCGGTCGCGGTGCCCGAGGGCGCTGCGCTCGGCGCCGCGTTCCTGGCCCGGGTGACCGCCGGGCTGGAGGAGTCCTCCACCGGCGCCGCCCGGTGGGCCCGTCAGGGGCGCCGGGTCGAGCCCGACCCCCGCTGGCGCGCCGCCACCGGCGAGCGCTACGCCCGCTACCGCGAGCTGGCGACATGAGCGGACACCCCCGCAGGCGCGTCGTCGTGGACCGCGAGCTCTGCATCGGCTCCGGCAACTGCTGCTTCTACGCGCCGAACACGTTCGATCTCGACGACGAGCTGAAGTCGGTGGTCGTCGACCCGGCGGGCGACAACCCTGCGGACGTCCGCGCCGCCGTCGAGGGCTGCCCGGTCAACGCCATCAGCATCCACGGCGACGCCGGGAACCAACAGGAGGGGGCCTAGTGGGCGCTCGGGGAAGCTCCGTGGATGTATCGCCGTGGCAGATTCGTCGCTGGCGAGGACGCAGGAGGAAGGCGCAGCCAGCGGCTTCGGCGACGACGAGGACGCAGTCCAGCGGCGGATCTGGCCGGCGAGACGCCACGATGACTTCCGCGAGGGTCCACTAGTGGGACTGGCCGTCACCGACGACCACACCGAGCTGGCGGCGACCGTGCGCCGCTGGGCCGAGGCCCGCGACCTGCTGGCCGAGGCGCGGGCGTGCCTCGAGGCACCTGGCGGCCCGTCCGCCGGGGCGGATGGCGAGGCCGAGGCGCTGCCGGCGTGGTGGGCCGAGGTCGCCGACATGGGTTGGCTCGGCCTGGCGGTAGGCGTCGAGCACGGCGGTCAGGGCTACGGCGTCGCGGAGCTGTCGGTGGTGCTCGAGGAGCTGGGGCGGTGGTGCGCACCCGGGCCGATGGTGCCGACGGTGATCGCGGCGGTGGCGGTCGACCGCTGGGGCGGGGACCCGGACCTGGCCCGCCCGCTGGTGGACGGGACCATGGTGGGGGGCCTCGCCCTGGCCGGTGAGCTGGTGGTCGACGACGCGGGGAGGGTGTCGGGGCGCGCCCGCGGCGTCTGGAGTGGCTCGCTGGCCGATCGGTTCGTGCTCCCGGTGGCGAGACCGGACGCCGTGTCGTGGTGCGTGGTCGACCGCGCCGACGTCGAGGTCAAGGCGCTGGCCAGCTTCGACGCCACCCGCGGGCTGGCGGAGGTCCGGCTCGACGGGGTCGACGTCGGGCCGGCGCGGTGGCTGTCGCCCCGCCCCGGGGATGCGGCCGATCCCGCTGCGCTGGTCCGCCTGGCCGAGCTGCTCGCCGGGGCCGAGGCCCTCGGCGTTGCCGAGTGGTGCGTGCGCACGGCGGCCGACTACGCGGCCGTGCGGGTTCAGTTCGGCAGGCCGATCGGCCAGTTCCAGGCGGTGAAGCACCGCTGCGCCGACATGCTCGTGACAGTCGAGGCGGCCCGGGCGGCCGTGTGGGACGCCGCCCGAAGCTTCGACGCCGGCTCCGACGGGGGCTGGACGGTGGCGCAGTCGGCCGCCGCCGCGCTCGCCCCCGAGGCCGGCTTCCGCGCCGCCAAGGACTGCATCCAGGTCCTGGGCGGCATCGGCTACACGTGGGAGCACGACGCCCACCTGTTCCTCAAGCGCGCCAGCGCCATCCGCCACCTGCTGCCGGCGCCGGAGGTGGCCCGGCGCCGGATGGCCGAGGCGGTGGCCGCCGGCGAGCGGCGGTCGCTGTCCGTCGAGCTGCCGCCCGAGGCCGAGCCGCTCCGGGCCGAGGTCCGCGACTTCATCGAAAACCTCCGGACCCACGACCGGTCCGAGTGGCGCCGCCTGCTCGCCGACGCCGGCTACCTGGCGCCCCACTGGCCCCGGCCCTGGGGGCGCGACGCGTCGCCCGTCGAGCAGCTCGTGATCGACCAGGAGCTGAGCGCGGCCCGGGTCCGGCGGGCGCACCTGGCCATCGCCGGGTGGGTCCTGCCCACCCTCATCGCCCATGGCAGCCCGGAGCAGCAGGAGCGATTCATCGCGCCATCGCTGCGCGGCGAGATCGGCTGGTGCCAGATGTTCTCGGAGCCGGGGGCGGGCAGCGACCTGGCCGCCCTGTCCACGCGTGCCGAGCGCGTCGACGGTGGCTGGTCGATCACCGGTCAGAAGGTGTGGACGTCGATGGCACGGGAGGCCGACTGGGCCATCTGCCTGGCCCGCACCGACGCCGGCGTCACCAAGCACCAGGGCATCGGCTGCTTCCTCGTCGATATGGCCACGCCGGGCATCGACATCCGGCCCCTGCGGGAGCTGACGGGCTCGGCGATGTTCAACGAGATCTTCCTCACCGGCGTGTTCGTGCCCGACGACTGCGTGGTGGGGTCGCCGACGGAGGGCTGGACCTACGCCCGCACGACGCTCGCCAACGAGCGGGTGTCGATGGCGGAGGCATCGTCGTTCGGACCGGGCGTGAGCGCCCTGTTCGAGCTCGCGGAGTCCGAGGGCCTGCTCGCCGACCCGCTGGTCCTGGACCGGCTGGGAGGCCTGGTCGTCGACGCCCACGCCATCGCCGTGCTCGGGCTCCGCACGACGCTGCGGGCGCTCGGTGGTGCGCCGCGGGGCAGCGGTGCCGGCGGCCCCGAGGCCAGCGTGCGCAAGCTGGCCGCGGTGGAGCACGAGCAGGCGATGCAGGAGGCGGGCCTCGCCCTGCTGGGTCCCGAGGCGGCGCTGACGGACGGGCCCGGCGGCCCCTGGATCGCCGGGTTCCTCGGCAACCGGGCATTGTCGATCGCGGGCGGCACCAGCGAGATCCAGCGCAACGTGATCGCCGAGCGCCTCCTGGGGCTGCCCAAGGACCCCTGAAAACAAGCGCGGATTGGTACGTCGGTCTCGGCGCACCGTTGTCAGCGTTGCCTGGAGGCCGAGCTGTGAGGCCTGGGCTCACACGCAAATCCCGTACGGTTCAGTGCCCACGTGCGGGCCTATCCGCTCGGCCTCTGAGCGGTGATCAGCGCGTCACGACGGTCACGCTGGCGTTGGCCCCGCGGCCGACCGTGTGCGCGAGGCCGACGCGTGCGTGCGGCACCTGCCGGTCGCCGGCCGTGCTCCGGAGCTGGCGGACCAGCTCGACCACTTGGCCCAGGCCCGACGCGCCGAGCGGCTCGCCCTTGGACAGCAACCCGCCGGAGCGGTTGATTGCCGGACCCGGCGGCCGGCCGACCTCGGCGCCGGCCCCGCCCTCGTCGGCCCCGAGCAGCTTGCGCTGGTCGCCGGCGCCGCACAGGCCGAGCTCGTACCACGACAGCAGCTCGCGGCCGGCGTCGGTGTCCTGGCATTCGACGACGTCCAGGTCCTCGGGCCCGACGCCCGCTTCCTCGTAGGCATCGGTCGCGGCGAGCGTGGTGGGCGGCGTGATGCCGGCGTCGTCGGCGAGGCCGGCCATCGGGGTGGACTCGTCGAGCACGCTGCCGGGAAGGTGGCTCCGTAGCGCCGCCGCCGCGAGCCGGACGCCACCCTCGCCCCTCCGCAGCACGACCGCGGCCGCGCCCTCGTTGGGGGAGCACAGCATCCACAGCCGCAGCGGATCGCACACCATCCGCGACGCCAGCACCTCCTCCGCCGTCACCTTGGACCGGAACATCGCGTCGGGGTTGTGCGCGCCCCAGCGGCGGTTCTTCACCACCAGCGCCGCCAGGTCGTCGACGGCGAGCCCGTGCTCGCGCAGCAACCGCTGGGCCCGCAACGCGAAGTAGGCGGGGTTGGCGTTGAGCCCCGCCTCCTCCTGCCACGGCGCGAAGAACGACGAGCGGATGATCCCCTTGGGCATCTTCTCGACGCCCACCACCAGCACCGCGTCGTGCTCGCCCGACCGGATCGACCCCGCCGCCAGCGCAAGTGCCGCACCTCCGGACGCGCACCCCGCCTCGACGTCGACGATGGGGATGCCGGTGAGCGCCAGCCCCCCGAGCACCCGGTGGCCGCTGGCGACGCCGCCGTACGCCGTGGCGCAGTAGGCGGCGCCGATGCGGCCGCGGGCGTCGGCGGGCGTCCAGCCGGCGTCGGCCAGCGCCGCGCCGGCCGCGTGGACGCCGAGTGCGGTGGCGGGAGTGTCGCCGAACCGCCCGAACGGGTGCAGCCCGACGCCGGCGATCTCGACGCCGTTCATCGTGGGGCGCCTCGCATCGGACCGGCCGGCGGCCGCCTCACACCACGGCCTCCGCCCGATCCGCCAGGTCCGCGCGGTCCTCGGGAGCGAAGGCCCATACGACCAGCCCGCCGGGCAACGTCTCGGTGGTCACGACCATCGGCTGGCCCTCCCGCAGCGCCGACGGGTCGGGCTCGGTGAGCCGACCGACGACCCGCAGGCCGACGCCGTCGAGCTCGACGACGCCGAACCCGTAGGGGACCGGGCCCTCGTAGCCGGGGGGCGCGCTGGTCACGGTGGTCCAGGCCCACAGGCTCCCGGTGCGTGGCAGCGGCACGACCTCGACGTCGACGGCGCCGGAGTACGGGCAGCGCTGCGCCGGCGGGAAGTGGTGCCGACCGCTTGTGGGCGACCACCCGCCGAGCAGCGCCACGTGCCCGCCGGCGTCGTTTGTGAGCCAGGCCCCGGGTTCGGCGGCGCCGTCAGCCACGCTTGATGCGGCCGCGCAGCGCGGCGAAGCACAGCCACATGCTGATGCTGCCGACCGCGGCCACGGCCACCAGCGCCTGGCCCAGGTCGGCCCACTGCCACCCCTCGATCACCAGCGAGCGCAGGCCCTCGAGGAGGTAGGTGACGGGGTTGATGGAGGCGACCGTGTCGAGCCACCCGCTGAGCTCCTCGCGGGGGACGTACGACGAGGTCAGGAACAGGAAGGGGAAGAACAGCAGGAAGCTGGAGTTCACCGCCGCCGGGTTGCCGGTCTTGAGGGCGATGGCGTAGCCGAATCCGGCGAAGGCCAGGCTCCACAGGCCGGCCAGGACGATGAAGGCCACGACCCCCAGGGGCCCCGACTCGAACCGCACGCCGAGGATGAAGCCCATGATGATGATCGGGATCGTCAGCGCGCACGCCACCGAAACGTCGGCGCACAGGTGCCCCAGCAGGATGGCCAGGCGCCTGATCGGGGTGAGCAGGAGCCGGTCGAAGTAGCCGTTCTGGACGTCGAGCACCAGCGCGTAGGCCCGAGACACGCCGGTGACCCCGAGCAGGATCGCCGTGGGCATTTGGAACGCGGTGAAGTCGAAGCCGGGGATGTTGTTCTCGGTGAGGTCGGACAGCGTGCCGACGTTGACGACGAAGAAGAACAGGGCGATGAAGATCGGCGGGATCACCGACTCCACGTCGCGCGGGACCGCCCGCAGGGCGCGACCGGCGATGGAGGCGATGTCGTGGAGGAGGCCGGCCGGGCGGGCCCTGATGGCGCTCGGCGTGACCGGCGCCGTGACGGCGGTGTCGATGGCGGTCACGAGCTCACCTCCGTGCTGTCGCTCTCGTTCATCTCGGTCATCTCGGCCAGCTCGGCCTCGATGGCCTCGTCGGACGTCTGGATGTGCGTGCCGGTCAGCTCGAGGAAGACGTCGTCGAGCGTCGGCGTGCGCAGCGTGAGGTCGCGCACCGGGATGCCGCAGTTGTTGAGGGCGACGGCCACCGGGCCGATCACGGCGGTGCCCTCGGCGGCTGTGATCACCATCTCGTTGGCCCGGGCTTCGACGCCGGCGACGCCGGCCACGGCCTCGACCATCGGGCAGGCAGCGGCGGCGTCGCCGTCGAGCCGGGCGAAGATCACGTCGTTGCCGATGCGGCGCTTCAGCTCGAATGGGGTGCCCTCGGCGACCAGCTTGCCGTCGTTGATGATGCCGACCCGGTCGGCCAGCTCGTCGGCCTCCTCGAGGTACTGGGTGGTGAGGAAGATGGTCATGTCGAGGTCTCGGTTGAGGCGGCGCACCTCGTCCCACACCCGAGCCCGGCTCATGGGGTCGAGCCCGGTGGTCGGTTCGTCGAGGAAGAGCACCTGCGGGTTGTGCACGAGGGCGGCGGCGAGGTCGAGGCGGCGCTTCATGCCGCCGGAGTAGGTGCTGATGGGCCGGTTCAACGCGTCGCCGATGTCGACCAGCTGAGCAAGGTCGGCTAGCCGCTGCTCGACCTCCGCCTTGGACAGGCCATAGAGCCGGCCCTGGAGGCGCAGCAGCTCGTTGCCGGTCTGCTTGGGATCGAGCGCCGCCTCCTGGAGGGCGACGCCGATGCTCAGCCGCACCTTGCCGGGGTCGGTGGCGACGTCGTAGCCGGCCACGACGGCGCGGCCGGAGGTGGGCGCCAGCAGCGTGCAGAGGACCCGGACGGTGGTCGACTTCCCGGCGCCGTTGGGCCCGAGGAAGCCGTAGATCTCGCCCTGCTCGATCTCGAGGTCGACCTCGTCGACCGCCCTGAGGCTGTCGAACTCTCGGACCAGCTTCTCCGAACTGATTGTCGTACGCATGTTCGCCTACGCTACTCCTCGGGGGCGGTGTCACTACGAAGTTTCCAGTTACGACGTCGCGGCGGCGAAAAACTTGTCGCGCCCGACGATCGCACCCCGACGGTGCGGCCGTCTTGGACGGAAGGAAGCTCCTGGTCGCGAGCGCCCACTAGTCTGCGTCGGCCGGACCTGACGGGCATGTCAGAAACAGCGAGGGGAGTCGCATGGGGCTGTTCGACGGCAAGGCGGCCATCGTCACCGGGGCGGGGCGGGGGATCGGACGCGAGGAGGCGCACCTGCTGGCCGCCGAGGGCGCTGCGGTGGTCGTCAACGACCTGGGCGGCGCCGCCGACGGCTCGGGCAACGACACGGGGCCCGCCCACGCCGTGGTCGACGAGATCCAGGCGGCCGGCGGCGCCGCGGTCGCCAGCACCCACGACATTGCGACGTGGGACGGCGCCGACGCGCTCGTCTCGCTGGCGGTGGACCGGTTCGGGCGGCTCGACGTCGTGATCAACAACGCCGGGATCCTGCGCGACCGCATGAGCTTCAGCATGTCCGAAGCCGAATGGGACGCCGTCATCGACGTCCACCTCAAGGGTCACTTCGCCGTGGCCCGCCACGCCGCCACCTGGTGGCGGGCGCGCTTCAGGGAGACCGGCGAACCCACCGGCGGGGTCATCGTCAACACGTCGAGCGAGTCGGGCCTGTACGGCAACGCCGGGCAGGCCAACTACGCGGCCGCCAAGGCCGGGATCGCCGCGCTCACCATCGTGCTGGCGCGCGAGCTCGAGCGGCTCGGCGTCCGCGTCAACGCCATCGCACCGGTGGCGCGGACGCGCCTCACCGAGGCGGTCGCCGGCGGAGCCATGGCGCCGGACGAATCGGGGTTCGACCGGTTCGACCCGGCCAACGTCGCAGCGGTGGCGTGCTGGCTGGCGTCCGACCTCGCGGCCGGGATCTCCGGGCAGGTGGTCAAGGTGCAGGGCGGCCTGGTGCAGCTCCTCGCGGGGTGGCATCCCGTCACCGAGGTGCGGTCCGACAAGCCGTGGACGCTGGACGCCATGGCGGCCCAGCGGGAGGCGGTCCTCGGCCGCAGCGACGGCTCGGTCCCGCCGTTCCTCCCGACCGCGCCCGAGCCCGAGGGGCGGTAGGTCGCCCTATCCCACGGGCTGCTCGGGGAACTCCCAGTACTGCAGCTCGCAGGTCATGGGCAGCAGGTACCGGACATAGATGGAGTGGATCTTCACCACTCCCTGGTCGTCCATCGCCAGGTCGTCGAGGTCGACCCGGGGGTCGCGCTCCCGGAAGGCCACGGCCCGATCGCGCGCGGCGACGAGGTCGTCACGCGACCGGACGGCGAAGCCGTAGTGGTCGGTGCGGGGGCAGCGCATCGGCTCGTCGTTGGCGACGAGGTAGATGAACTGGTCCCAGTGCACGCACGCCAGGACCAACCGCTTCCGGTCGATCGTCTCCGTCGGCATCTCGTCGAAGCCGAGGACCTCGCTGAAGTAGCGGCACAGGTCGGCGCGGTTGGTCTCGTCGAGGAGGTCGGACGGCACGCTCAGGGCCACGTGATTGAACTTGGGGTTGCCGGCCGGATAGTAGGGATGCGGCATCACGCCTCCTCCGTCGTGGGGCCCGCGGCCAGCGTGAGACCCGGCGCCACCATGACCTTGCCGGCGGTCTCGCCAGCCGCCAGCCCCCGCACCGCCTCGCCGACGCGGTCGAGCCCGACGTCGTCGGCCTCGATCAGGACGTCGGTCGGGATCGCACCCGCCCTCGACAGCAGCTCCAACGCCCGGTCGAAGCCGTCGGTGTCGTACACGAACGAGCCGGTGACCGTCAGCTCGTTCAGCAGCATGCGATTGGGGTCGAACGACGGCGGCTGCATGCCGGCCCCGATTAGCACCATACGGCCCCCACGCCGGAGCTGGTGCAGGCCCGCCTGCATCGCCGCCTTGTTGCCCGAGCACTCGAGGACGACGTCCACGGCCAGCGGCGACAGCCGCTCGGGCTCCCACATCGGGTACGTGGGCAGGTCGTCCGGATGCAGGACCTCGGCCCCCAGGGCCCGCGCCAGCGCCTGGCGGGGCGGGGCCGGCTCGACCACGGTCACCGGACCGAGGCCTCGGGCCAGCAGGGCCGCCACCGTCAGGGCGCCGATCGGCCCGGCGCCCATCACCATCACGGTGTCCCCGGGCCCGATGCCCGATCGGGTAATGCCGTGCAGCGCCACCGCCAGGGGCTCGGCCAGTGCCGCCTCGCGACGGCCGAGGCGCTCGGGGATCCGCACCAGGGCGCGGGCGTCGACGAGCGTGAACCGGGCGAACGCACCGTCGTGCCCGTCGGTCATGATCTGGCCGCGCACCTCGCACTGCGAGGGCTGGCCCTCGAGGCAGCGGCGGCACCGGCCGCACCGGGGCGCCGGGCCCCCGACCACCTCGTCACCCACGGACCAGGCGGTCACCCCCTCGCCGAGTGCGGCCACGACGCCGCTGTACTCGTGGCCCAGGACCGTCCCGGCGGTGCCCAACCGCTCGGCGATCAGGTGGAGGTCGGAGCCACAGATGCCGCAGTGGTCGACCTCGACCAGCACCTCCCCGGGGCCGGGGGACGGAACCGGCCGGTCCTCCACCGCCACCTCGCCGGCGCCGTGGTAGACGGCCGCCGGCATCGACGCCGGAACCTCCGTCGTGGTCATCGGGCCCCCCTCCGCAAATCTGACACCGGTGTCAGATTAGTGCGGTGGTCAACCGAAGGCCGCCGCCATGATGATGTCGGTCAGCGTGTCGAGCAGCTCGTCCCCCTCGTGGACGTCGAGCCGGCCGCTGGCTGCGTAGTAGTTGAGACGTTCGACCATCATCATGAGCGCCAGTGTGGCGATCGTGGGATTCAGGCCCGAGCGCTTGGGCACGCGCAGCCGCCGGGTCAGGGCCAGCGCCAGGCGGGCGAGGACGTCCTCGCTGCGGCGCCCGACGGGCTCGCCCGACAGGTCGGCCTCCGTCCAAGCACGGATCACCCGGCCGTGCCGGGCGTAGGCCTCGCCCACCTGCGCCAGCCACGCCCGCAGTGCCGCGCGGCCCCGGGCGGAATTGGTCACGGGTGCGAGCTCACCGATGAGGGCGCGCAACTCGACGGCGACCTCGCCCACGAGCTGCTCGAACAGGTCCTCCTTCGACGTGAAGTAGAGGTAGAAGGTTCCGTGGCTGCTCTCCGCCGCGGCCACGATGTCGTCGACCCGCGCCGCGTGATAGCCGATGCGGTCGAACACCTCGGCGGCGGCGTCGAGGAGGCGCTGTCGGGTGCGCTGGCCACGCGCCTGGAGCGCTCGCCCGTCGCCGCTGGCCACTTGTGAGACGGCAGCATCGCGGCCCGCGTCGGTCACGGCGGCCACGCTACTGATCGCCGACCCGTGAGCACTTACGCTCGCACCGGATGACCGGACCGACGGCGACCGGATCGACGACGGCGACGGTGGCAACAGTGACCGCGGTGCGGTTCGAGCACCGCCGGGCCGGCGACGGGCTGGGGATCGGTGTGGCCGCTCCCCGCCTGTCGTGGATCACCGAGACGGATGCGCCCGGGTGGCGACAGGTCGCACACGAGATCGAGGTCATCGACGGCCGGGGTGTGCCGGCGACGACGCCCGGGCGGGTCGGGTCCGACGAGTCGGTGTTGGTGCCGTGGCCGGCCGAGCCGCTCGAGTCGCGGCAGCGGCGGCGCGTGCGCGTCCGGGTGTGGGGCTCGGACGGGGCAGCATCCGCGTGGAGCGAGCCGGCCGAGGTCGAGGCCGGGATCCTGGATGCGTCCGACTGGTCCGCCCGGTTCATCGCGCCGGACGAGGCCGAGGCGACGGAGGCCGCCGAGGACGAGCCGCCCACCACCCGACCGTCGCTGCTCCGCCGGGACTTCGAGGTGCCCGGCCCCGTTGAGCGGGCGCGCCTGTACATCACGGCGCTCGGCGTCTACGAGGTCGAGCTCAACGGCACTCGCGTCGGCGATCACGTGCTGGCGCCGGGGTGGACGAGCTACGACCACCGGCTGCGGGTGGAGACGTTCGACGTGACCGGCCTCGTGCGGCCGGGCGCCAACGCCATCGGTGCGTGGCTGGCCGAGGGCTGGTACGGCGGCCGGCTCGGCTGGGATGGCGGGCGGCGCGTCTACGGCCACCGCCTCGCCCTCCTGGCCCAGCTCGAACTCACGATGGCCGACGGCACCACGCTGACGGTCGCCACTGCGGCCGACGGAACCTGGCGTGCCCACGCGGCGCCGATCGTCGCCAGCGGCATCTACGCCGGCGAGGCCTACGACGCCCGGCTGGAGCAACCGGGCTGGTCCGGCGCCGGCTTTGACGACCGCGACTGGCGATCGACCACCGCGGTCGCACGCGACATGGGCACCCTGGTGGCGCGCACGGGGCCGCCCGTCCGTCGCACCGAGACCGTGCGTGCCATCGGGGTGACCACCTCGCCGTCGGGGCGCACCATCGTCGACTTCGGCCAGAACCTCGTCGGCCGCGTGCGGATCAGCGCCGAGGGCGACGCGGGATCGACCCTGACGATTCGCCATGCCGAGGTCCTCGAGGGCGGCGAGCTGTGCACTGCGCCGTTGCGCGGGGCCCAAGCGACCGATCGCTACACGCTGCGGGGCGAGGGTCGCGAGACCTGGGAGCCGCGGTTCACATTCCACGGGTTCCGCTACGCCGAGATCCGGGCGCACGGTTCCACGACGGAGCCGCCGGGCCACGAGGCGAACACCGCCGTCGTCTGCCACTCGGACATGGAGCGCACGGGCTGGTTCGCCTGCTCGGACGAGCGCATCACCAGGCTCCACGCGAACGTGGTCTGGGGGATGCGGGGCAACTTCCTCGACGTGCCCACGGACTGCCCGCAGCGTGACGAGCGGCTCGGTTGGACGGGCGACATCAACGTGTTCGGCCCGACCGCCAGCTTCCTCTACGACTGCGCCGGCGTGCTCGTGTCGTGGCTGGCCGATCTCGCCGCCGAACAGGGCGCCGACGGCGTCGTCCCCCTGGTGGTGCCCAACGCGCTCGAGGGCCTGTTTCCCGCCGCGGTGTGGGGCGATGCCGCCGTGATCGTCCCCTGGGTCCTCTACCAGCGGTTCGGGGACGACGGCGTCCTGCGGGACCAGTACGCCAGCATGCGCGCCTGGGTCGAGCTGGTCGTCGGCCTGGCCGGCGAGAACCGGCTGTGGGACGAGGGCTTCCAGTTCGCCGACTGGCTCGACCCCTCGGCGCCTGAGGATCGGCCACACGAGGCGCGCACCGATCCCCACCTGGTGGCCACTGCGGCGCTGTGCCACTCGCTCGACGTGCTGGCCGCCGCCGCGGACGTCGTGGGCGGCGGGCGCGAGAGCCAGGGCGACGACGCCCCTCGCTACCGGTCGATCGCCGCCGAGGTGCGCGCCGCCTTCGTCCGCGAGTACGTCGCGCCGAGCGGCCTGCTGGTGTCCGACTCGCAGACCGCCTACGCCCTGGCGCTGCGCTACGCCCTGCTCCCCGAGGCCGACCAGCGCGCGCGGGCCGGCCGCCGGCTGGCCAAGCTGGTCCGCCACGCCGGCTACCGGATCGCCACCGGCTTCGTGGGCACGCCGATCGTATGTGACGCCCTGTGCGATGCCGGCGAGGCCGCCACCGCCTACGAGCTGCTCATGCAGGAGGACTGCCCGTCGTGGCTGTACGCCGTGTTGCGCGGGGCCACGACGGTCTGGGAGCGCTGGGACGGGCTCAAGCCCGATGGCTCGCTCAACGGCGTGCGGATGAACTCCTTCAACCACTACGCGCTCGGCGCGGTAGCCGACTGGCTGCACCGCACCGTGGGAGGGCTCGCACCGGCCGCCCCCGGCTACCGGCGGATCCGCATTGCGCCGGTCCCGGGCGGCGGGCTCTCGTGGGCCAGCAGCCGGCACCGCACGCCCTACGGGCTGGCGGAGTCGTCGTGGCGGATCGACGGCGAATCGCTCGAGGTCACGGCCCTCGTGCCACCGAACACGACGGCGGAGGTGGTGCTGCCGGGCGTGGCCGCTCCCCCCGAACCCCTGGTGGTCGGGTCAGGTCGCCACGCGTGGCGCGTGCCTGATCCGACGACGGGCCAGGACCGCCTGGGCGCGCGGCGTGGCTTCTCGCTGGCGACGCTCCACCACGACACCTGAGCACCGCGACCCCGGGATGCGGCGCCACACTCGTTGCCGGGCGGCCGCATGTGAGTTAGTGTGAGAATTAACAGTTACGAACGTGGACTCGACGGGGGTGCGAGTGGTCCGTTCGGTTGGTGTCGCGGCGGGGATGCGGCGGGCGCGGGTCCGGTGAGCGACGGGGACGCCCCCATCCTCGCCATGCGCGGCATCTGCAAGCGCTTCGGTGCGACGCGTGCGTTGGACGACGTCTCGCTCGAGCTCCACCGCCATGAGGTCCACGCCCTCGTGGGCGAGAACGGCGCCGGCAAGTCGACGCTCATCAAGGTCATGACCGGCATCCATCCGCCCGACGAGGGCGAGGTGCTGGTCGACGGTCAGCCCGTGTCGCTGCGCAGCGCCGCCGACGCGCAACGCCTGGGCATCGCTGCGATCTACCAGGAACCCCTGATCTTCCCCGACCTGAGCGTGGCCGAGAACATCTCCATCGGCCACCAGGATCAGGGTCGGGTCGTGCACTGGCGCCAGATGTGCGCCGACGCCGAGGCCATCCTGGCGCGACTCGACGTGCACATCGATCCCCGGATACCGGCGAGCGGGCTGCCGGTGGCGACGCAGCAGGCGATCGAGATCGCCAAGGCCATCTCGCTGGACGTGCGGGTCCTCATCATGGACGAGCCGACGGCCGCGCTGTCGGCCCACGAGGTCCAGCGGCTGTTCCGCCAGGTGCACCAGCTGCGCGACTCCGGCGTAGCGGTCCTGTTCATCAGCCACCGGCTCGACGAGGTGTTCGAGATCGCCGACCGCGTCTCGGTGTTCCGCGACGGTCGGCACGTCTCGACCGATGCCCGCGACGATGTCACCCGGCCCCGGCTCATCGCCGCCATGGTCGGGCGCCAGATGTCCGACTTCTATGCCCGGCACGAGCACCACGCCGGCGATGTGATCCTGCGCGTCCGCGACCTCGGCCGGACCGGAAAGTTCGCCGGCGTCTCGTTCGACCTGCGGCGTGGCGAGGTGCTCGGGCTCGCCGGGTTGGTAGGCGCGGGTCGCACGGACATCGCGCTGGCGCTGTTCGGCATCGCCCCGGCCGAGACCGGGTCGATCGAGTTCGACGGTCGATCGGTCGAGATCGCCACCCCCCGGCAGGCTCTGGAGCTCGGGATCGCGTACCTGTCCGAGGATCGCCGCCACGTCGGGCTGTCGCTGCCCCAATCGGTGACGGCGAACATCACGCTGCCGTCGCTGCGGCGCTACGTGTCGAGCCTCGGGCTCGTCGACGGCCGCGCGGAGCGGTCGGCCGCCGAGCGGTTCCGGCGGCAGCTCAGCATCCGCACGGCCGGGCTGTCGCAGCCGGTCGGCCTGCTCTCCGGCGGCAACCAGCAGAAGACAATGCTCGCCAAGTGGCTCAACACCGAGCCGGCCGTGCTGATCCTGGACGAGCCGACGCGCGGGATCGACGTCGGCGCCAAGGCCGACGTCCACCAGATCATCGACGAGCTCGCCCGCTCGGGCATGGCCGTCATCCTGATCTCGTCGGACCTGCCCGAGGTCCTGGCGGTGAGCGATCGCGTCCTGGTGATGCGGGAGGGCGCGCCCACCGGGCTCTTCGACCGGTCCGACGCCACGCAGGAACGCGTGATGACCGCGGCCGTGGGCGTCGCGTGAGGAAGCAATGAGCACGGCCGACGTCGCCAGCCTCGACGGGGCACGCAGCCGACCCGGCCGCACCGCGGTCTGGATCCGGCCCGAGCGCGTGAAGGAGCTGTCGCTGCTGGGCGTGATCTTCCTCGCCCTGCTCGTGTTCGGGTTCCTCGTCGACGACTACTTCAGCGGCCGGGTCTTCAACCGGGTGACGACCAGCGTCGCGATCACGGCCGTGCTGGCCGTCGCCCAGACCCTGGTCATCGTGACCCGCAACATCGACCTGTCGGTGGGGTCGATCGTCGGCGTGAGCGCGTACCTCACCGGCCAGTTCGCGTCGTCCAACCCGTCGGCGTCGCCGGCGGTCGCCATCGCCATCGCCGTCGGACTCGGCGCCCTGCTCGGAGCGATCAACGGGGTGATCGTGGCGTACGGGCGGGTCCCGGCGATCATCACGACCCTCGGCACCCTGGCGATCTACCGGAGCTGGCTGATCTCGCACGGCGAGGGCAAGACGATCACCGCCGACTCCCTGCCGTCGTGGGTGGTGGACCTGCCGACGCGCACGGTGTTCAGCATCGGCGGACTGGACATCAGGGTGGTCTTCGCCGTCGTCATCGTCATCGTCGCCGTGCTGCAGATCGCGATGCAGCGGCTGCGGTGGGGGCGCCGGCTCTACGCGATCGGCTCGAATCCCGAGGCGGCCGCCCAGGCGGGGCTGCCCACACGGCGCCTCGTGCTCGGTGCGTTCATCGCCTGCGGCGCGCTGTCGGGGTTCGCCGGCTTCCTGTTCCTGTCGCGCTTCGGGAACATCACGGTCGTCGCTGGCCAGGGGCTCGAGCTGGACTCGGTCGCCGCCGCGGTCGTCGGCGGGGTCAGCGTCCTGGGAGGGTCGGGCACGCTGGTCGGCGCGTTCCTCGGAGCGGTGCTGATCGACCTGCTCGACCAGAGCCTCGTGCGCGTCCCCCAGGTGAGCGAGTTCTGGCGCAACGCGATCCTCGGCGCACTCATCCTCGCCGCCGTGATCGCAGACGTCGTGATCGGTCGACGGTTCCGCCGCCGATGGTCGGCCGAGGCCCGTCCCCACACCAAGGTCGATGCGTCGTCGCGCGACGAGGCCGACGCGACGAGGGTGCCGGCGCTCACGGCGGCCGAGCGCTCCGGGAGACCTGATGCCTGAGGCCCTGCGCGAGCGGACCTGGGAGCTGCTGCTGGCCGTCATCCTTGTCGGGACGATCGTCTACAACGCCACGCAATCGCCCGTCTACCTCGACGTCGACAACTTCGTGAACCTGTTCCGGCTGTCGATCGAGAAGGTGATCGTGGCGGTGGCGATGACCTTCGTCATCATCAACGGCGAGATCGACCTGTCGGTGGCGTCGGTCATGGCGTTCGCCGCCTGCGTCCTCGCCGCGGCCCACGAGTCGGGCGTGCCGTTTGGGCTGGCGATCGCCATCGCCCTGGCGGCGGCGGCGTCCGCCGGATTCGTCCAGGGCCTCGTGGTCGCGAAGACCGGGATCTCGTCCCTCGTGGTCACGCTCGCCGGCCTGATCGGCTTCCGGGGCGCGGCACGGGTGCTGCTGGAGGATCGATCGATCGGCGACTTCCCCGACTGGTTCGGGGACCTGGGTCGCGAGGACTTCCTCGGCCCCATGCCATTCGCGCTGGTGCTGTTCCTCGTGATGCTGTTGGTGGGCGGCGTCATCCTCCACCGGTCCTCGTTCGGGCGGCGGGTCTACGTCATCGGCAACAACGCCGACGTGGCGCGCTTCTCGGGCATCGACGTGGCCCGGGTGAAGCTGGTGCTGTTCACGATGTCGGGGTTGGTCGCCGGCGTCGCGGGGGTACTGTTCGCGGCCCGCCTGGGCTCGGTGCGCGCCAACATCGGGGAGGGCTTCGAGCTCGACATCATCACGATGGTGCTGCTCGGGGGCGTCAGCATCTTCGGCGGCTCGGGGACCCTGCTCGGGGTCGCGCTGGCGATCTGCATCGTGCTGAACCTGCGCAACGGGCTGGGCCTGGCGAACGTCGAGGCGAACACCCAGACCGGGGTCATCGGGGCGCTGCTGATCGTGTCGGTGCTGGCCCAGAACCTGCTCGACAGGCTGCCGCTCCGCCGGCGCGAGGTGGAGGCCGAGGCATGAGGACGACGGCCGCGCGCCCGCGAGCGGCAACACAGGGATCTACGTCGAGGGCGGCCCTCGACGAGAAGGAGAGGGGACGATGAAACCTCACAAGCTGCTGGCAGTGATGCTCAGCCTGGCCCTCGTGGGTGCCGTCGCGTGCGGTGACGACGACGACACCGAGGCGGGAACGTCGGACGAGGGCGGGTCCGAGGGAGCCGGCCCGGCCGGGGAGGCGGTGACCATCGAGGGGGGCGACGACATGAACGCCATCCTGCTCCCGAAGTGCACGGGCATCGCCGTATTCGACCAGGCCAACGAGGGTGCGCAGGAGGCCGCCGAGGAGCTGGGGACCTCGGAGCCCGAGTTCCTGGGCCCGTCCACGTGCGAGGACCCGACCGGGCAGATCGAGACGATGACCAACGCCGCGACCCAGGGCGTCGACGCGGTGATGATCTCGAACAACGCCGGCGAGCAGATCCAGTCGGGCGTCGACGCCGCGACCGACGCCGACGTGGCCGTCGTGAGCTGGGACTCGCCGATCCCTTCCGGCGAGGGTGAGAGTCTGTTCGTCGCCCAGGTCGACTTCGACGAGACCGGTGTGGTCATGGCCGACATGGCGCTCGAGATCCTCGGCGAGGACGGCGGGAAGTTCGCCATCCTGTCGGCCTCTCCCGACGCGGCCAACCAGAACGCGTGGATCGCGGCCCTCGAGGATGCGCTCCAGGAAGAGAAGTACGCCAACCTCGAGCTCGTCGACACCGTCTACGGCAACGACGACGCCGACGAGTCGTACAACCAGGCCCTGGGCCTGGTCGACTCGCACCCCGACCTCGAGCTGATCATGGCCCCCACGACGGTCGGCATCGCCGCCGCCGGCAAGGCCATGACCGACGAGGGGCTGTGCGACCGCGTGAAGGTGTCAGGGTTGGGCCTGCCGGACGAGATGCGTGAGTACACCCAGAGCGGCTGCGCCCCGGAGTTCGCCCTCTGGAGCTTCGTCGACCTGGGCTACCTCACCTACTACGCGACGTACGGCATCGCCACCGGTCAGATCGAGGCGACCGAGGGGCAGGTGTTCACGGCCGGCCGGATGGGCGAGTACAGGATCGAGAAGGACCCGACGCGCGACAGCGGCCTGCGCATCGTCATGGGGCCCTTCACGCTCTACACCGAGGAGAACATCGACGAGTCATGAGGCCACGTGGCCGGGGGTGGGCGGTCCACCCGCCACCCCCGGCCTGCCTGACGGGGGCGCCCGGGAGGACGTGCCGGTGAACCGGTTCGGATTCACACTGAAGATCAGGCCCGAGATGGCCGACGAGTACCGGCGCCACCACGCTGCGGTCTGGCCGGAGATGCTCGACGCGCTGCGCCGGGCCGGCTGGCACAACTACTCGCTCTTCCTGCGGGCGGACGGCACGCTGTTCGGGTACGTGGAGACGCCCAGCAGCCTCGCCGACGCCCGAGCCGCCATGGCCTCCGAACCCGTCAACGACAGGTGGCAGGCGATGATGGCACCGTTCTTCGAGGGACCGGGCCTACCCGCCGACCAGATGATGCAGGAGCTCGAGGAGGTGTTCCACCTCCCATGAGCGACGTCGAGGTGCCGCAACCCGAGGTCGAGGCGCTGATCGGGCGCTCGCACGCGCTCGGGGCCGACCCGCGGGTGACGAACTACGGCGGCGGTAACACGTCGTGCAAGGTCGCGGTGGCCGATCCCGTCACGGCGGAGCCGACCGAAGTGCTCTACGTGAAGGGCTCGGGCGGCGACCTCGGCACCCTCCGCCCCGACGGCCTGGCCACGCTGCGGCTCGATCGCGTGCGCGCCCTGCGGGGCGTCTATCGGGGCGTCGACCACGAGGACGACATGGTGGCAGCGTTCGACCACTGCCGCTGGGGGACCGGCGGCGCGGCGCCGTCGATCGACACAGCCATGCACGCGCTGGTGGACGCCCGCCACGTCGATCATCTGCATCCCGACGCGGTCATCGCCCTGGCGGCCGCGAGCGACGGCGAGGCGTTGACGAAGGAGTGCTTCGGCCGCGAGGTGGCGTGGGTGCCGTGGCGCCGGCCCGGCTTCGAGCTGGGGCTGCAGATCGCGTCGTTGGTGGCCGACAACCCGGGACTGTCGGGTGTGGTGTTGGGGGGCCACGGGCTCACGACCTGGGCCGACACGTCCGACGCCTGCCTGGCGATCTCGCTGGACGTGATCCGCCGGGCCGAGCGGTTCATCGCCGAGCGGGGCCGGCGCCACCCGCTCGGCGCGATGCGCGCCGGGTACGAGCCGCTGCCGGTCGAGGAACGCCGGCGGCTCGCAGGGGAGCTCGCACCCCACGTGCGCGGCCTGTGCTCCACCGACCGCCGGGTGGTCGGCCGGCTCACCGACAGCGACCTGGTCCTGGACTTCCTGGGGCGCGAGGCGATCAGCCGGCTGGCGCCGCTCGGCACCTCGTGCCCCGACCACTTCATCCGCACCAAGGTGCGTCCGCTCCTGCTCGACCTGCCCCCGACGGCGCCGGTCGACGAGCTGGTGACCCGGCTGCGCGAGCTGCACACCGCCTACCGCGACGACTACGCCGGCTACTACCGCCGCCACGCCCGCCCCGACTCGCCGCCCATGCGTGGCGCCGATCCGGTGATCGTGCTCGTGCCCGGCGTCGGCATGTACAGCTTCGGCGCCGACGCGCGGGCGGCCCGCATCGCCGGCGAGTTCTACATCAACGCCATCAACGTGATGCGCGGCGCCGAGGCGCTCTCGTCCTACCGCCCCATCGACGAGGCCGAGAAGTTCCGCATCGAGTACTGGGAGCTCGAGGAGGCGAAGCTGCGCCGGCTGCCGCCCCCCAAGCCGCTCGCCGGGCGGGTCGCCTTCGTGACGGGCGCGGCGTCCGGCATCGGCCGCGCGATCGCCACCCGGCTGGCCGCAGAGGGTGCCGCGGTGGTACTCGCCGACCGCGACGCGCCGGGTGCGGCAGCTGCGGCGGAGGAACTGGGCGGCGCCGACGTGGCGGCGGCGATCGCCGTCGACGTGAGCGACGAGGCCGCGGTGGAGGCGGCCGTCCGTGAGGCGGCGGCGACGTACGGGGGCGTCGACCTCGTGGTCAACAACGCCGGCCTGTCGATCTCCAAGCCGCTGGCCGAGACCACGTCGGCCGACTGGGACGTGCAGCACCGGGTGATGGCCCGGGGCTCCTTCCTTGTGAGCCGCGAGGCCGCGAAGGTCATGGCCGCGCAGGGCCTGCCCGCGGACATCGTGTACGTCGTGTCCAAGAACGCGGTTGTCGCCGGCAAGGGCAACGTGGCGTACGGAGCCGCCAAGGCCGACCAGGCCCACCAGGTGCGCATGCTGGCCACGGAGCTCGGTCCCCTCGGCGTGCGCGTCAACGGCGTCAACCCCGACGGGGTGGTGCGTGGCTCGGGCATCTTCGAGGGCGCGTGGGGCGAGGAGCGCGCCAAGGTGTACGGCGTGCCGCCCGAGGATCTCGGGAAGTTCTATGCGGGGCGCACGGTGCTGGGACACGAGGTCCTGCCCGAGAACGTGGCCGATGCCGTCTTCGCGCTGTGCTCGGGCGACCTGGCGCTGACGACCGGGACGATCCTGCCGGTGGACAGCGGGGTGCCGATGGCGTTCCTCAGATGAAGGCGTAGGGAGGAGACCGCGATGGTGAACGAACGCAGCCGCATCGAGGAGGAGAACCAGCTCCGCCTGTCGTGGCACGAGTCCGACCTGGCGCATGCCCTCGACGTCGTGGGCCGGTCCGGTGTCGACGGCGAGGCGGTGATCACCGAGGTGGCGCGGTTCAGCGCCGCCGCGCCGTCGTGGGCGGTGGGGACGGGCGGCACCCGGTTCGGCCGGTTCCCCGGTGGCGGTGAGCCCCGCGACACCTACGAGAAGATCGACGACATCGCGATGCTGAACTCGCTGACTGGCGCCAACCGCACGGTCAGCCTCCACGTGCCTTGGGACGATCCGGGGTTGGGCGCCGGCGCCGCCGCACTGCGGCGCCATGCGGCGGAGCTGGGCATTGGCTTCGACGCCATGAACTCCAACACGTTCCAGGACAATCCCTCGACCACCAACGACGGCACCGTGTCCTACAAGTTCGGCAGCCTGGCCAACGTCGACGAGGCCGTCCGGCGGGCGGCCATCGAGCACAACCACTACGTGATCGACCTGGGCGTCGAGCTTGGCTCGCACGCGGTGACGGTGTGGCTGGCGGACGGCATCAATCACCCGGGCCAAGCGAGCTTCCGGGGCCAGTTCGAGCGGGTGCTCGCCGGCCTCCGCGAGATCTACGCCCACGTGCCAGACGATTGGGAGATGTACACCGAGCACAAGCCCTACGAGCCGGCGTTCTACTCGTCGGTCAACAACGACTGGGGCACGTCGCTGCTGCTGGCGCAGGGCACCGGCGACCGGGTCAAGTGCCTGGTCGACCTGGGCCACCACCTGCCCAACACCAACATCGAGCAGGTGGTGTCGCGGCTGGCGATGGTGGGCCGGCTCGGCGGCTTCCACTTCAACGACTCCAAGTACGGCGACGACGACCTCACCGTCGGCTCGATCACGCCGTTCCAGCTGTTCCTCATCATCGGCGAGCTGCTGGAGGCCGGCGGCGGGCAGATGCCCGAGGCCGCCTACATGATCGACGAGAGCCACAACCTCAAGGACCCGCTCGAGGACATGATCCAGGCCACCGACGCCCTCCAGGTGGCGCTCGCCCAGGCCCTGTGCGTCAACCGGGCCGACCTGGCCGACGCCCAGCAGGCGAACGACGCAGCGCGGGCGGCCGAGGTGCTCCACCGCGGGTTCCGCACCGACGTACGGCCGCTCGTGGCCGAGGCCCGGCGTCGCAACGGCGCGGCGCTCGACCCTCTCGCCACGTTCCGGTCGATCGGGTACCGGGCCGCGGTGACGGCCGCCCGCGGCGTCGACTCGGTGGCGACGGGGCTGTAGTGCCTTGACCGAGGCGCCGGTAGCGGTCGTCGCCGTCGACTTCGGCGCGTCGTCGATCAGGGTCTGCCGGGTCGAGCTCGGCCCCGGGACCCCCGCGCTGTCGGTCTGCCACCGCCATGCGCATGCCCCCGTGGCGGACGCCGGCGGGCGCCTGAGGTGGGACTGGTCGCGGCTTGTGGCCGAGATGGAGAAGGGGTTGGCGGTCGCGCTGGAGCCGGGGCCGGTGGCGTCGATCGGCCTCGACACGTGGGGCGTGGACTACGGGCTGCTGGACGGGCGGCGTGAGCTGGTGGCGCCGCCCATGTCGTACCGCGACCACCGCACCGACGGATACCTGTCCGTGGTCGAGGGGTTGGGCGGTACCGGGGCGCTCTACGCAGTCACGGGCGTGCAGCTGCAGCCGTTCAACACCGTGTTCCAGGTCGCGGCCCACGATCGCGACGAGCTGGCCCGCGCCCGGCACCTGCTGATGCTGCCGGAGCTCCTGGTCCTCCACCTGACCGGCGAGGCCGTCGGGGAGCGCACCAGCGCCGGCACGACCGGCCTCATGGACATCCGCTCCGGGGCGTGGTCTGCGGCGGTGGCCCAGGCGGTCGGGCTCGATCACACGGTGCTCCCGCCGATCCTGGCCGCGGGGACCCGGGTGGGCAGCTGGCAGGGCATCCCGGTGCACCTGGTCGGCGGCCACGACACGGCGTCGGCCGTCGTGGCCATGGGGGCTGACCCGGGTGCGGGCTCCGCGTTCGTCTCGTCCGGGACGTGGTCGATCGTGGGCCGCGAACAGCCGGAGCCCGACCTGAGTGCCGGCGCGCTGGCCGCAAACTTCACGAACGAGATCGGGGCGCTCGGCGGCGTGCGGTTCCTGAAGAACCTGGCCGGGGCATGGCTGGTCGAGCGATGCCGCCCGTCGTGGGGCGACCCGCCGATCGCCGACCTGATGGCGGCGGCGGCCACGGTCGACGGCCCCGAGCGGGTGCTCGACGTGGCCGATCACCGCTACCTCAATCCGGACGACATGCTGGCGGCCGTCACCGACGACCTGGGGCTACCTGCCGACGCCTCACCGCCGGTGGTGGTGAGGGGCATCGTCGAGTCGCAGGCGGCCGGCACCGCGGCCGTCCTCGGCCAGCTGGGCGCCGTGACCGACGTGCACGTGTTCGGCGGTGCCCAGTCGGCCCTGTACCGCCGGCTGCTGGCCGAGCGGACCGGACTGCCGGTCAGTTCCGGCCCGGTCGAGGCCACGGCGCTCGGCAACGCCCTCGTCCAGGGCATCGCCCTGGGCGTGTACGACGACCTGGCGGACGCCCGCCGCCACCTGGCCGAGCGCCGGGACGGTTGGTGGTGAGCGAGCGTAGCGAGCGAACCATGAGCACAGTGCCCTCGCCGCGAAGCGGCGATTTGCTCATTGGCGGGCCGGAGGCACGCCAATGAGCATCGACGCCATCGACCGGCTGCAGCGCATCGGGGCGCAGGTCCAGAGCGAGGGACGCGTCAAGGTGGTGGAGCTGGCGGCGGCGTTCGCCGTCAGCGAGATGACCATCCGCCGCGACCTGGACATGCTGGCCGAGCAGGGTGTCGTGCAGCGGATCCGCGGCGGCGCGGTCGCCATCGGTCCCCAGCCGTTCGCCGAGCGCTTCAGCCGCCATGTCCGGGCCAAGGACCGGATCGCGTCCAAACTGGTCCCGCTGGTGGGCGACGGGGGCGCCATCGGGATCGACGCATCGACCACGCTCCAGCGCCTGTCCGTCCACCTGGGAGACGTGCGCGATCTCACGGTGGTGACCAACGGGCAGGACACGTTCGCCGCGCTCCAGGACAAGCCGGGGGTGACGGCCCTGCTGACCGGCGGGCAGCTCGACCTGAGGACCGGCAGCCTGGTCGGCCCACTGGCGACGCGCACGGCGCACGACGTGCTGCTGCGCCGGCTGTTCATGTCGGCGGCCGCCCTCCACCCGGCCCACGGGACCTCGGAGGCGACCCTCGAGGACGCGGAGGTCAAGCTGGCGCTGGCCGACGTGGCCGCCGAGGTCGTGGTGGCCGTCGATTCCAGCAAGCTCGGTCAGCGGGCACCCGCCCGCGCCCTCGCCCCCGGGCGGGTGCGCCTGCTCGTCACGGAGCTCGACCCCGACGACGAGCGCCTCGACCCCTACCGCGAGCGCTGGGAGCTCCTTTGATCGAGACGCTCCGATCGGTGCTTCGGTTCCGCCGCTTGGAGCACGATCCGGTGACGCGCCGGCTGGCGCGGGCCGCATCGGTCGCCGACCTGAGGGCCATCGCCCGGCGCCGCCTGCCGCGCGGGGTGTTCGACTACATCGACGGCGCCGCCGAGGACGAGCGCACGCTCGCGGCGAACTCGGCGGCGTTCGCCGCGGTGACGTTCCGGCCGCGGGTGCTGCGCGACGTCGGCGAGGTCGATCCGTCGACGACCCTCCTGGGCCGGCCACTGCCGCTGCCGCTGGTCCTGGCGCCGACCGGCTTCACCCGCATCGCAGATCCCGACGGCGAGCTGGCGGTCGCCCGGGCCGCGGCGCGGGCCGGCCTGCCGTACACGCTGTCCACGCTGAGCACCCGCTCGATCGAGGAGGTGGCGGCGGCCAGCGCAGGGCCCAAGTGGTTCCAGGTGTACGTCTGGCGGGATCGCGGCCTGGTGAAGGAGATGATCGGGCGCGCCGCCTCCGCCGGCTACGAGACGCTGGTGCTCACCGTCGACACCGCCGTGCTCGGTCGGCGGGAGCGCGACGTCCGACGGGGCTTCTCGCTGCCACCGAAGATCGGGCTGGGCACGCTGATCGACGGTGCCGTGCACCCGGGCTGGACGTGGCGGTTCCTGCGGTCCGAGCCGATCCGGTTCGCGAACGTGCAGGAGTCCGCGGACGTCGGCGACGGCACGACCGCGGTGACGCTGTCCGACTACGTGAACACCCAGTTCGATCCGGGCCTGTCGTGGCGTGACGTGGAGTGGATGCGCTCGGAGTGGCACGGTCCGCTCGTCATCAAGGGCATCCAGACCGTCGACGACGCCAGGCTGGCCGCCGAGGCCGGCGTCGAGGCCATCGCCCTGTCCAACCACGGTGGCCGCCAGCTCGACTCGGCGCCGGCACCGCTGGACCTGGTGGCGCCTGTGGCCGACGCCGTCGGCGACAGGCTGGAGATCATCTGCGACGGCGGCGTGCGCCGGGGCAGCGACATCGTGAAGGCGGTGGCGCTCGGGGCGCGGGCATGCATGGCGGGTCGCGCCTATCTCTACGGCCTGGGTGCGGCGGGCGAGCGGGGCGTGGACCATGCTCTGGGACTGCTCGGCGCCGACGTCCGCCGCACGATGGCCCTAGTGGGTGCGAGCAGCGTCGCCAAGCTCGGACGTGAGCTGGTCGATCCGCGATCCTGAGGCGATGACAACGTGGTGTGGGCGATGGCCGTGACCCTGTGCGTCCTCCTCTGGGCCCGCCGGGGGCGAGAGGACGACCTCATCTCGTACGAGGACCGGGTGCTGCGGTTCGTGCCCAACCACGGCGGGCGGGTCCTGGAGCGGGCACGGACGGCGGGCGAGGCCGGCCAGCCCCTGGAGGTGCAGCTCGTCCAGTTCCCGTCCGAGGATGCGCTCGCCGCCTACATGGCCGACGAACGGCGCAGCGCGTTGAGCGGAGACCGGGACGCGGCCGTCGAGCGGACCGAGGTCCTGCGCGTCGAGCTGGTCTGACGGACCCGGCCGCCCCCGTGGGCGGGACGCCCAGCCACGGCGGGGAGGTGACGGCTACGTTTGGCCGGCATGGACGGGCAGTTTGACTTCGTCGTCGTGGGCGGTGGATCGGCCGGTGCGGTGGTCGCCGCCCGGCTCTCGGAGGACCCGACCTGTCGTGTCGCCCTCCTGGAGGCGGGGGGCGCTCCACCTCCTGCAGAGCTGATGCCGGCGGCCTGCCCGGCGCTGCAACAGAACCCCGCGACCGACTGGATGTACACCGCCGACGCCGGCGGCTGTGGGCGCGGGCTCATGGGCGGACGGATGATGGTGCCTCGGGGCAAGATGCTCGGCGGGTCGTCCGGCATCAACTACATGGCCTACGTGCGGGGACATCCGGGCGACTTCGACTCGTGGGCGGCGGGCGGCGCCGACGGGTGGGGCTACGACGACGTGCTGCCGTACTTCAAGAAGAGCGAGGGCCTCGCCCCGAGCGGGGACATCGTCGTCGATGCCGATGCCCACAACACGCAGGGCCCCCTGGGCGTGTCCGTGCGGGCTCCCGTGCTCACCGGTGCGGAGCAGTTCGTCGACGCCGCGGTCGCGGCCGGGATCCCCAGGGGGGACTACAACGGCCGGGACCGGGGCGGCGCCGACGGCGTCGTGTCGCTGCTGCAGACCACGACGCGCGACGGGAGGCGGTCGAGCACCTACCACGCCTTCCTCGAAGGGGACGCCGAGCAGCGGCCCAACCTCGAGGTGATCTGCGGGGCACAGGTGACGAGGGTGATCCTCGAAGGCGGTGCCGGCGAGCTGCGGGCGACCGGGGTCGAGTACCGCACGGCCGACGGGCAGACCGCGGTCGCCCGGTCCGACAAGGAGGTGGTGCTCAGCGCCGGAGCGGTGGGGTCGCCCCAGATCCTCATGCTGTCGGGGGTGGGACCCAGGGCGGAGCTCGAGGCCGTCGGCGTCACGTGCCAGCTCGACGCCCCCGACGTCGGCAAGCACCTCAAGGACCATCTGCAGGTCGGCCTCGTGTACCCGGCGCCGGGCATCGGCGTGTCGATGAGCCAGATGGGCACCTCCCTGGGCCCCGACGCGCTGCGGGCGCCGGCGGGACCCCTGCCCGCCGATCCGGCCGATGACGCCGACATGCCCGAGGAGCTGCAGGCCCTCAAGGCGGAGGCCGAGCGGCGGGTTGCCGAGTGGGCGACCACCGGCCACGGCCTGGCGGCATCGTCGCTCTACGAGGCGTGCGCCTGGTTCTCCACGGGGCTGGGCGACGACCACACCCACGATGCCCAGCTCGCGGTCTTCGTGTGCGGCTACAACGACGCCATCTGGCGGACCTGCCTCCGGGTCGACCCGGGCGAGTACTTCGACGACCCCGAGCAGCGGCTCGCTCCGGACGCCGAGACCGTGATCGTCCTCGCCAACCCCGTGCAGCCTCACAGCGAGGGCGAGATCGTGCTCGCCAGTGCCGATCCACTCGATCAACCGGACATCCGGATGAACTACTACGGCGACCCCTACGACATGGAGGTCATGATCGCGGTGCTTCGCCGGGCGCTCGACGTCGCGGCCAACTGGCCCGGGCAGCAGCGGCTCGGCCCGCTGCTGGTCCCCCCGGCCCTCGCCGCCAAGCACGGACACGTCGCCGGCGACACCCCGAGCGACGAGCTGCTCGAGGACCTGGCCCGGCACTACTCGTTCACCGTGTACCACCTGACGTCGACGTGCCGGATGGGCAGCGTGGTCGACTTGCGGCTGCATGTGATCGGCGTCGACGGCCTGCGGGTCGCAGACGCCAGCATCATGCCCAACGTGGTCAGCGGCAACACCAACGCGGCATCGATCATGATCGGCGAGAAGGCGGCAGAGATGCTCGCCGCCGACCATGGCGTGCACCTGGCGGAGTTCGTCGCCCCTGCGGTCGCTGGGACCTGAACGCCGCCCGAGCTTGCTCGGCCACACGTTTGACGTCCGATTCCCGTGGTGCCTCACCACGAGCGGGCGACGATCCGTTCCACGTTGTCCGGGTCGAAGAACTCGGGCACGGGCAGCGTCCCCGCCTGCACGCTGACGAAGTCCCGCGTCGCCTCCTCGTCTCCGGCCGTCGCGACGAGGAGCGTCTGCAGCTCCGGCGACGGCGGCGCGAGCTCGGCGAGCTCGGACGTCATGTCGTACATGGCCAGCGCCTGTTCGCGCGGGTCCGGTGGTAGTCGCCCATTGCGTCGTCGAACGATCGGTGGCCTGACAGCCAGTCGTCCAGGGCACCGGCGATGCGCTCGGCGTCGACGAAGGCGTCGGTCATGCCCATCGCGGTGATCGCGTGCTTGTGGTGCCCGGCGTCGCCGACCAGCTCCCCCTGGACCCACGCGGCGACCAGGCTCGAGCCGAGCGGGCCAATCCCCGGACGCGGCACAATCCCCGAGATTCGTCAACACGGAGGCAAGTCCCGATGCCCGATTCAGTCCCCCGCTTCCAGCAGCTGAACCTGGTGGTCCGCGACATGGACGAGACCCTGGCGTTCTACCGCACCCTGGGCCTCCCGATCCGTGGCGGTGGCGCCGACGACTGGCCGCCGGGGAGCGGCGGGAGGCATGCCGAGGTCGAGGCCGGTGACGAACCGACGGTGGAGTTCGACAACGAGGCGGGCGTGAGGCTCTGGCACAAAGGGTGGCGTGGGTCCGGCAGCGACGCGCGCACGGTCATCGGGTTCTCCGTGCCGACCCGCGAGGCGGTCGACGAGTTGTACGCCAAGGTGACCGCCGCCGGTTTTGCCGGCCGCCAGCCGCCGTACGACGCGTTCTGGGGCGGGCGCTTCGCCATCGTCGGTGATCCCGAGGGCAACGACGTGGGCCTGATGAGCCCCGTCGATCGCGACCGGGCCTACACGCCCGAAGCCTGAGCAAGGTAGAACGCGTTATCGTTCGCGCCGCAACGCCACACGCGAGGGGGCGACGTGCACCTGGCATACACCGACGAGGAGGAGCAGCTCCGCAAGCAGCTGCGGGACTACTACGACGCCCTCCTCGACGACGACACCCGCCGTGAGCTGCGGAACGGTCACGGCATCGGGCCGGTCATGCGCCGGGTGGTGCGGCAGATGGGTGCCGACGGCTGGCTCGGCATCGGCTGGCCCACCGAATACGGCGGCCAGGGCCGCGGCCCGATCGAGCAGTTCATCTTCTTCGACGAGTCGATGCGGGCCGGCGCACCCGTGCCCATGCTCACGATCAACTCCGTCGCCCCCACGATCATGCAGTTCGGGAGCGAGGAGCAGCGCCGCGAGTTCCTGCCGCGCATCCTGCGGGGCGAGATCCACTTCTGCATCGGCTACTCCGAGCCCAACGCCGGCACCGACCTGGCCTCGCTGCGCACCCGTGCGGTCCGCGACGGCGACGACTACGTGGTCACGGGCCAGAAGATGTGGACCAGCCTGGCGAGCGACGCCGACTACTGCTGGCTCGCCGCGCGCACCGGCGCCGACGACAGCCGCCACCGCGGCATCTCCATCTTCATCGCCCCCATGGATCTGCCCGGCATCGAGCGCACTCGGCTGAACCTACTTTCGTCGCACGACATCTGCGCCGTCCACTGGGACGAGGTGCGGATCCCGGCGGCCAACCTGGTCGCCGGCGAGAACGAGGGCTGGAAGCTCATCACCAACCAGCTCAACCACGAACGCGTCACGCTGTGCAGCCCCGGCATGGCCGAGCAGATGCTGCACGAGACCATCGACTGGGCCCGGGACACGACCCTGCCAGACGGGCGCCGCGTGATCGACCAGGAGTGGGTCCAGATCAACCTGGCCAAGGCCTACGCCGGGTTCGAGTTCCTGCGCCTCGCCAACTGGCGGGTGGCGTGGGCCGCCACCCGCGACGAGCTGCCGGTGGCGGATGCCAGCACCATCAAGGTCTTCGGCACCGAGCACTACCTCGAGAGCTTCCGCCTGCTGATGGAGGTGCTCGGCGAGCGGTCCTACCTGATCGAGGACGCCCCCGGCGCGCTGCTCGGCTCGCGCCTCGAGCAGATGTACCGCGGCCTGCTCATCCTCACGTTCGGAGGCGGGACCAACGAGCTGCAGCGTGACCTGATCGCTGCGTTCGGCATGGGCATGCCCATGGCGAAGCGGTAGGCCGGGAGGGACCGGTGGACTTCGACCTGACCGACGAGCAGCAGGCCACCACCGAGGCGGCCGCCAAGCTCCTGGGCGACAAGGCGACCCCCGAGGCGCTGCGGGCGCTCGACCACGCCGACGACCTGCGGTTCGACCGTGATCTGTGGTCCGCCATGGCCGATGCCGGCCTGCTCGGGATCGCCGTGCCCGTCGAGCACGGCGGCGCGGGCTTGGGGTTGGTGGAGCTGTGCCTCGTGTTGGAGGAGGTCGGCCGGCGGACGGCGGCGGTGCCGGCGCTGGCGTCGCTCGCCTTCGCCGGCCTGCCGATCGCCCGGTTCGGGTCGTCCGACCAGCAGGCCGCGCTGCTGCCGCCGTTGGCGGCCGGATCCGCCGTGCCCACCGCAGCTCTGGTCGAGCCGCTCGGTGATCCCCTGCGGCCCGCCACGGTCGCCCGCCCCGATGGCGAGGGCTGGGTGCTCGACGGCGCCAAGACCAACGTGCCCGCGGGGCTGGTTGCGGACACGGTGCTGGTGCCCGCCACGACCACGGACGGGGCGACCGGCGTGTTCCTGGTGGCGACCGGCGCGAACGGCGTGTCACGCCAGCGCCAGGCGACGACGACCGGCACGCCCGAGGCGCAGCTCGTCCTGGCCCGCGTGCGGCTGAGTGGCGACGCCGCAGTGGGACCGGTCGATGCCGGCGGGACAGTCCTGCGTTGGATCGTCGAGCACGCCACCGTGGCCGCCTGCGCCGTGATGGCCGGGCTCGCCGCCGAGGCGATCCGGATGACGGGCGAGTACACGTCGTCGCGCGAGCAGTTCGGCCGACCCATCGCGACCTTCCAGGCCGTGGGCCAGCGGGCTGCGGACGCCTACGTCGACGCCCACGCCATCCGACTCACGATGCTGCAGGCCGCCTGGCGGCTCGCGGCGGGCTTCCCCGCGGATCGCGAGGTGGCGATCGCCAAGTACTGGGCCGCCGCCGGCGGGCAGCGGGTGGTCCACGCCGCCCAGCACCTGCACGGCGGCATCGGCGTCGATCGCGACTACCCACTGCACCGCTACTTCCTGCTGGCCAAGCAGCTCGAGCTGACGCTCGGGGGCGCGAGCCGGCAGCTGGTCAACCTCGGCCGGCTGCTCGCCGGCCAGGGCGCCACCCGCTGACCACGCCCGTTCCTGGCGTCGAAGTGGTTGCCCAGCAACCAGAACTGCGTCAGGAATCCGAGGGTCGCGCCTATAAAGGTGGACGTGACTGAGCGCGTCGGGGTTGTCGGGTGCGGGCTGATGGGGTCGGGCATCGCGGAGATGGCGGCCCGGTCCGGGTTCGACGTCGTGGTCCAGGAGGTCGACCAGGCACGCGCCGACGCCGGCCGGCGCAAGATCGACGGCTCGCTGGCCCGGGGCCTGCGCGCCGGCAAGCTCACCGACGACGGGATCGCCGAAGCGCAGGCGCGCCTGCGCTTCGTCACCGACCTGGGTGAGCTCGCCGACCGCGAGGTCGTGGTCGAAGCCATCATCGAGGACGAGGAGGCAAAGAAGCAGGTCTTCACCGCCCTTGACAAGGTCGTCGAGGACCCGTCGGCCATCCTGGCGTCGAATACGTCGTCGATCCCGATCATGAAGCTGGGCATGGCCACCGGCCGCCCTGAGCAGGTGATCGGCATCCACTTCTTCAACCCCGTGCCCGTGCTCAAGCTGGTCGAGCTGGTCAGCTCGCTGTTGACCGCGGAGCGGACGGCCGAGCGTGCGGCCGGGTTCGCGGAGGCGCTGGGCAAGCACGTGATCCGCTCGCAGGACCGGGCGGGGTTCGTCGTCAACGCGCTGCTCATCCCGTACCTGCTGTCGGCGATCCGCATGCTGGAATCCGGCTTCGCCACGGCCGAGGACATCGACGCCGGCATGGTCGAGGGGTGCGCCCACCCGATGGGGCCGCTGGCGCTCACCGACCTCATCGGGCTCGACACCACCAAGGCGGTGGCCGAGTCGCTCTACGAGGAGTTCCGCGAGCAGCTCTACGCACCACCGCCCCTGCTGGTGCGGATGGTCGAGGCGGGGTTGCTGGGCCGCAAGAGCGGCCGCGGCTTCCACGAGTACTCGACGGCCTGACGGGGCTTTGGATGGCCGAGGTCCGGTCGCCGCTGCGGGGATCCGTCGTCCGCGTGGTGGCCCCGGCGGGTGCGCGGGTCGAGCCGTCGTCGCCGGTGGTGATCGTGGAGTCCATGAAGATGGAGTACGTCATCGAGGCCGGTGCCGCCGGCACGATCGGCAAGGTCGTGGTGGCGCCGGGCGATGCCGTCACCTCCGGCGACCTGCTGGCCGTGGTCGAGGAGGCGGCGGTCGCATCGGCCGAGGTCCAACCAGTGCCCACCGCCAAGCAGCACGCCGAGGCGCCGCGCCAGCCGCCGCGCGTGGGTACCGCCGACGCCGGCGCCGCCGCCGGGCCCATCCTGAGGGCCGACCTGGCCGAGGTGGTCGAGCGCCACGCGGTCGGGCAGGACGACCACCGTCCCGACGCCGTCGCCCGGCGGCGCAGCACCGGTCAGCGCACCACCCGCGAGAACGTCGCGGACCTGGTCGATCCGGGCAGCTTCGTCGAGTACGGGCCGCTGGCCATCGCGGCCCAGCGCCGCCGCCGGTCGCTCGACGACCTCGTCGCCCGCACACCCGCCGACGGCCTGGTGGCCGGAGTGGGCACCGTCGACGGCCGCCCCACGGCGGTGCTGTCCTACGACTACACGGTGCTGGCCGGGACCCAGGGCTACCAGAACCACCGCAAGAAGGACCGGCTGTTCGACGTGATCGAGCGGCAGCGGCTGCCGGTGGTGTTCTTCGCCGAGGGCGGCGGCGGGCGGCCCGGCGACACCGATGCCCCGGGCGTGTCCGGGCTCGACTGCCTCGCGTTCAATCTGTGGGGCGGGCTCAGCGGCCGGGTACCGCTCGTGGGCATCACGTCCGGGCGCTGCTTTGCCGGCAACGCCGCCATCCTGGGCTGCTGCGACGTGGTGATCGCCACCGCGGGATCCAACATCGGCATGGGCGGTCCCGCCATGGTCGAGGGTGGGGGCCTCGGGGTGTTCGCGCCGGAGGAGATCGGGCCGCTCGATGTTCAGGTCGCCAACGGTGTGGTGGACATCCCGGTGGCCGACGAGGCCGCGGCGGTGGCCGTGGCCAAGCGCTATCTGTCCTACTTCGGCGGTCGCCGGGACGTATGGTCGTGTGCCGACCAGGCCGAGCTGCGCGACCTGATCCCCGAGAACCGGCGGCGGGTCTACGACGTCCGCACCGCGATCGAGACGCTGGCGGACACGGGCTCGGTGCTCGAGCTGAGGGCGGGGTTCGGCCTGGGGATGATCACCGTGCTGGCCCGGGTCGAGGGGTGGCCGCTGGGCATCGTCGCGAACAACCCCGCTCACCAGGCGGGAGCAATCGACGCCGATGGCGCGGACAAGGCAGCCCGCTTCATGCAGCTCTGCGACGCCTTCGAGGTGCCGCTGCTGTTCCTGTGCGATACCCCGGGGATCATGGTGGGCCCCGAGGCCGAGACGACGGCCCTGGTGCGCCACGCCAGCCGCCTCTTCGTCACCGGCGCCAACCTCACCGTGCCCACCGGCACGATCGTCCTCCGCAAGGGCTACGGGCTCGGCGCGCAGGCCATGGCCGCCGGCAGCTTCAAGGCGCCCCTGTTCTGCGTGGCCTGGCCCACCGGCGAGTTCGGCGGCATGGGGCTGGAGGGGGCGGTGCGGCTCGGCTACCGCAACGAGCTCGAGGCCATCGACGATCCGGCCGAGCGCGACCGCGCCTTCGAGCGGATGGTCGCCCAGGCCTACGAGCACGGCAAGGCGCTCAACGCTGCGACCCACTTCGAAATCGACGACGTGATCGACCCGGCCGACAGCCGCCGCTGGGTCGCCACCAGCTTCGCCGCCAGCCCGCCGGCGGGTCCCCGCGCCACCAAGAAGCGGCCCTACGTCGACACGTGGTGAGATGCACGGATGAGCGACCTCTTCTCCATCGCCGGCAAGACCGCCCTCGTCACCGGTGGATCGCGCGGCATCGGGCTGATGATCGCCCGGGGCTACGTCCAGGCCGGGGCCCGGGTCTACATCTCGTCACGCAAGGCCGACGTGCTGGACGAGGTGGCGGTCGAGCTGTCGAAGGTCGGCGAGTGCCACGCCATCGCCGCAGACTTGTCCACCGAGCCCGAGTGCCGGCGGCTGGCCGAGGCCATCGCCGCCCGGGAGTCGAGCCTCGACATCCTGGTCAACAATGCGGGCGCGACGTGGGGTGCGCCGCTCGATCAGTTCGACGAGGCGGCGTGGGAGCGCGCCCTGGCCCTCAACGCCAAGGGCGTGTTCCACCTCACCAAGTTCCTGCTGCCGTTGCTGGAGGCCGCAGGCACCGCCGACGAGCCGGCGCGGGTCATCAACATCGGCTCGATCGACGGCATCAGGGTGCCCCTGATGGAGAGCTACTCGTACTCGGCGTCGAAGGCGGCGGTACACATGCTCACGCGCCACCTCGCGAAGCGGCTGGCGCCCGAGATCACGGTCAACGCCGTCGCGCCGGGGCCGTTCGAGTCCAAGATGATGGCCGCCACGCTCGAGGCGTTCGGCGAACAGATCGCGGCCAATACGCCGCTCAAGCGCATCGGCCGCCCCGACGACATGGCCGGGGTCGCGATCTACCTGGCGTCCCGGGCCGGTGCGTACCTCACCGGCGCGGTCATCCCGGTCGACGGCGGCATCGCCAGCCTCGCCTGACGGTCACGGCTCCCTGACATCGGCCACCCGCATCGTGGCCATCGTCGGCGAGCAGCGGGCGGGGATGATGCGGGGTGCCGCAGCGGCCAGCACCAGCGCCACCGCCGCCACCAGTCCGAAGGCCCACCGCAGGCCCACGAGGTCGGCCACCGCGCCCACGAGCACGGGCTCGACCATGAAGCCCAGCCGCGCCGCGAGCGACACGGTGGCCGCGCCCGTGCCGGGGGACACGCCCGGCGTCCGGGCCGCAGCCGAGAACGCCAGGGGAAAGAAGCCGGCGGCGCCCAGGCCGGCGAGCGTCAGCCCGATCGCAAAGGCTGCGGGGTGGTTCACGGCGATGCCCGCCAGCAGCCCGGCGGCGACCAGCGCGGTGCCGCCCCGCAGCACGACGGCACCGCCGAACCGGTCGGTGAGCCGGTCCCCGAAGAAGCGGCCGGCCACCATGCCGGCCATGAACGCCGCGTAGCCCAGAGCGGCCACGCCGGCCCCGACGCCGATGCGCCCCAGCTGGATCGCCGACCAGTCGGACGGTGCGCCCTCGATGATGGCGCCGCCCACGGTGGCGGCGGCGAGGACGACGATCGGCCTGATCGCCCGCCGGGACGCCGCCACCCGCGACCGCCCCGCGGGGGCGTCGCCGCCGGCCGGCACCGAGGGCCGGGCGTCGCCGCCGACCAGGCCCCGGCGGGTGGCCAGCACGCTG
>JBKOUY010000135.1:0-12275 GCA_046723645.1 Actinomycetota bacterium | reverse complement strand
GCCGCGCGCGGTGGCTGCAACGCCGGGGCCAATGACCGCGCCCTCGCCGGCCGCAACGCCTGCAGCGCCGGAGCGGAAGCCATCGCCCGCGCCGGCCGGGGCGCACATGGCGTCGCCGGCGCCACCGGGGTCGAGCCGCCGGTACCTGATCCTTCCCGGGGCGCTCGCGCTGGCCGGGATCGCCGCCGCCGCGGCCGCGTTCGCCCTCGACGCCAAGCCGGCGTCCAGCGCCATCGGCGCCGACGCCGCCACCACGCCCGTGCTGTCGGCCCGCCGGGTGCCGGACGTCATCGCCGCCCCCGTGGCCGAGCGCCGGCTGGCCGGCGACCTGCAGGGGTGGCTGGCCGCCTCGCCGCCCGCGACCTGCCTGGCGGTCGAGAGCCACGGTGACGTGGTCTTCGCACACAACGCGACGCTGCCGCTCGCCGGGGCCTCGACGCAGAAGCTGCTGACCGCCACGGGGTTGCTGCTCGCCCTGGGGCCGGACGCCAGGCTCGAGACCCGGGCGGTGACCGCCGCGCCGCCGCACAACGGCGTGGTGGCCGGCGACGTCTTCGTCGTCGGTGGCGGCGACGCCGCACTCGGCACCCCGGCGTGGCGCACCGACGCGCCCGACCCGAGGGACAGGGTCGTCCACGACGTGGACGGGCTGGTCGACGCCATCGTCGCCGCGGGCGTCACCCGGATCGAGGGATCGGTGGTGGGCGACGGGAGCCGCTACGACGGCCAGCGCTACAACCCGGCGTGGCCGCAGCGGTTCATCGACCAGGACGCCGTCGGCCCGATCGGCGGGCTCATGGTCAACGACGGGTTTGCCGCCTTTTCGCCGGCGCAGTCGGCGGCGGCCACCGTGCCCGCCTCCGACCCAGCGGCCGACGCCGCCCGGGTCGTCACCGACCGGCTGCGGGCCAAGGGCGTCGCGGTCGTCGGGCCCCCTCGCGCCGGCCGGGCCCCTCACCGAGCCACGGAGGTGGTCTCGCTGGCATCGCCCCCGGTGTCCCAGATCGTGGCGGAGATGCTGACCCACAGCGACAACGAGACGGCCGAGGCGGCGCTCAAGGAGATCGGCCTGTCCGTGTCGGAGGAGGGATCGACGGCGGCGGGCAAGGCGGCGCTGATCCGGCTGCTCACGGACGCCGGGATTGCGCTCGACGGCGTCCAGCTGGTCGACGGGAGCGGCCTGTCGAACATGGGCCGGCTCACCTGCGAGTCCCTGACCGAGCTGCTCACGCACCCCGGGACGGGACCGGTGCTCCGGAACGGCCTGGCCGTGGCCGGCGAGACCGGGACCCTGGCCGGTCGCTGGCGGGGCACGCCGGTGGCGGGGCGCCTGCGGGCCAAGACGGGCTCGTTGCGCAACGTCACCGCGCTCGCCGGGGAGGTCGATCCGTTGGCCGGGGGCGCGATCACGTTCGCCTACGTCGCCAACGTGCCCGATCCCGGGCCGCTCGATCCCGGTGACGTCAACATGGATCGCCTTGCCGACATCCTCGTGGCCTACCCCCGCGACATCGACCTGGCGGCGCTGGAGCCCGAGGGAGGCCCGAACTTGCGGCGGTTGGAGCCCCCATGGGGTCCCTAACCACCGCAAGTTCGGGTTGGGTTCGGTGTTGGGATAATCAGCCCCAGCTCTTGCCGTCGGGGGCACGGAGGGCGGCCGGGGGCCTGACCGGGGTGACGGTGCGGGCCTTGAGCATGGCGACGTTGCCCCCGGCACGCTCCTCGACCACACCCCTGATGCGCAGGAAGGGGCTGCCCCGCACCTCGGTGCGGCAGCGGTCGTAGAGCTGGGGGGCCAGCATGACGTTGACCAGGCCGTGCTCGTCCTCGAGCAAGAGGAACACCGCCCCCTGGCCGCTGCCGGGCCGCTGACGGCAGACAACCAGGCCCGCCGTGTCGACCGTGCGCTTCGGTGGGACGTCGAGCAGCTCGCGGCTGGACCGGACCTTGCCCCGCAGCCCGCCGCGCAGGAACTGCATGGGGTGGGCATCGGGCGACAGGCCCAGCACCTCGTAGTCGTCGGCCATCGCCCGGAACCGGGACACCTCCGTCAGCGGCACGTGATCCTGCTCGGTGGGTAGGTCCAACCGCAGCTGCCGGTAGCGGGGCCGGCCGGTGGTGCGCCTGGTGGGCTGGGGAGCCCCGCTGCCCAGGCCGAGCAGCCAGAGCTGCCACAACAACTCCCGCCGCCGGAGGCCGAGGCCGTCGAACGCACCGACCCGGATGGCGTTCTCGATCGCCTCCCCGGCCAGCCCGGTGCGGTGCGCGAAGTCGCGCAGCGATCGGTAGGGCCCGTGCCGGTCGCGTTCGTCGACGACGGCCGCGGCGGTGGTCGCCCCCATCCCCCGGACGTGCCCCAGCCCGAGGCGGACCGTGCCCAGCCCCTCGGTGCTCGCCACGGTGCAGGTCACCCGGCTGGCGTTGATCTCCGGCCGCAGGATCTCGACGCCGCGCCGCCGGGCGTCGTTGGTGAACACGTGCGGCGGGTAGAAGCCCATGGGCCAGTTGTTGAACAGGGCGCAGAAGAACTCGGCCGGGTAGTACTCCTTGAGCCAGGTGGTCTGGTACGCCAGCAGCCCGAAGGCGGCGGCGTGGCTCTTGGGGAAGCCGAACTGGGCGAACCCGGCCAGGCTCTCGAACGTGCGCTCGGCCACGTCGAGGGGGACCCCGTTCTCCTCGGCCCCCGCCAGGAACTTGTCCCGGTACCACTCGATCTCCTCGCCCCAGTCCTTGCGGCCCATGGCCCGCCGGAACGTCTCGGCCATGCCGCTGGAGAAGTTGCCCATTGCGACGGCCACCTGCACCACCTGCTCCTGGTAGAGCACCACGCCGAAGGTCTCGCCCAGCACCTCCCGGACGCAGTCGTGCGGAACGAGGTTGGGCGAGTCGGGGTTGGAGCGGCCCTCGACGTAGTTGTGGACCGCCCCGCCGACGATGGGGCCGGGGCGGATGATCGCCACCTGGGCGGTCAGGTCGTCGAGGTTCCGCGGCTTGGTGCGGGGCAGGATGCCCGCCTGGGCCCGGGATTCGATCTGGAACACCCCGACGGTGTCGCCCTGCCCGATGCGGTCGTACACCCGCTGGTCCTCGAAGTCGATGCGGGAAAGGTCGATGTCGGTGCCCCGATGGATGGCGCAGAGGTCGAGGCACTCCTCGACCAGCGACAGCATGCCCAGCGCCAGGAAGTCGATCTTCACCATCCGGGCATCGTCGATGTCGTCCTTGTCCCAGTGGCAGATGTACCGGCCGGGCCAGGCGGCGGGCTGGACGGGCACGCAGTCGATGAGCGGATCGGAGGCGATGACCACCCCTCCGACGTGCTGGGAGAGGTGACGGGGGAAGTTCGCCAGCTGGCCCGCCAGCTCGATGAGGTGCCGCCAGCCCGAGGTCCCCGCGAGCGGGCGCAGCTCGGGGACCCGCTCCATCTCGACCCGGACGTTGGTGGCCGAGCCGTAGCCCTCGGCCAGCTTGGCGAGCCGATCGATCTCCGCCGCCGGCAGGCCCAGCGCCTTGCCCAGGTCGCGGACGGCGCTGCGGATCCGGTAGCGGGGGAAGGTGGCGACCAGCGCGGCGTGGTCGCTGCCCCAGTGCTCGTACACCTCCCGGAACAACCGGTCCCGGATGTCACGGGGGAAGTCCAGGTCGATGTCGGGGAGGCTCGACATCGTGTCGTTGAGGAACCGCCCGAGGAACAGGTTCTTCTCGATCGGATCGATGTGCGACAGCCCGATGAGGTAGCACACGATGCTGCTCACGCTGGAGCCCCGGCCCCGGCCGGGCGGCATGCCCAGGCGCCCCCGCGGGGCATCGCCCCGTACCTCGGCCGCCACCTTCTTGGCCAGCTCCAGCACCTGGTGGTACACGAGGAAGAAGCCGGCCATCCCGTGCCGGGCGATGAGCCCCAGCTCCTCGTTCAAGCGTCTCCGCGCCATGCCGAGCGATGCCCCGCTGTAGCGCTCGTCGAGCTCCCGGCGGCAGAGCTCCGCCAGCCACGAGTCGGGGGTGTGGCCCTGGGGGACGTCCGGCGTGGGGAGCCGGTAGCCCAGGTCCTCGGTCAGGTCGAAGGCGCAGCGCTCGGCGATGCGGAGGGTGTTGGCCACGGCCTCGGGCCACTCGGCGAAGCGCTCGGCCTGCTCGACCGGGCCCCTCAGGTGGAACTCGCGGTTGGGCCGGCGTTGGGTGTGGCAGCCGTCGAGCGTGGTGCGGTGGCGAATGGCGCAGAGCGCATCGTGGAGCCGGTGCCGCTCGGGATCGTGGTAGTGGACGTCCCCGGTGGCGACGACCCCCACGCCCAGCTCGCGGGCCAGCGACACCTGCGCCCGTATGCGGGGCTGATCGCCCTGGACCAGGTTGTCGTGCAGCTCGACCCACACGTTCCCCGGCCCGAACCAGTCGACCCAGCGGCGTAGCACGTCCCTCGCCCCCGACCGGTCGCCCGCCACCACCCGTTGGGCCAGCTCCCCGCGGCGCCCGCCGGTGAGGCAGACGACCCCGGCGGTGTGCTCCCGCACGTGGTGGAGTGCGGCGCAGGGGTCACGGCGGCGCCGTTCCCGATCGGCCTGCTCGACCAGGCCCCAGCCGTTGGCCAGGCTGACCAGCCGGCACAGGTTGGCGTATCCCTGGCGGTTCTCGGCCAACAGCGTGAGGTCGTGACGGGAGCCGGACGGGGTATCGGGGTCGGCGTCCGGGTCGTGGGCCGCGGTGAGCTCGACGCCGATGATGGAGCGGATGCCGGCATCCCGGCACGCCCGGGCGAACACCATGGCGCCGTAGAGGTTGTTGCGGTCGGTGATCGCCAGGGTGTCGTAGCCGTGGCCGGCGGCCCGGACGATCAGCTCCTTGGGTGACGAGGCGCCCTCCAGCAACGAGTAGCAGGTGTGGAGGTGCAGCTCGGCGTAGGGGGCATCACCCAGTGCCGTGATCGTCATGGGCGTTGCGTCCACCACGTCCCGTCATCCAGGTCCCGGTAGACGGTGACGAGGCGGCCGTTGGTCAGCGCCAGCCGGTAGTACAGCCGCGACAGCGGGTTGGGCCCCCACCAGCCCTCGTCGATGCGCCAGCGCTCCGCCACCTGTGCCACCGGGACCGCCCGCCCGCGACCCTGCGGGCCCGGCAGCCCGATCGCCCGGGGCTCGCCCGCGGGATCGACCTGGACGGGTATGCGCACCGGGGCGTTCAGCGGCCGGGGTGTCATTCGAGCTCGACCAGCGCCCACCGGCGCTCGGGGATCCGGCTCCACGGCTCCACCGGGACCATCCGCCCCACCAGGGTGCGCCCGTAGCGGGTCCGCAGCTGGCGCATGCCCTCCTCGATGCGCTCTCGTCGCTCCACCGAGGCCCGCGAGGTCGGCAGCAGCTCGCCCTGCCAACCCCGCGACGGCCGCAGGCCCCGCAGCTCGACCGACAGCTCGCTCACCGGGCCCGGCAGCGACGCCCGCTCGAGCGCCGAGGCCAGCGTCACCCACAGGCCGTCGTGGTCGCACCGGGCATGGCGCAACGTGACCCGGGACTCCCAACGCTTGCCCTGCTCGGTCTCGGCCCGCACCACGAGCTGGCGGGCCACCCGATCCCGGCGCCGCCGGTGGCGCAGGACCCGGCGGAGCACCTGCGCGGCGGCAGCCAGCACGGCTTCCCGGCTGGTGAGCGGCTCGGGGAACGCCATCCGCTCCCGCACGTGCTCCTCGCGGGGGCGGGGCCGCACCGGCTCGGCCGCACCGTCGAGCAGCGCCACCAGGCGCATGCCCTGGGCGCCGAACTGGGCCACCAACGCGTGCCGGGGCAGGGCAGCAAGCTGGCCCACCGTGGCGATGCCGACCAGCCGCAGCCGGCGGATCATCTCCGCCTCCACCGGCAGTGCCGTCACCGGGACCGGCGTGACGAAGGCGGCCACCTGGGACGCGTCGACCACCGTGACGTTCGGGGCGACGTTCCCGGATCGGCCCTGCGTCCCGGCCAGCGAAGCCGCCAGCCCGGCCACGAACTTGGTGGGCCCCACCCCCAGCCGGGGCCGCAGCTCGCTCGGGGCGCACCCGAGCAGCGCCGCGTGCAACGCGTCCGGGGAGCGGTAGCAGCGCGCCAGGCTGGCGAGCTCGACGTAGGCGGTCCCCAGGCCGGCGGGCTCGACGCCGGGCACCACCCGTTCGAGCGCGTCGAGGATGGCGGCATCCCTGGCCTCGTACCGGGCCGGCCGGGCGTCGAGCACCACCAGCGAGGGGCAGCGACCCATCGCCTCGGACAGGCGCTGGCCCTCCACCACCCCATGGGTCTGGGTGGCCGCGGGAGACGCCGACCACACCACGGGGGCATCGGCATGGGCAACGACGACCGGGCGACCCCACAGCTCGGGGCGATCGCCGAGCTCACAGGCCAGCGGGAAGCGCGGGACCACGAGGCAACCGAACATGTCCGGGTGGCGAGGGGCGACCATGGGCACCCCACCATATACGAACAACAGTTCGATTGACTAGGCTTGCCGTCCTGAGCGAGCGCCCCCGGAGGGCAATGAGCGAGCGAGGCCCGAGCGGCCCGGCCGTAGGCCAGGAGCGGGAAGCATCTTCGGTGGCCCCGATGTTCCCGTTGGGCACCGTGCTCGTGCCGGGGATGCTGCTGCCGCTGCACGTGTTCGAGCCCCGCTACCGGCGCATGGTGAACGACTCTCGCACGCACCACGACGGCACGTTCGGCGTCGTGCTCATCGAGCGGGGATCCGAGGTCGGCGGCGGAGAAGTCCGCACCGACGTCGGCACGTTGGCCCGCATCCTGCGCGCCGAAGAACTGCCCGACGGCCGCTGGATCCTCGGCGCGCTCGGCATCCACCGCATCCGTGTCGACCGCTGGCTCCCCGACGACCCGTACCCCCGGGCGGAGATCCACGAGTGGGCGGAACAGCTCCACGAGCCGGCCGGCGCCGAGGACGATGAGGGACCAGGGGGAGCGGGGGGAGCCGAGGGGGCCGCCGACGATCGGAACGAGGTCACGACCCTGCTGCGGCGGGCGGCCGCCCTGCGGCGGGAGATGGGGGAGCCGGCGCCGCCGCTCGACCTCGAGCTGGCCGACGATCCCGTGGTCGCCGGCTACCAGGCGGCGGTGGTGGCTCCCCTGGGACCGGCCGACCGCCAGGGCCTGCTGGCGGCGCCCACGGTCCCCGCCCGGTGGCGGCTGCTGCGCACGCTGCTGGCGGATCAGATCGATCTGCTCCAGGCGCGCCTCTCCGCCGGATGACGACGACCCAGCTCGGGTAGCGAATGTCAGAGTCTGCGCGGCACGGCGTGGTACAACCAGGCATCGCTAGCGACCAGGAGCAGGCAAAGGTGCCGGAGCCGCAGTCGAAGTCGATCGTCGAGGTCTCGAGCGAACTGTGGGCGCTCACGAAGGACTACGCGAAGCAGGAGACGATCGATCCGCTCAAGGGCGTCGGGCGCTACCTGACGTTCGGTGTCCCCGGAGCACTGCTGATCGGGTTCGGCACGGTGCTGCTGATGCTGTCGGCGCTGCGGGCCCTGCAGACCCAGACCGGGAGCACGTTCCACGGCAGCCTGTCGTGGCTCCCGTACATCATCGTGCTGGCGGTGGCGGCCGCGTTCGTCGGGTTCGCCGTCACCCGGATCACCAAGACGAAGAGGTAGCCCGATGGCAGTGAGCGCCGCACCGACCAGCCACATCACCCGGGACGATCTCGAGGCCAAGTTCCGCGAGCTCGAGGGCGGCGCCCGCGAGCAGGTCGCATCGGCGAGGACCACCCTCATCACCGCGGGCGGGATCGCGGTGTTCATCGTGCTGCTGCTCGTGTTCCTGCTCGGCAGGCGCGCCGGCAAGCAGCGCAGCACCGTCGTCGAGATCCGGAGGGTTTGAGAGTGGCAAAGCTCCAGCCGGTGAGCCGGGTCGATCGTGCCCTCAAGGTGGTCCAGGCCCATGGCAGTCGACGTGGCGTCAGGGAGCGATCGCCGGGCTGGTTCCGGGTGTACGTGGCGGTATGGGGCATCCGGCGCCTGCGGCGGCTCCTCGGTAGTGAGCCGGTCGTGGTCTACCGGGCGGAGATCGAGCCCGGGCACGCCATCGAGATCAGCCACCTGACCGAGACCTACGCCGGCAAGCGCGTTCGTCGGCGCTGACCTGCGGCGCCACAATGGACGCGTCATGCGCGTCCTCCTCCGCAACCCGCGCCGCCAGCTCGAGGTCGACGGCCCGCTCAGCGTCGGCAAGCTGCTGCGCCAGCTCGACCTCAACCGCGAGTCCGTCCTGGTCGTGCGCGGCGACACGCTGGTGCCGGGGGACGCCGTGCTGGCCGACGACGACGAGATCGAGATCCGGCCCGTGATCTCGGGCGGCGCGGACCTGACGGGGCTCGCGTGAAGTGCGCCGTGTGCCGCGGGCCGGCGGTCATCGACCTCCGCCGCCACAACGCCAACTTCTGCGCCGACCACTTCCTCAAGTTCTGCCGCGACCAGGTGGTCCGTGCGATCGACGACCACGCCATGATCGAGCCGGGGGACCGCATCGTGGTGGCCGTCTCCGGCGGCAAGGACAGCCTCGCGCTGTGGGACGTCCTGCTCGAGCTCGGCTACGACGCCGAGGGCATGACCATCGGGCTCGGCATCGGCGACTACAGCGCCGCCAGCACCGAGGCGGCGGTCGCGTTCGCGGAGCAGCGCGGCCTCACCTTGCACCGGGTCGACCTCCGAGAGGACTACGACTACGACATCCCGACGGCGTCGGCGGTGACCAACCGGGTGCCGTGCTCGTCCTGCGGGCTGTCCAAGCGCCACCTCATCGACAAGGCGGCGCTCGATGGCGGCTACGACGTCGTGGCGACCGGCCACAACCTCGACGACGAGGCTGCGGTCCTCTTCGGCAACGTGCTCCACTGGCACACCGAGTACCTCGGGCGTCAGCAGCCCACCCTCGCCGAGCGGATCGGTCGCACCGGGTCGGGGGACCAACGGCGCGTCTTCCCGCGCAAGGTCAAGCCTCTGGTCCGGCTAGCCGAGCGCGAGACCGCGGCGTACTGCGTGCTGCGCGGCATCGACTACATCGTCGAGGAGTGCCCGATGGCCGAGGGCAATCGCCACCTCCGCTACAAGGAGGCGCTCAACGCCGTCGAGGCCGCGTCGCCGGGGGCGAAGCAGGCCTTCTACTTCGGCTTCCTGGACAGGGCGGCCTCTCGCTTCGCGCCCGATGCCGACAGCGCGGATGGGCAGGTCGGGGCCTGCGGCCGCTGCGGCTCGCCGACCACCGGTGACGTGTGCGCCTTCTGCCGGCTCGTCGACCGGGTGGCGGGGCACGATCCGGTGCCCGTCGAGCTCGTCCGCCCGCGCCGCGGTGGGGCGAGGCGCCGTCGGGCCCGGACGAAGGCCCGCTCGTGAGCCGGCCCTTCGCCGACGGGGACGAGGTGCTGCTCGTCGACGCCAAGAAGCGCCGCTACCTGGTGACGCTCGCCGCCGGCGGCGAGTTCCACACCCACGCCGGCGTGATCGCCCACGACGACGTCATCGGCGCCTCGGAGGGCGCGTCGTTCCGGTCGTCGCACGGCTCGGCGTTTTTGGCGATCCGGCCGACCCTGGCCGACTTCGTGCTCAAGATGCCCCGCGGGGCCCAGGTGATCTATCCCAAGGACCTGGGTCCCATCCTCATGCTGGCGGACATCTTCCCCGGCGCCCGGGTGCTCGAGTCGGGCGTCGGGTCCGGCGCCCTGTCGATGACGCTGGTGCGGGCCGGAGCGATGGTGACCGGCTACGAGCTGCGCCAGGACTTCGCCCGCCGGGCCCAGCGCAACGTCACGACATTCCTCGGCGAGGACTCACTGGCCAACTACCGCGTCGAGATCCGCGACGCCTACGAGGGGATCGACGAGACCGACCTCGACCGGGTGGTGCTCGACCTCCCCGAGCCGTGGCGCGTCGCCAAGCACGCCGCCCGCGCCATGCACCGGGGCGGGGTGCTCGTGGCGTACACCCCGCAGGTCACCCAGGTGGTCCAGCTCCGCAACGAGCTGCTGGGCAGCGGCTTCGGCATGGTCGACACGATCGAGGTGCTCAACCGCGCCTGGCACATCGAGGGCCAGTCCGTACGACCCGACCATCGCATGGTGGCCCACACGGGCTTCCTCACGAGCGCCCGCCTCCTGAGCTGACGGCCCCGACCCCGGTGCGCGACTGTGCGAGCATCATCTGCCGACGGTGGCCACGACGGCCATCGAGGCCCACGGTGAGCAGGGCGGCTGGGGAAGGGTGAGGTGAACGTGCTGGATGTCGTCCTGGTCCTGCTGGCCATCCTCGCGGCCGGGGCCGGCTACCGGATGGGCTTCGTCGCCCGGGCCACGTCGTGGGCGGGCCTGGCGCTGGGTGTCACGGTCGGCGCGCTGGCTCTGCCACCCCTGCTGCGCCAGGTGCGGGGCTCCAGTGACGTGACCGTCGCCCTGGTGGCGATCGCCGCCCTGGTGGGCAGCGCTCTGCTGGGCCAGGCCCTGGGCCTCGTGCTGGGCGCGCGGTTGCACGTGGCCCTGCCGCACGGACCGGTGCGGCGTGTCGACCAGGCGGTGGGGGCGCTCCTCGGCATCGTCGGGTTGCTCGTGGCACTGTGGCTGCTGCTGCCCACGTTGGCGGACGTGCCGGGCCTGACCTCCGAACAGGCCCGCGGCTCGGTCATCGCCCGCAAGGTCAACGCCCTGTTTCCCGAGGCGCCCGACACGCTGCAGGCGCTGCGACGGCTCGTGGGCGACAACCCCTTCCCGCAGGTCTTCGAGGCCCTCCGGCCGTCGCCCGACCCGGGCGTCGTGCCCGAAGCCACCGGGCTCTCCAATGCCCTCGCCGCCAGCGTGGCGGCCTCGACCGTGAAGATCGAGGGCGAGGCCTGCAGCCGGATCCAGGAGGGGAGCGGGTTCTTCGTGGCCGACGACCTGGTCGTAACCAACGCCCACGTGGTCGCCGGAGAGGACGACTCCGACATCATCCTCTCCGACGGATCCCGGATGGACGGCACCGTGGTGGCGTTCGATCCGGCTCGCGACCTGGCCGTCCTGCGGACCTCGGGGGCGGACCGGGTTCCACTGCCCCTGGACCGGGCCGAGGTCGGCAGGTCGGGTGGGGTGTTCGGTCATCCGGGGGGCGGCCCGCTCGAGATCAGCCCGTTCCAGGTCGGCGAGCAGATCACGGCGGTTGGCACGGACATCTACGACTCGAGCCGAAGCGAGCGGGACGTGCTGGTTCTGGCGGCCGACCTGGCGCCTGGCGACTCCGGCGGCGCGCTGGTCGACTCCCGAGGCCAGGTGGTCGGGGTGGCCTTCGCCATCGCCCCCGATCGCCCCAGCGTCGCTTACGCCCTCGCCGTCGACGAGGTGACCGCCGTCGTGTCCGGTGACCTAAGCCGGGAGCGGGACACCGGCAACTGCCTGGTGTAGCTGGCTACTCGACCTCGATGAAGATGCACTCGCCGGGGCACTCTTCGGCCGCCTCGATGACCGCCTCTTCCTGCCCGGCGGGCACGTTGGCGAGACCTTCGGCGCCACCGGGGTCGGAGAAGACCTTTTCGCCTTCCTTCACGTAGGCCAGGCCGTCGTCCAGCAGGGTGAATACGTCGGGGGCGATCTCCTCGCAGAGGCCGTCGCCAGTGCAGAGATCCTGGTCAATCCAGACCTTCATACCTGTGACCCACTCCTGGCTCGATGCGGAGGACTGCCCAAGGTGCTAGCTGGGTGCCGAGCTGGCCTCCCAGCCTTGGATGTACCTCAGTCGGAGCCAGACTAGCGAACCCAGCGATTAACACGGCAATTTCAGAAGAAATGCTGTTTCGTGCTGGGAACTGTTGGGCTACAGGTGACTCCGAGCGTGCCGGGTTCGGCAGAGGCCGGTGTAGGGTCCGAACCACGGGACCGATCGAGGAGGTGGTCACCGTCGACGAACAACGCGACCAACGCCGCCGCTCGGGGCACGCTGACCCAGACATGACGGGGCAGCAGGACGAGATCCGCGCCCTGGAAGAAGAAGTGCTGGCGCTGCGGCGGCGGCTGCAGGACGCGCCGAAGCGGGTGCGCACGCTCGAGGAGCGGCTGCTTGAGACCAAGGGACAGCTGGCGCAGGCCGTGGCGCAGAACGAGAAGCTCACCTACACCCTCCGCGAGGCGCGCGAGCACATCGCCGCGCTGCGCGAGGAGGTCGACAAGCTCACCCAGCCCCCGTCCGCGTACGGAACGCTCCTGTCGCGCAACGACGACGGCACGGTCGACGTCTTCTCCGGCGGCCGCAAGATGCGGGTCGCCGTCCACCCCGCCCTCGACGAGAA
>JBKOUY010000068.1:0-51063 GCA_046723645.1 Actinomycetota bacterium | reverse complement strand
GGCGAGCGGCTCGATGCCCAGCTCGGCGGCCTTGGCGTCGCTCATGACGATCACGGCGGCGGCGCCGTCGTTGAGCGGGCAGGCGTTGCCGGCGGTGACCTCGCCGTCGGGACGGAACACCGGCTTCAGCTCCGCCAGCTTCTCCACGGTGGTGCCGGCACGGGGACCGTCGTCTTTGCTGACCACGGCGCCCGACGGCGTGGTGACCGGGGTGATCTCGCCGTCCCAGTAGCCGTTCTCCTGGTTTGCCACGGCCCGCTGCTGCGACAGCGCCGCGAACTCGTCCATCTCCCGGCGGCCCACGTTCTCGGCCAGCCGGACGTTCTCGGCCGTCTGGCCCATGGCGATGTAGATGTCGGGCAGGCCCGCGGCAGGCTGCCACGAGTCGGCACCGTTCGCCCGCTCGGCGGTGCGCGCCTGCGCCTCGGCGAACAGCGGATTGGTCGGGCCGGCGTCGGCCATCCCGTTGCCGAAGCGGCTCACGGTCTCGACCCCGGCGCTGACGAACACGTCGCCCTCGCCCGCCTTGATGGCGTGTGCCGCCATGCGGATCGTCTGGAGCGACGACGAGCAGTAGCGGTTGACGGTCACACCCGGCACGTCCGGCAACCCGGCGAGGATGCCCGCCACCCGAGCCACGTTGAAGCCCGACTCGCCGCCGGGCTGCCCGCAACCCATCATCAGGTCGTCGACGGACCCGGGATCGAGCTGGGGCACCTTCTCCAGCGCCGCCGTGACGATGCCCGCGGCGAGGTCGTCGGGTCGGCACTCCACCAGCGATCCCTTCATGGCCCGGCCGATCGGGCTGCGGGCCGTCGAGACGATCACGGCTTCAGGCATGGGAGCTCCTTGGGTGGTGATGGGGGGCGGTGCTTGACGGCGTGTTCCCGGGCCCGCCGGCATCGGCACGCTTTTCGAGCCAGCGGCGGAAGCCGGCGGCGTTGGAATGGATCCCGTTGAGGGTCTCGAGCTTCTCGCGCTGGGCCGGGTCGGTGCCCTCGAGCTCTGCGGCGAACGCGTCCGCCAGCGCATCGGCGATGTCCCGGCCCTGCCGCCACGCGCCCTCGGCCACCTCCGCCCAGCGCCGCAACGTGCCCTGAGCCTCGTCCAGGATCTCGACCGGATCGGGCACCAGCCCGAAGTGGGCCAGGGCGATGCCGGCGGGCTGACGCTCGGAGAACCGTCGGAGCGAGGTGAGCGCCTGGTCGAGGTCGAAGTCGGGCGGCGGCGTGGCCGGACGGAGCACGCCCACGTCCGGCAGCCGGACGCCCACGGCGTCGCCGGCGAACAGGATCCCGGAGTCCGAGTCGTGCAGCGCCAGATGGTGCTTGGCGTGGCCGGGCGAGTCGACGGTCGTGAGCGTCCGGTTGGACGACACGCTGATCCGCTCGCCGTCGGCGAGGACGTGTACCCGCTGGGCCGGCGTGGGCGTGAGCCGGCCGTAAAGGGAGTCGAGCAGGTCGCCGTACACGAGTGCGGCGCTGTTGACCAGCTTGGTGGGATCGACGAGGTGCCGGGCACCCTTCTCGTGGACGTAGATCGTGGCGTTCGGGAAGGCGCCGGCGACGTCGCCCACGCCGCCCGCGTGGTCGAGGTGGATGTGGGTCACGGCCACCCCCGCCAGCTCGTCACCCTCCACCCCGAGCTCGCCGAGTCCGGCCAGGAGAGCGGGCACCGACGTCTGGCTGCCGGTCTCCACCAGCACCGGTGAGTCGCCGGTGATCAGGTAGCCGGCCGTGACCCGCTGCCATCCGCCGAGGAGGGTGTCGATCTGCAGGACCCCGGGGGCGATCTCGGTGTGCACCGGCTCGACCCTAACCCCCGGGTCAGCCTCGACTGTCTCCGGCCCGACCCCGACCGCCACCCCTGGCGGCCTCGGTCTGACGACCGACCCTGTCATACCCGGTCGCTAACGTCGGCACTGTGCCGAAGTCCCGCCCGACGCCTCCGACGCTCTGGGACGACCCCGACGCGCCCACCTGGTCGGTCGCCGAGGTCGGTGAGGCCCTCGCGGTCGCGCTGCGGCGGGCGTTTCCCGAGGAGGTGTGGGTCCGGGGCGTGATCCGCAACCTCAGCAGGGGTCGCGGCGGGATGGTTTGGTTCGACCTGATCGAGCCGGCGCCGGGCGGCGACCTGTCCAAGCCCCCGCTGGCCACGCTGCCGGTGGTGTTGTTCGACGACGCCCGGCGGCAGGTCAACGCCCGGCTGGCCTCCGGCGGCAACGCCGTGCGCATGGTCGACGGCACCGAGGTCAGGGTCCGGGGGCGACCGGGCTACTGGCCCCGGGGCGGACGCCTGCAGCTCCAGATGTCCGACATCGACCCCGACTTCACGCTGGGGCGCCTGGCCGCCGAACGGGAGCGCCTGCTCCGGCGGCTCGACGCCGAGGGCCTGCTCTCCCGGCAGGGCGCGCTGCCGGCGCCGCTGGTGCCGCTCCGGCTGGGGCTGGTCACCAGCTCCGGCAGCGCCGCCGAGCAGGACGTGCTCGACGAGCTGCGCCGCTCGGGCATCGGTTTCCGGGTGTTCCGGGCCGACGTGCGGGTCCAGGGCTACGACGCGGCACGGTCGGTGGCTTGGGGCCTGGGGGCCGTCGCCGCCCGGGGCGTCGACGCCGTGCTGCTGGTGCGCGGCGGGGGCGCGACCACCGACCTGGCGGCGTTCGACAGCGAGCTCATCGCCAGAACCATCGCCGGCCTCGGCGTGCCGGTGCTCACCGGCATCGGTCACGACATCGACCGCACGATCGCCGACGAGGTCGCCCACGCGGCCTACAAAACGCCGACCGCGTGCGCCCAGGCGGTGGTCGACGACGTCCGGGCGTTCGGGCGGCGCACGGTCGAGGTGTGGCAGGACATCGCGGTCACGGTGCGGCGGCGGCTGCGGGCGGAGTCCGTGCGCCTCAGCGCGTGTGGACGCCACGTGGCGGTGGCCACCCGGCAGGGGCTGGCCTCCGCCGATCGCGACCTCGCGGCCCGCCCGCCGCGGGTGCGACGGGCGGCGACCGGCGCGCTCGACCGTTTGGCTCGGCAGCTCGAGCGCGCGGCGGGGCGCACCTCCTCGAGCGCCCGGGGTCATCTCCGGGCCCGCGAGCTGGCGCTCGGTGCCGTGGGTCACCGTCTGCGGCACCGCCCGCCTCGGCTGGTCGCGGCCGCGGCGCACGACCTCGACAGGCTGGACGCGCAGGTGCGTGCGCTCGATCCGGCCCGCACGCTCGCCCGGGGGTGGTCGATCACGCGCGACGCCCGGGGCCGGGTGCTGCGCTCGGTGGCCGCCGTGGCCGAGGGCGACAGCCTCGTGACAACGCTGGCCGACGGTGGGGTCCGCAGCACGGTGACCGATGGGCGAGGAGCAGGCGATGACTGAGCCGGAGATCGGGTACGCCGAGGCGCTTGCGGAGCTCGAGGGCATCCTCGACGAGCTCGACGGTGACGAGGTCGACGTCGACGTGCTCGGCAGCCGGGTCCGGCGGGCCGCCGAGCTGCTGCGGCTGTGCCGCGACCGGATCGCGAGCGCCCGCTTCGACGTCGAGCAGGTCGTGGCGGAGCTCGAGGCCGAGGCGGCGGATGTGGGGACGCCCGGCCGCGAGGAGGCGACGGCCAACGGCGGGGAGACCGGGGCCGACGGCGAGGCGTCCGCGGCCGACGGCGTCGCGAGCCCGAGGCAATGACGAACGGTTCCCGTCAACCATTGCCTCGGGCTCGTCGCAGCGTTCGCCGTTGCCTCACGGCATCGGGCCACCTGCGAACGGCGGGGGCGGCGTCAGCGGCCCTCGGCCGTGTCGTCGTCGCCGTCGTTGGCCGGGCACCGGGCCCGGAGCTGGCCCTCGACGCCTGCCGACGCCTCCTCCGTAGGCTCCAGCCTGGTATTCAGCGTCACCCACGTGGCGTCGACGATCAGCCGGTCGCCATCGACCCGCACCTCGCTGATCTCGCCCGCCGGGCCGTGGTCCAGCTCGGCGCCGAAGGCGCCGAGGACGCCCGCGGTGCCGAGGTCGGCGGTGACCCCGGTGCGGGCGAGGCCGTCGTCGCCGAGGTCGGCCGCGGCCTGGACGACCATTGCGCCCCGCCTGCCCGCCAGGACCACGACGTTCCGCTCCTCGTCGCGCCCGCACGACGCGAGCGGCACCTCGACCTGTCGGTCGCCGTAGGTGAACCGGGCGGTGTCCGGCGCGAGCCCGTCGGTGGGCTTGTCGTCCCGGCCCCACCCGCACCCACTCGACGCCGCGAGGGCGACAGCGACGAGCGCCGCCGACGCGACGACGTCATGGCGACGGCTTCGATCGACCACGGTTCCGCACGGTAGCCACGGAGGGCACGATGCCCCCGCCGGTCGGGGTGGGCCGTAACGTGGGGGGTGGCCATGCGCTCCCGCTCATCCGCCCCGTCGCCGCCGAGCCTGCGCGCCATTGCGGTGCGCGTGGACGAGCGACTGGCCCGGCTGTTCGACGCCGAGGTGACGCGCTGGCAGGCCATCGACCCGGCGATCGCCGCGCCGCTGGCGGCGCTGCGCCAGCTGGTCGACGCCGGCGGCAAGCGCCTGCGGCCGGCGTTCTGCTACTGGGCGTTCGTCGGCGCCGGCGGCGATCCCGACGACCCCCGCGTCATCGACGCCGGCGCCGCCTTCGAGCTGCTCCACGCCTTTGCCCTCGTGCACGACGACGTCATGGACGGATCCGACACGCGCCGCGGCGCGCCGACGACGCACGTCGAGTTCGCGCGGGAACACCGGCGGGGCGGCTGGCGGGGCGAGGACCGCCGCTACGGCGAGGGCGTCGCCATCCTCATGGGTGACCTGTCACACGTCTATGCCGACATGCTCCTGGGGGACGTCGGCCCCGACGCCGCCGCCGTGTGGAACGACCTGCGCCTGGAGCTCAACGTGGGTCAGTACCTCGACCTGCTGTCCACCGCCCGCGCCGACCGCGACCGGGTCGTCGCCCACCGCATCGCCCGCTACAAGTCGGGCAAGTACACAATCGAACGCCCACTCCACGTCGGTGCGGCGCTCGCCGGGCGCCTCGGCGACCTGCAGGGGCCGCTGTCGGCCTACGGCGATCCGCTGGGAGAGGCGTTCCAGCTCCGCGACGACGTGCTGGGCGCGTTCGGCGATCCGGCGGTGACCGGCAAGCCGGTGGGCGAGGACCTGCGCGAAGGAAAGCCGACGCCGCTCCTGGCGGCGGCGGTCGAGCGGGCCAGCGACGGGCACAACGACCTCCTGGATCGCGTCGGCCAGCCGGGGCTGTCCGACGGCGAGGTGCTGGCGATCCAGCAGCTCCTGGTGGACGGTGGCGCACTCGACGAGATCGAGCGGCTCATCGAGCGCCTCACCGCCCGCGCCATCGAAGCCATCAGCACCGCCGAGATCACGCCCCGCGCCCGCGACGAGCTGGTCGACCTCGCCCGGTTCGTCGCCTCCCGCGACGCCTGAGCGGCGCCGCCCCACCATCCCGGCCTCGGGCCGTCAGGACGGGGCGAACAGCCCCACGGCCTCGGCGCGGCCCACGTCGCGGACGCCGGGTTCCTCGGCGACGGCCGCCAGCCACGGCGGCCGTACCCGTGCGCAGACCGCGAGGGCGACGTCGAGACCCGACAGCGTCGCCGCCTGGCGGGCGTACGTGGTCGCGTAGTCGGCCGGGCGGACGTCGTGGCTGAGCTCGAAGAGGGCGTACGGGTCGGGGGGGCCGGGGGTCTCCAGCGGCTCGGGCAGCACGTAGGGCGTGGTGGGCTCGGTGCCCCCGCCCCTGAGCCCGGGCCCGTCGTCGAGGATGGCGCCCCGCACCAGTTCGGGACGGGCGCCTGCGGTGAGCAGTGCCACGTAGGCGCCGAGCCCGCGCCCGTAGAGCGTCGCCGGGCCGAGGTGGGCAAGGGCGGCGTCGACGTCGGCCATGAGCAGCTCGCAGAAGTAGCCGCCGCCCACGGGCATGGTGGATGCCCCGTGACCGGTGAAGTCGAGCGCCCAGACGGGGCCGGGCCAGCCGGCCAGGTGGTCGGGCACGGCGCTTGGCGAGCGCTCGCCGAGCCCGTGCAGGTGGAGCAGCGGTGTGCCGTCGCCGTCGCGCAGACGGTGGAGCGCCAGCTCGATCCGGCTGTGCCGGACGGTGACCGTCGCATTGCGTTCGCTCATGCCGGTTCCCCGAGGAAGTCCAGCACGATGTCGGCCACCAGCCGCGGCTGCTCGATGTGCAGGAAGTGACCGGTGTCCTCCAGCCCCACGATCCGCCCGCCGGGTGGCAGGTAGGGCTCGACGTCGACGGGCTGCGCCCCGGGGCTCATCGTCTCCGGCTGCAGCCCCAGCACGGCCAGCAACGGCATGCTCAGCCCCGGCAGCCGGGCCATCGCCCATTGCGCCCGCCAAGGGCCGAACCCGCCCATGCGCAACGCAGGGTCGATCTTCCAGCGCCAGCCGTCCACGTCCTTGCGGGCGCCGACGGTGACGAGGTAGCGGAGCCACTCCCGCGACAGTCGTGGGTTCATCCGGCCCCGCCGCTCGGCCAGCTCGTCGATCGTGCCGGGCCGGCGGATGCGACCGAGGGCGCTGCGGCGGAAGTCCAGCCAGCTCCCGAGCTCGCCGGCCATCAGCTTGGTGCGCTCGTGGTCGGAGACGTCGGGCATGCTGCGGCGGGACGGCAGCCCGTCGAGGTTGACCAGGTGGCTCACCCGATGGGGCAGGGCGGCGGCGAACTGCACGGTGATCCCGCCGCCTTTGGAGTGCCCGACGATCGGCAGCGGGTCGCCGGACACCGAGTCCACCACCGCCACGGCGTCACGCAGGTCCGCGTCCCACGAGTAGAGCGCGGCGCGCTCCGAGTCGCCGTGACCCCGCTGGTCCCACGCCACGACGCGCCATCCGGCCTCCGCCAGCATGGGCGCGAAGACGTCGAACGTGCGGCCGAAGTCGAAGCCACCGTGAGCGAGGACGAGGGGCGGTGCGTCGGGTTCGCCCCACTCGAGGACGGCCAGGCGGACGCCATGGGAGACGACGGCCCTCGTGCGATCGGGCCCGCGTGCACCCGGGTAGGTGACGGCCTCGGGCACGTCGGTCACGTCGGTCACGTCGGTCACGCCTGCTGCCTCTGTCACGTCGAGAGATTGACCCGGAGGTCAAGGGCCGAGCAACCCCCGCCTGTGTGACCGATGACCCCTCGACAGGACCGCACCCCGGGTGTTCGATACCGTCGATAACGTAACTCGGTTAACCCCTGCCGAGGGAGGCCACCATGCTCACCCGGTTCGCCCGCCTCTCCACGAACCATGCCCGGGCCGTCGTCATCGCCGCCGTCGTCATGTTCGCGCTCGCCGGCGCCGTCGGCGGCGGGGTGGCCGATCACCTCACCTCCGGCGGCTTCGACGACCCGTCTTCGGAGTCCGAGCGGGCCGACGACGCGCTCGCCGAACGCTTCGATACGGGCGTCCCCAACCTGCTGCTGCTGGTCACCGCCCGGAACGGCGACGTCGACGATCCCGCCGTGGCGGCCGCCGGCCAGGCCCTGACCGATCAGCTGGCATCCGAGCACGGGGTCGCCGACGTGGTGTCGTACTGGTCGGAGGGGAACGCGCCGCCCCTCCGCAGCGACAACGGTAACCGGGCCCTGGTGGTCGCCAGGGTGGAGGGCACGGACGACCAGGTCGAGGACCGGGTCACTGAGCTCGCGCCACGCTACGAGCACTGGGCCGGCGCCGGCGGAGGCTCCGCGGCCGTCGATGTCGAGGTGGGCGGGTTCGCGGAGGTGTACCACGAGGTCGGCGACACCATCGAGGAAGACCTGCTCCGGGCCGAGACCATCGCCCTCCCGATCACGCTGGTGCTGCTGATCCTGGTGTTCGGCAGCGTGGTGGCCGCGTCGCTGCCGCTTGTCATCGGCGTCATGTCGATCGTCGGGACATTCCTCGTACTGCGGGTGCTGGCCGGGCTCACCGACGTGTCGATCTACGCCCTCAACCTCACCACGGCGCTCGGCCTCGGCCTCGCCATCGACTACAGCCTGTTCGTCGTGTCCCGCTACCGCGAGGAACTGCGTGCGGGGTACGCACCCCGGGTCGCCGTGACCCGGACCGTCCGCACGGCCGGCCGCACCGTGGCGTTCAGCGCCCTGACCGTCGCGGCCTCGCTCTGCGCCACGCTGGTGTTCCCGATCGCCTTTCTGCGCAGCTTCGCCTACGCCGGCGTCGCCGTGGCGCTCCTGGCCGGGCTGTTCTCGGTCGTCGTGCTGCCGGCCATCCTCTTCCTGCTGGGCCACCGGGTGAACGCCCTCACGCTGTGGCGGCGCTCGGTGAACCCGCCCGAGGAGGGGTTCTGGCATCGCGTGGCCACGGTGGTGATGCGCCGGCCCATCCCCGTCGCCACCGCCGTCGTCGCCTTCCTGCTGGTGCTGGGGGCGCCGTTCCTGGGGCTGCGCCTCTCGTCACCCGATGACCGGGTCCTGCCCGAGTCCGCCGACGTCCGTCAGGTGCACGATGTCCTGCGGGAGGAGTTCTCCTCGGAGGAGGCGGGTGCGCTGTCCGTCGTGGCCCCCGACGTGCCCAACGCCGTTCCCGGCCTCCGGAATCAGATCGACGCCTATGCCACTCGGCTCGCCACGATGCCGAGCGTCGCGCGGGTCGACGCGGCCACAGGGACCTACTGCGGCGCGGGCCTGGCCGAGCAGCTCGGCTGCGAGCCCGGCCAGCTCGTGCTTTCGCCCGACAGCTCGCCGCGCTACGCAAGCTTCAGCACCGACGGCGCCACCTATCTCTCGGTGATCCCCTCGGTGGAGCCGATGTCGCCGGCCGGCGAGGATCTGGTGCACGACATTCGCAACGCGGACGCCCCCTGGGACGTGCTGGTCACTGGCCAGTCGGCCAGCCTGATCGACACCAACCAATCGCTGTTCGACCGCCTGCCGTGGGCCCTCGGGTTGGTCGCCGCGATCACCGCGGTCCTGCTGTTCATGATGTTCGGCAGCGTGGTGATCCCCGCCAAGGCGATCGTCCTCAACGTCCTCAGCCTGACCGCCACCTTCGGCGCCATGGTCTGGATCTTCCAGGAGGGCCACCTGTCGGGCCTCCTGGACTTCACGGCCACCGGCAGCCTCAACGCCGCGATGCCCATCCTCATGTTCTGCATAGCGTTCGGCCTGTCGATGGACTACGAGGTCATGCTCCTCTCCCGGATCAAGGAGGAGCACGACAACGGCGCGGACAGCGTGCGCTCGGTGGCGGTGGGGCTGGAGCGCACGGGCCGGATCGTCACCGCCGCCGCCGTCCTCATCGCCATCGTGATGATCGCCTTCGCCACCAGCCGGGTGAGCTTCATCAAGCTGTTCGGGGTAGGCCTGACGCTGGCGGTGCTCACCGACGCCTTCCTGATCCGCGGCACGCTCGTCCCGGCCTTCATGCGGCTGGCCGGTGACTGGAACTGGTGGGCGCCGGGGCCGCTGCGCCGCTTCCACGACCGCTGGGGCGTCAGCGAGCACGTCGACCTCGACGACGAGGATGCCGGTGGCCCGCCCGCAGCCGAGCGCGATGCTGGGGAGGTGAGCACGCCCGCGCTCTCCGGCCCATGAGCACCGTCCCCCCGCCCGTCGCGTCCCGCCGTCCCCGTGCCCGCAAGGGCGAGGGGGCGGCGCTGCGCGACGAGATCCTGGCCGCCACCGAACGTCTGCTGCTCGAGACGGGGTCCGCCGAGGCGGTCTCGATCCGCGCCGTGGCCGACCGCGTCGGCGTGACGCCGCCGTCGATCTACCGGCACTTCGCCGACAAGACCGACCTCATCTTCGAGGTCTGTGCCGGGCACTTCGCGGCGCTGGACGAGGTCATGGCCAGGGCCGCCGAGGGCGTGGACGACCCGGTCGACCGCCTACGCGCGATGGGGCTGGCATACATCAACTTCGGGCTCGACAACCCGGAGCCCTACCGCATCCTGTTCATGACCGCCGCGGACGACACGCCCGACGAGTACAAGGCCGTGGTGCTCCGCGACAACGCCGCGTTCGATCAGGTGAGGCGCTGCGTCCAGGAGTGCATCGACGCCGGGCGCTTCCGCGCCGGGTTCACCGATGCGTACCGGCTGGCCATCGGGTTCTGGGCCCGGGTGCACGGCCTGACGTCGTTGCTGATCGCCAAGCCCCAGTTCCCGTGGCCCGCCGACCGCGAGGCGTTCGTGGCCGAATACGCCAGCATCTGCCTGGCGGGCGTCGTCCGCGCACTCCCTTAGCGGCGTGCCTCACGCGTTGTCGGGATCGTGGCTCCAGTCACGGTCCGGCGACACGTAGATCAGGGGCAGGCTGGCGGCCGACACCAGCCCCTTCACCGTCAGGTTCACGACGAAGATGTCCCAGACCGCCGACCACGGCAGCGTCAAGGCGTGGTCGGTCAGCAGCGGAAGGGAGCCGAACGCCGCGATGGCGAAGATCGCGTTGTCCACGGGGATGCTCACCGCGTTGCTGACCGCGACCCGTGCCCACTGGTAGCGCATGGTCACGCGGCGGACGAACCAGTGATACACCTCGGTGTCGAGCAGCTCGCTGATCACCTCGGCGATGATCGACGCCACCACGATGCGCCACAGCGGGCCCAGCACGGCCTGGAACTCGTCGCCCAGGGGATAGCTCTCGTGGCTCGGCGCCCGCGCCACCCACTGCAGGTAGACCGCCATGAACAGGTTGACGACGGCGGCCGTCACGATCAGCGTGCGGGCCGCCCGCCGACCCAGTGCCTTGTGGACCACGTCGCGCAGGGTGAACGTGATCGGATAGATGAACGTGCCCATGTCGACCGCCCGGCCGAACGTCGACCCGATCTTGACGCTGGTGATGTCCGCGATCACCTGCGCACCCACGTAGGCCCCGACGGCGGCGATGGCCAGGCGGGACACGGTGGCTGCAGCGGTGGGGCGGGCCCGGTCGGTGGGAATCGCCTGCGCCGGCGCGGCGGAGGGAGCGGGTTGCATGAGGGACCTCCGGTTTTGGTGAGGCGGGTTGCCGGCACCGCCGTGCTGCCGAATCGGTCGAACCGCCGCCATTATGCGTGCCGTCGTAGGGACCGGGCCGGAGATGTAGGTTCGCCGCCCGTGACCACCCGTCGGCTCCCGGTCGGCCACGGACGGGTGATGACGGTCGACGACGCCGGCGACCCGGCGGGCGTCCCGCTCCTGTACCTCCACGGCACGCCGGATTCCCGGCTCGCCCGGCCCGCCGACGACGCCGTGGCGGCTCGGGCCGGGGTTCGCCTGCTGGCGCTCGACCGCCCCGGCTACGGCGGCAGCGATCCCCTGCCCGCGGATGCCGCTCCGGAGACGGCCCCGCTGGCGCGCCAGGTGGCCTCCGTCCTCGACGAGCTGGCCATCGGACGGACGGCGCTGGTGGCGTGGTCGGGCGGGACGCTGGCGGCGTTGGCGGTCGCCGCCAGCCTGCCCGAGCGGGTATCGGCGCTGGGCATCGTCGCCGGGCTCGTGCCGCGGCAGGCCTACGACGACCCGGACGTGCGGGAGGCGGGCGCCCAGCGCCTGCGCACGCTCGAGCTCGCCGACACGCTACCGCCGGGCCAGCTGGGAGAGGCGGTGGCGCCGCTGCTGGCGCCGTATCCGTGCGACCACGCCCTCGCGCTCGAGCATCAGGCCGAGCACCGGGATCCCGCGGGCGCGCTCGAGTTGGCGTCCGTGGCGGGCGGCGCCGATCGCATGGCCGACGCCCTGGTCGAGGCCGTGCGGCACGGCCTGGCCGGGATCGCCGCCGACGTCGAGGCGCAGGCCCGGACGCTCGACGTCGATCTCGCCGCCGTGGGCTGCCCGACCCACCTCTGGCACGGAACGGCGGATGCGGTCACGCCACCGGCGTTCGGCGAGTGGTACGCCCGGGAGCTCCCCGCGGCGACCCTCCACCTCGTGCCGGGTGCGGCGCACTACCTCCTGTTCACGCGCTGGGCCGAGATCCTCGGAACCCTCGCCGCCGTCCACGGCGCGTGAGCGGGCAGCCAGGCGCCGACACAACGGTCAGACGTCCGTCGCCGGCCGGTTGGTCCCTCTACGTTGAGGCCATGCCCCGATTGCGCCAGGTTCCCCGTGCCGAGGCGGCGGCACCGATCGTTACGGCCATGTACGACTTCATGTTCGGCCCCGGCCGCGATCCGGTAGCCGACCCCGGCACGGCGACCGGGACGCCGGGCGACTGGTGGACCACCTTCGCCCTCGTCCCGGATGTACTCGAGCACTGCGTCGCCGGGTTCGCGCTGTACCGCTCACCCCGGCGGCGGTTGCCCGCCGAACTGCGGGAGCTCGGGCAGATCCGCGCCGGCTGGGCCCGCAGCAGCCAGTTCGTGTTCTCGCAGCACTGCAAGTCGTGCCGGGCGCTGGGTATGCCCGAGGAGAAGATCGCTGCCATCCCCGCGTGGTCGGTGGCCGACTGCTGGTCGCCGGCGGAACGGGCGGTGCTCGCGTACACCGACGCGCTCGTGCTCGGCGGTGGCCGGGTGCCGGAGGGCGTCTTCGCCGAGCTACGCGCCCACCTCGACGACGAGCAGATCCTCGAGCTGACGTACATCACCTGCCTGTACGAGATGCACGCCACGATGAGCCGCGCCCTCCGCACCGAGTGGGACGACAGGGACGATGCCGTGGTCGAGGTGCCCGGGCCGCACGAATCGCTGGCGCCCGAGGTGGGACTGCAGCACGGTCGGACGGCCAGCGGTTCGACGCAGGATTCCTGACGATTCGTCGGGAATCTCGGTGCCGGATTGCCATCGGCCCCGCACAAACGTATGTTCGTGTCATGGGCGGCAACTGGCGAGACGACTTCGAGTTCGCTCAGCGGGCACCCGCGACCAGTCCCGAGCCCGAGGGCCCGGGACTGGTCTGGCGGGAGACTGCCCGCAACCACTGGTCCGGCTCCTGGGGGAGCCAGCCCCGGGGTGCGGTGATGCTCGAATCTTCGGGGTTGTGGCTTGCCTACGTGCGGTTGGACGAGCCCCCGGGCCTGTCGCCGATCACGACGGTGGGCCGGTTCGCGACCGCGGAGGAAGCACAGTTGGCCACCGACGAGATCTGGACCTCCAGGTGACCACCCCCGAAGCCCCCATCAGCGAGCCGGTGGTCGCGAAGATCGAGACACCACCGGGCCCGACCAGCAGTCCGACGACAATCAGGACGATACCCAGGCCGATCTGGCCTTGGACGAGTTGGACGATGCCGACGATCACGAGGATGACGGCGATGATCCACAGGATGGTTGTCATGCAGCTGCATTTACCCGCCCCACATGCGCGGCATACGAGTCGCCACGCGGGACGGGAGCACTTCAGTACGCCCGACCGTTCGTAAAGGACCGCCGCCCTGACGGGAATCTCGCGCGATGATCGTGCCGTGGCGGAGCAGCGGCTGCCCTCCGGGGTGGTCACGTTTGTCTTGTCCGACGTCGTCGGGTCGACGCGCCTGTGGGAGCGCGTTCCGGCGGCGATGGAGTCCGCTCTGGCCCACCACGACGAGCTCGTGACCGCAGCGGTCGCGGCCCACAACGGCTTCGTGCTGAAGGCTCGCGGCGAGGGCGACTCGACGTTCTCGGTCTTCAGGCTGGCAACCGAAGCGTTGGCGGCGGCATACGAGGCGCAGGTGGCTCTCGGGGCGGCGCGCTGGCCGGCCGGCGCACGCTTGGCGGTGCGGTTCGGCGTGCACACCGGCGAGGCCGTGGAGCGCGACGGCGACTTCCTGGGCCCGGCGGTGAACCGGGCGGCTCGGCTCCGAGCCGTCGCTCAGGGGGGTGAGGTCCTCGTCAGCGAGTCCAGTGCCCGGCTGGTGGTCGATCGGCTGCCGACCGGGGTTCGCCTCGTCGAGCTCGGCGAGGTGCGGTTGCGGGACCTGGTTCGGCCGGAGCCCACCTACGTCCTCTCGGGCCGGGGACTGGCCGAGCCGCGATCCGGACGGACCCATCGCGGGGATCCACGTCCGAGGCGCGACGAGGCAGGCGTGACTCGCAAGGAGGCGGAGGTGCTCGATGCGCTCTGCGAGCATCTCACGAACGCCGAGATCGCGTCCCGTTTGTACGTGTCCGAACGCACGGTCGAGAGCCACATTTCGTCGCTGCTTCGCAAGTTCCAGGTCACGAACCGGCACGAGCTGGCTCGCGCCGCCGAATCGCCCGCGTCCCCGGGACAGCCGGTCGAGACGCCGTCACCTCCGGCGCCGGGGCCCGGACGGTTCCTCACCGCCCTGACGCCGCTCGTCGGTCGCAAGAGCGAGCTGTCCAGGATCTCATCGCTGCTGCGGGAGCACGCCTTGGTGACGCTGGTCGGCGCCGGCGGGACCGGCAAGACGCGGCTCGCCACCCAGCTGGCCGCCAACGCGGCCGACATGGGCCTGCACGAGTCGTGGTGTGCCGAGCTCGCCGGCGTCAACGCCGGCGGGGACATCGCGGACGTCCTTCTCGCGGCACTCGGTGTTCGCGCCGGTACCGAAGTGGACGCCACCGAGCGGGTGCTCCGCCACGTGGCGGCCCGGAACGGCTTGCTGGTCCTGGACAACTGCGAGCACGTCCGGCCGCACGCGGCTGCGGTGTGCGAAGCGATCATCAGGCTGGCCCCGGACGTCCGAATTCTCGCCACGAGCCGGGAGCCACTCGGCATCGTGGGCGAGGTCCTGTTTCCGGTGCCGCCGCTGGGAACACCGGATGACAACACACCGGAGGCGATCGCCTCGGCCGACGCCGTCCGGCTCTTCGTCGACCGCGCGACGAGCTACAAGCCGGACTTCTCGCTCGACGGCCGCAACTCGGTTGCCATCGCCGAACTGTGCCGCTCGCTGGATGGCCTACCGCTCGCCATCGAGCTCGCCGCGGCACGGGTCCCGACCATGACACCGGAGGAGATCGTCTCCCGTCTGGACCATGTGTTCCGGGTCCTCGGGCACCGGCAGGACCATGTCGACCACCACCGCACCCTCCGGGCCACGCTCGACTGGAGCTTCGACCTGCTGGAGAGCGACGAGCAGCAGCTGCTCGTCGAACTCGCCATCTTTGCGCCTGGTTTCTCGCTGGCGGCGGTCGAGGCGCTGGTTCGGGGAACACCCCTGGATCGTGACGTCCTGGACGTGTTGTCGGCCCTTGTCGCCAAGTCGATGGTCATCGCCGAGTCCAAGGACGGCACGACGCGGCTCCGGCTGCTGGAGACCGTTCGGGCCTACGGCCTCGAAAAGGGTGCTGGCGGTCCTGGCGAACCGGATGACACCAGGCGCCGGCACCTCGAGTTCTACGCACAGCTGGCCGATGACCTTGCCGGCCCGACGGTGGTCGCCGACGTGGACGTTCGAAGCGAGCGATTGGCCGCCGACGCGGCGAACATCCGCCTGGCGCTCGACTACGCCGTGGACACGATCGACGTTGCGGCGGTGTTCCGCCTGACCGGGGCGCTGGTCGACGTGTGGTGCCTCTGGGGATGGGGGGCGGGCATCCTGTCGGCCCTCGAGGCGGTCCTGGATCGGGACTCCTCGAGCGTGCCGGGCCGTCCCGACGCGCTTGCGAGTGCCGCGTGGAGCGCCTGGTCCCAGGGTCGCCACTCGGAGGCGGTCGTCTGGTGTGACGAGAGCGAACGGTGTTCGGCATCCGCCGGCGAGCAGCCGGTGCCGCGGGTCCACATCATCCGGGGCGTGTCCCGGCTCCTGGATCGCGGGGACATCTCCGCCGGCATTGCGCTGTGTGAGCGGGGCCTGGAGGCGCTTCGCACATCGGGGCAGCTGCGGAGGTACGCCCACGATCTCGCCATATGCGCGACCTACTTCGCGGTCGTGGGTGACACCGACCGGGCCGCAGCGACTGCGAGCGAAGCCGCGGCACTCGCCCGCCAGTCGCGGGATCAGCGCACCCTGAGCATCGCCCTCGCTGCGCTGGGGTACACGTCGGTCCACGTCGATCCGGAGCGGGCGCGCACCAACTTCCGCGAGGTCGTTGACATCGGCGATCGCTGGTGCACCGCCTCGGCGCTGTGGGGGCTCGGCTGGCTCGATGACCTGGCGGGGCACGAAGGCGGCGCAGTTCGGTCCTACCGGGAGGCCCTCGAGATCTGGAACGAGACGGGAGACCGCCGCGGGATCTTCTACGCCATCCAGGGTGTCGCGATCGTCGCGGCGCGCACTGGGGCCCACACGAGCGCAGCCCGGCTCTTTGCGGGGGCCGAGACGCTCGGTCCGGACATCGGCTCCGGCAGCATGCCGGAGTGGAACGTGTGGCGGGACCAGCACCTCGAGCGGCTGCGGGATGCGCTCACCCCCGCCGACTTCGCCGTGAGTTGGGCGGCGGGCGAACGGCTCGATTCGGGCGTCCTGGTCAAAGAGGCGCTGATGGCCGCGCGGCAGACAGAGTCCGACGCTGCGGCGACAACGCCCTAGTGGCGCGGGCATCGGCGCCGGCCGACCTGCTGGCGCCAATTGCTTGGCAATTGCAGGCAGTATTCCGTGGCTCCTGTCGGGTGTTCGTCGCGGCGGGAGCGTCCGCCACCGCTCGCCCCCCAGGGCGGGGTCCCATAGGACGCGAGATCGACTACAACGGCCGCGTGCCCAGTCCGCCAGGCCGACCGCCCTGGAGCTCACTCCTAGTCAAGCCCTTCGTGCTCGTCGTTGTGGTGGGTGGTCTCAACACGCTCGGGGCGTACGCCGAACGGCAGGCACGCAGTCCCACGGACGACGCGTGCATGACGATGCTGGACTACTTCCGGTCGGCGCCAGGTGGAGAGGACAAGAGCGACGACTGGGACCGGCTGCGCTATGTCGAGGGTCGCCTCGACGACGCGACAGCCTCCGAGGCGGTCGCCATACGTCAGTACCTGGCCTTTGACCGCCTGACCAGAGGTGCAGGCGCCAGCGAACTGGTAGTCGAGCCAGACGGGGTCGGGCTGCTCGAGCGCGTGGGCACCCGGCTCATGCGTGCGGCGCAGGCGTGCACCGACCTCGGCCACCCGGAGCTACAGGAATACCTGCGCGACACTCGCGACGAGGGCTTCGTCCCACCCTGACCCCTGCGGCCGGCCAGCGGACGGAGGGGGCAACGGTGATGCGGCGTCAGCGGAACGCCTGGTGCAGGCAACATTCGTCCGTGGCACCGCGGGTCACAGCCGTGTCACGGCCACCAAGAGCCTAGGCACCAAGCGCCGCTACTGACCTTGCCCGTTGGGCGTCCACTCGGCGCGGAGGTGCTTGATCCCGTTGAACAGACGGGGGCGATTCTGTGACCTGCGCTGATGGCTGCAGCAGCCCCTCTGACCTGCCTTAACACTGTCTAGCGGCGTCACGGTGGGTCACCGCCTATGGAGCCCTGTCTCACCGGTGGTGTGTCACGGGTGTGTCACGGCAGTCAGCCCTCATCTCTCAGGCATCGCTTCCAGCTTGACTCCCAGCATCGCTTGTAGCATCGTCTCGGGCATGACCGAGGAACAGGAGGTGAAAGTAAGAGAGAACCGCCTGCGGCGTGCAGCCGAGCGCCAAGGGTTGCGGCTCGTGAAGTCCCGACGCCGCGACCCTCGAGCGTTCGATTACGGCAAGTACATGCTCGTTGACTCCGAATCGAACGCCATTGTTCACGGGCTCGTCGCAGGTCACATCGGAGCAGGCCTCGACGACATCGAGGCATACCTCAACCAGTAACAGAACCCAAGTGGGGGCCGCACCGCTGCAACGGCCGGCCCCCTGGCCACCAGGAACGGAGGTCCTGATGACGAAACCCGACGATAGTGACGCTCGAGGCCACAGCGACGATGAACCCGTGGTGGAACCCACGGTCCGCGAGCTGCTGATCGCCCGGATCGACGAACACTGCCGACTGCTTCACCTCGAGCTTGACCAGGCCCGCAGAGCGTGCGAACAGCTCGAACCCGACCGGTCCCGCAGTTGCCGGAACGCCATCACGATGGCGTCGGTGATGGTCGACGAGATCCGGCTGCGGGCCCACGCCCGCCCGCTCGACGAACCCCGACAATGAGGCGTATGTACCCGCGGCTGTGGGGGTAGCGACGATCCCGAGCGGACGGTCCCCCGGATACCTGTGCTCCCGGGGGGCCGTTTCGCGTTATGCCGCTGCGCGCCAGTCAGCGGTCCTCGACGTCAGCGGTCCTCGATGATCCAGGTCACGTAGGCCATCGGCATGGCGGGGTTGGGCCAGTCGACGTAACGGACCTGGGATCGTCACTCGCGGGGTGGTTGGGCGTCGAACCACCAGCTGTCAGGGTCCTTGATGACCCGATGCTGAGTGCGGATGATCCTCATAACGCCAGTGTCCACCGTCGGCCTACGGGTCGGGGGCGGTGTCGGGTCAAGCGCCCCCGGCTGCGGGCCCGCTCCGCAGCCGGGGGCACGTCGACAGCTGCGCTATCTACTTGCAGCCAGGCTCAGTCTCGGTCTGTCCCGGCGGATGGCACTTGCCTTCCTGCGGTCCCTTGGATGAGTTGCCGGGGCCGAAGTCGGGATCGGCAGCTGCGGCGCTGGCGCCGAGCAACAGTGTTAGCGCCGCCACGACGGCGAGAATGATGCGTTTCATGGAGGGTGCCTCCTTTGTCCGCCAGTCGGCGTCACCCACCGTGGCGCCGACTCGCCGACCGTAGCAATACCGCCTTAAGAAGCGCTGAAGGTGGTCGCGCTGCCACGGTCGACGTTCGGCATGGCAGTTCCACCCCGCGCCGGCGTGGTAGACCAGCGCCCCGGAGGGGACATCGGATGGCGCGGCGTATGTCGGAGCGGCCGCGGAACGTCGGCAAGCGGCGAGCCGAAACCAACGCCGTCGCCGCCTACCTGACGGCGCTGCGGGCGCCGAAGGTGTCGGCACGGAGCCGGCCCAACCTTGAGAAGCGGCGTGTCCAGATCGAGCAGTGGATTGCCGAGGAGTCGTCGCCCATCCGTGAGGTCGAATTGATTCAGCAGCGCCTGGACATCGACGCTCAGCTCGCACGGATCGATCAGGCGGCCCGGCTCCCCGAGCTCGAGGAGGCGTTCGTGAAGGTGGCCGCGTCGTGGGCCCAGCGCAGCGGGATCAGGGCCGCGGCGCTGCGCGAGGTGGGCGTACCGGCCAGCGTGCTCAAGCGGGCCGGCCTCTGAACCGGGGGGAGAATCCGGGGGCGCCTACCCCTTGCCACGCAGCCATGCCCAAACGTATGTTCGTCCCATGGGTGGAGACTGGCGAGATGGCTTCCAGTTCGCCTACATGCAACCCGACCCGGAGCCCGACGAGGGCCCTGGCCTCACCTGGCGGTAGCTCGCCCCCCGCCACTGGTCCGGCACCTGGGACTCGAAGATCCGCGGCACCGTCACCCGCGACGGCGACGGCTGGGTCGCCTACCTCCGCCTCGAGGACCCACCCGGCCTCTCACCCATCACCACCGTCGGCCGCTTCGCCACGGTCGAGGAGGCGCAGGTTGCGACGGACGAGGTGTGGGCGTCCCCGTGACGAAGACGCCCGATGCCGCGGACGATCTCATTGGCGTCCCCAGAACGCGTCCTGGGGACTCTGGGCAACAGCGGGCCGGCGCGGCGTGCGCTCGAACCGCTCGGGCTGCTCGTCACGGCCGGACAACGTGACAACCCAACTCGCCAACGCGGTGGTGAGCGGCACCGAGGCAACCAGTCCGATCGATCCGACCAGGGTCTGGACGATCTCGACGGCCAAGGTCTCGGTGGTAAGTACCTCTCCCACGGCCAAGCCCGACTGGGTGAACAACAACAGCATCGGCAGCGCCGCCGCCGTGTATGCGAGCACCAGGGTGTTGACTGTCGATGCGATGTGGTCCCGACCGATGCGGATCCCGGCCGAATAGAGTCCACGGGCTCGAACCTGGGGGTCGGTGTGGTGGAGCTCCCAGACGGCGGATACCTGGGTGATGGTCACGTCGTCGAGGACGCCCAGGGCTCCGATGATCGTGGCCGCCAGTAGCAGACCGCGGAAGTCGAGCTCCGGCGCGAACGTCAACAGGTTGAGCGATTCCTCTGACGCCAGGCCGCTGAGATGGGTCGCAGCCCCAAAGGCAGCACCCAACGCGGCGGTCAACAACAGGCTGGCGATCGTGCCCACCAGGGCTACGGTCGTGCGGTCGCTGACACCGTGGGCGAGGTAGATGGTGCTGACGGCGATGACGATGCCGCCGGTGAGGGCGACACCGAGCGGCGAGGCGCCCCGCAGCAACGCCGGGAACACGAAGGCGAGCAACACGCCCACGGTGATGCCGATGCCGGCCAGCGCCAACAACCCTCGCAGCCGCCCCAGCGCCACCACCGCGATCCCGAAGACCACTGCCAGGATGACCAGCGGCAGCCCGCGCTGGACGTCGGCGAACGAGTAGCGGGCGGCGGCGTCGACGTCCGGGCCGGCGTCGTTGAGCACGATGTCGTCGCCCACTGCCAGCTCCGCCACCTGCGTCCGCGTCGCGACGTCCGCCTCCAGGGTGGCGAACGTCCCCTCGTCCGGCCAGCTGGCGATACGGGCGGTCACGACGTTGCACTCCGCCTCGGGGTCGTAACTGCACGGTCCGATCTCGGCGGCCGTGACCGTGGCATCGACCCGATCGCCGTAGCCGAGGACCTCCCGGTCGACTACTGGATCGCCGCGGGGCCACCAAACGGCGAGCCCCACCAACGCAGCGACAACCAGGACGGCCACGACACCGGCGAGAAGGCGACGCACCATAGGTGCATCCAGCTCCCGGCGCGGCAGGTCGTGGTGATGATGATGCCCGTGTGCCACCGGCGGAGTCTCGACCCTCAGAACCAGCCGCGCCAGGACGTGGGTCACGGTGAGGATCCGGGGACACGGCCCAGACGCGACAGGAGCCCCCGCTGACAGCACTCGCGGCGGGGGCTCCTCGGGACAGGGGTAAGTGGTCCGGCCCTCAAGCTACTGCGCGACGTGGTGGCGCACGGCGGGGCCCGGACGTGGAACGGTTCGACGGCGGTCACCCCGCCAACCTCACCCTCCGGCGCCGCTCGCGGACGCGCAGCTCACCGGCCCACACGCCGTCGTGCTCACCGACCGACGCCGCCGCACACTCATCGAACACCTCGCAGCTGCCGCACAGCCGTAACGCCGGCGCGACCGCCTTCTCCGTCGTCGCCACCGGAAAGAACACGTCCACCATGCCGCGGCACGCCGCCCGTTGATGCCAACCGGGCCGATCGACAACATCGGCGACCTCGTCGGCCAACCGGCGCAGATCCCGGGCGGCGCGACGGCGCGCAAACCGCCTCGTCCACAACCACCACCCGAGGAACGCCCAGCGACACCAGCTGCCACTTACTTCTGCCGCAGCACCTCGGCTTCGTCGCGATCGGCCTGCCACATCTCAAGGGGACCCACCTGCCGGCCGACGAAGTGTTCGACCTCGGGGCCAGCTGACCGCGACCGCGACTCAACCCCGCACCGGCTGAGGTGCCGGGCCGCCTTGCTGACGCCCTCCACCCGGTACGCCGGGGCGGCGCTCTCCATCAGGCACAGCGCCTCATTGAGCCGTTCGACCCGCCGCCGAATCTCACGCCACCGCTCGTCCTGCTCCCTGGCCCGCCTCTCAGCGAGGCCACGAGCGACCAGCCTGTTGTAACTGAGTCCGACCCACCAGCCGGGCTGAGGCGGCGGCTCAACAGGAAACGTCGAGGGCGGAGGCCAAGCCATCTCAGGACCCCCTTCCGGCAGCCAGCTCTTCCTCGAGCAACTGCGTGCGAACCGACGGTTCACGTTCATGGGCATCGGCGGCGAACAAGACCTCGAGAGCGGACATACCGGGTTCGGGGGCCGGGATGCCACGCGGCACCTGGGCGGCGAACTCGGCGGCCAGCTTCTGTTCCCGCTCGGCCTCACGGCGACGCCGCTCATCCTCGCGTTGCCGGTCGATCATCTGCTTTCGCCTCGCAAGCGCGTAAGCATCACGCTCAGACACCGCCGGTACACAGGACCAATGCTCGACGATCCGGAAACCGAGCTGTTCGACATCGGCGACCGACATACCCAAATCCTCGACACGCACGGCACCTTCAACGAATTCCGGTTCCGTGCCTCGACCGTTGCGGCCCATCGCTGACCACTCTCCTTTGTTGCTCCAGTTTTGCCTACAGACCATGCCCGCGCCATCGCCCTCCCGTCATAAACGACGGATGCTGCGAACCCCTCCCGGTTATTGCGCTGTTCCTCCGCCCTCGCCGCATTCACCGCCCGCCCCTTCTCCCGATACGCCTCGAGCTCGGCGCGAGACAACCGGTCATGCGCGGCCCCGTCGACCTCGTACGCCTCGTTGAACCGGTAGCCACACTCCGGACACTCGAGGTGGTCGCTAGACCAGAACGCCAACCGGAGTTGCGGCTCCCACGGCCACCCGATCCGCTCCGCATACTCGGACGGGTCCCCCGACACCGCCGTCCCCGACCAACCCGGCGGATACGTCGGCGGCGGAAACCGCGTCGGCAACGGATAATCCCGCTCGAGCAACATGCGGCCCAACTTCGACTCGGGGTTGATGCCCTCTTTCGTGATCGGCCGCGCGCAGTTGCACAGCGGTGCGGGTCGACCGTCACCCCACCGTCCCGGCTTGTTGCAACTGCCTCTGGCCGTGGTGTGCAATCGGCCGTCGGAGGTGAGGGAGAGGCGGACCCCCCGTACCTCGAGGGTGCGGGCTAGCTGGCGGGCGGGGGTCACCAGTCGAGCTCCAAGGTGGGCCGAGGCGGGGGTCCCAGTGGGGACACCGGTACCCCCGTGCCGTTCCCACTGTTCCGACTGTTCCAACTGGCGCTGACCAGGGGTTTTGTACCCTCAGTTAGTTCAGTTGGAACAGAGGTGTCTCCCCTAGGGGAATCTGTTCCGACTGGGGCGTGGACAACCCAATACGTGACCCGCGGAAAGCCTTCACTGACGACGTGTAGCCGCAGCTTCGCTCGGGCCCGTTTGAGGTTGTGTTCGGCGTGACCGACCTTCTTACCGTCAGCCTTGGCGTCAGCGCTGGCGACACGCCCGGCGTGGACTTGCATGTAGTCGGCGAGCCAGTCGGCAGCTTCGTCGACAGCGGTGCGTTCGTCGGGGTCGCGGTGAGCTCGGGCGATGGCGTCGGCGATGGTGCCTTCGGCGTCGTCTCCCCAGACGAGTTGCCCGGTTTCGCCGGGGCCGTCGTCGGTGGCGTACTTCCACGGGTTCACGGTGAATGACAGGGTGGGGAGGTCAAGCCGGCCGAGGTTGTTCTTCGGGGTGCCGAACAACTTCCGTGAACCGGTTTCGTCGTCGGGGTCTTTGATGACGGTGTGCACTGAGTGGGCCACAGCGGTGAAAGCCTTGGACGCCATGACGAGCTCGAGCGGGTCGGTCTTGCCGGATTTGTTGTGATGGATCAGCCCGATAGCGGCCATATCGACGTTCTCGGTCATGGACACGAGAGGTTCAAGAGCGCGCCGTACGTCGGCGTCTTTGTGGGAATCCAAGGTGCACGGCACGGGCCGGCACGGCCTGCTGCTGGGCGGTGTCGACGGCCGGCCGCTGCGCCGCCAGCGCTTCGGTGTGATCTGGGACCGGCTACGTCATCGTGCCGAGCTGCCGCGGGCACGGTTCCACGACTGCCGTCACACGTTCGCCTCGACGCTGCTGTCGGGTGGCGTGTCGGTGGCGGCCGCCGCCGACTACCTCGGCCACTCGCCGGCCGAACTGCTGCGGACCTACGCGCACCTCATGCCAGCCGACCACGAACGGGCCCGCTCGGTCGTCGAGGCGGCGTTTGCCAACGACGTCGCGTGTCACGCTGGTGTCACAGACGCGGGCGGCTAGCCGCCGGCACCACTCCTGACCTGCCCATTGGGCGTCCACTCGGCGCGCAGGTGCTTGATCCCGTTGATGAAGCCCGAGCGCAGCCGGGCGGGCTCGCCGACCGTTTGGATGTCGGGCATCCGGCGCAGCAGCTCGCCGAACATCACCGAGATCTCCCGCCGGGCCAGGTGAGCACCCAGGCAGAAGTGGGGCCCGGGGCCACCGAATCCGATGTGATCGTTGGGTGTCCGGCCGACGTCGAACGTGTGGGGCTCGTCGAACACGGCCTCGTCGCGGTTGCCCGACCAGTACCAGAGCACCACCTTCTCGCCCTCGGAGAACTCGTGCTCCCCCACCCTCGCCCCATCCGTGGTGACGGTCCGCCGGAAGTGGATGACCGGCGACGCCCAGCGGACGATCTCCTCGACGGCGGTCGCGGTCTTGCCGTCGATGTCCGCCAGCCATCGCTCCTTCTGCTCCGGGTGCTCGGTCAGCGCCCACAGGCCGTGGGCGATGGCGTTGCGCGTCGTCTCGTTGCCGGCAACGACGAGCAGGATGAAGAACGACGCGAGCTCCTGCGGCGTCAGGTGCTCGCCGTCGACCTCGCTGGTAACCAGCGCCGTGACGAGGTCGTTGCGGGGATCCCGCTGCCGGGCCTCGCCCAGCTCCTGCACCATCTGCGCCAGCTCGGTGCCGGCGGTGAGGATGGCGGCCGTCACTGCGGGCGGGTCGTCGACATTGTCGACGTACTCCGGGTCGCTGAACCCGAGGACGATGTTGGTGCGGTCGAAGATGAACTGCTCCTGGCTGCGGGGGATGCCCATCATGTCGACGATGATCCGCAGGGGCAGGCGCGCCGCGACCTCGGTCACGAAGTCGCACTCTCCCCGCTCGATGATCTCGTCGACGATGCCGGCGGCCACGCCCTCGACGTCCGCCCGCATGGTCTCGAGCTGGCGCGGCGTGAAGCCCCGCGCCACGATGCGGCGCAGCCGGCCGTGGCGGGGGTCGTCCATGTTGATCATCGAGCCGAAGAACTCGAGAAATTCCGGCGGCAGGTCGGCGATGTTGGTGCCCTGGCCCGAGCAGAACAGCTCGGGATGCCGGCTGACCTCGACGATGTCCGCGTAGCGGGTGAGAGACCAGTAGGGCGTCTCGGGGAATCCGAGGTGCGGCAGCGCCTCCAGCTTCATCGGCGCCAGCGGCCGCTCCGCCCGCAGGGTCGCGAAGGCGGCCTCGCGCTCGGCGAGGGGCCGGGTCCACCAGTCGAGGTCGGACAGGTCGATCGAGTCGACGTCGGGGGCCGTTGCGCTCATGCCGAAACCTTAGGGCGGCGCGGCCCCGCCGACCCCGGGCGGCGCGCCGGGCCCCGCCTCAGGCCGACGCCAGAGCCCGTTCGATGGCGGCCATCGAGCGGTCGACGTCCGCCTCCCTGGTCTGCCAATTCACCACCGAGATGCGCATCGCAGCGTGTCCGCGCCAGGTGGTTCCGCTCATCCAGCACTCACCCGATTCCTGCAGCGCCTCGATGACCCGTTGTGTGACGGCGTCGTCGACCGCCGGATCGGCGGCATCGGCACCGGGGCCGGCACGGAATCGCACCAGTACCTGGTCGAGGCCGACGTCGTTGAGGACCTCGGCCCGCTCGAGCCGGCCCAAACGGTCGGCGAACTGGCGGGCCCGGGCACAGCAGCCCTCGACCAGTTCGGCAACCCCCCGCCGACCGAGCGACCGGAGGGCGGCGTAGACCGCGAAGCCGCGGCCCCGCCGCGAGAACTCGGGATTCCAATCGATCTCGTCTCGCGCCGCGGCAAGATCCTCGTCGGCCTGGATCAGGTAGGCGGCGCGGACGCCCATCGCGGCGCGATGGGCGTCGGCGTCGGCACAGGCCACGAAGCCGGAGTCGTAGGGCACGTTGAGCCACTTGTGGAAGTCGGTGGCCCAGGAATCGGCCTGCTCGACGCCCGCCAGCGCCGGCCGCAGGGCGGGACTGGCGGCCGCCCACAACCCGAACGCGCCGTCCACGTGCACCCACGCGCCGGCGGCATGCGCAACCCGGCAGATCTCGCTCAGCTGATCGATGGCGCCGGTGTTCACCTCACCAGCCTGCGCGCACACGATGGTGGGGGCCGGCTGCTGACCGGAGGGATGGGCGAGCGCATCGGCAAGGGCATCCACGGGTAGGCGTGCGTCGGGCCCGGAGGGGATGACGACCGCGGCGTCGGTTCCGAGACCCAGGTACCGGAGCGCCCGGTCGATGGTGGCGTGCCGAAGGTCGCTCGTCAGGACCCGGACCCCCGGCGCCCCGGACAGCCCGCGCGCCTCGACGTCCCAGCCCCGCCGCGCGAGCACGGCGTTCCGGGCGACGGCCAGGCCGGTGAAGTTGGCCATCTGACCCCCGGTGACGAAGCCGAACGAGGCGGACCGCGGCAACCCCAGCAGGTCCAGCACCCACCGGCCCGCGACCTCTTCGACCACCGCCGCCGGGGGCCCGCAGGCATAGAGGCCGGCGTTCTGATCCCAGGTGGCTGCCAGCCAGTCGGCGGCGAGGGCGGCCGGCAGGGCGCCGCCGATCACGAAGCCGAAATAGCGGGGCGAGCCGGTGGCCACGACACCGGGCTCGGCGGCCTGGGCCAGGTCGTTGACCACCGTGGCCGGCTCGACCGCCTCGTCGGGCAGTGGAACCGCCAGCGCCGTGCGCAGCTCGTCGAGCGTCGCCCGGGCGGCTACAGGCCGATCGGGCAGCCCCGCGAGGTAGGTCCTGGCATGGTCGGTGGCCGCGTCGAGCGCGGCGTCCCAGGCGCTCGGGACGGATGGGGGCGGTTCTCGACCTGGCTCCTCGGCGTGTCCGCTCACACCGACGAGTCTGGCGCGGCCGCGGGAGCCTGACGGTCCGGCCCGACCCCCCACCCGCCACCCCTGACGGCGTCGGTCCACGACCGACACTGTCACTCCGGCCCGACCCCGACCACCACCCCTGACGGCGTCGGGTCTACGACCGACACTGTCACTACCCCTGCGTAGGGTCGCTTCATGGCCACGTGGAAAGAGTTCTCACAGGAGGCGCCCGACATCGCCGGGCTGGCCGAGCGGCGGTTGGTGGCCACGGGGCTGATGATGCTGGCGACCCTGCGCCGCGACGGGTTTCCGCGCATCAGCCCGGTGGAGCCGGTCCTCACCGGCGATCGGCTCGTGCTCCACGAAGACAAGCTGTGGCTCGGGATGATGGTCGACTCCACCAAGTCGCGCGACCTCAACCGCGACGGCCGCTGCTGCCTCCACACCGCCACCGCCGACAAGCACGTGAGCCAGGGCGACGTGAAGCTGTGGGGCACCGCCACCCCAGTGACCGACAACACCACGCTGGCCCGGTTCTCCGACGACATCTTCGAGTCGGTGGGCTTCCGCTTCGAGGTCGGGTCCTTCGACGCGTTCGACATCGACCTGCTGGGCGCGTCGTCGGTCGAGGTGGGCGACGACGTCATGTACGTCAAGACCTGGAAACCCGGGAAGGGGGTCACTGTGAGCGAGAAACGCTGAACCCGGCGCGCCAGGGTGGGGTCCTCCGGTCAGCGTCGACGTGCGGGGCGCAGCAGCACCTCCTGGCTCACGGTTGCGAGGTGGGCGCCGTCGGCGGCGAACACGTGGCCGACGCTTACGCCGCGGGAGCTGATCAGCCCGTGGCTCGTCGAGGCGTGAACGTGCCAATCGTCGACCTCCACCGGGCGGTGGAACCAGATGGCGTGGTCGAGGCTCGCCGAGAAGAACTGGCGTTCCGGCGGGACGTCCGGGTCCCAGCCCGGCATGAGCGACACCACCGCCTCGGTCGGGAAGTCGTCGGAGATGTACGCGAGCGCGCAGGCCTGGAGTGCGGGGTCGTCACCGATCGGCTTGGCCAGCCGGGCCCAGGCCCACACCTCTCCTCGCTGGCGGGGCGCCACCCGCCTGTCGAAGATCTCGCTCCAGCTGTCGTCGGTCAGTTCAGCCGGCTGGGCCACGGCCGGCATGGACGCGGTCTGGACGTCCGCCCCGGCCTCGTCGACCTGGTACGACGCCGTCAGGTTGAGGATCACGCCCACGGATTGGCGCGCTGTCACCCGGCGCGTGCAGAACGACCGCCCGTTGCGGACGCGGTCGACCTCGAAGCGGATCGGTTCGGAGTGATCGCCCGACCGGATGAAGTACGCGTGGAGGGAGTGCACGCGGTAGGCGGCGTCGACCGAGAACGTCGCCGCCCGCAGCGCCTGGGCGACGATCTGGCCGCCGTACAGCCCACCCCACGGGTAGCGGGGACCCGCGCCCACCCACACGTCGGTGCCGTGAGGTTCCAGCGCCATCATCGTCACGAAGTCCACCGCGGCAGAGTCTCCGCGCCGACGTGTGTCCGCCGCCAGACTGCCCACCAGCCGCGTCGGCCGGGGCGGCGCCGTCAGACCCGCCGCGAGCGCGGACCCCGTTCCGCGCGATACACCATCGGGCCGTGCCAACGGTCCTCTCGATCCTCGCCTCGATTCCCAGCCCGAGCGACAACTCGATCAAGATCGGCCCGCTGGAGCTGCGGGCCTACGGCCTCTCGATCGCCCTCGGCGTCATCGCGGCGGTGTGGATCGCCCGCCGCCGCTGGGCGGCCCGGGGTGGCGACCCCGACGACATCAGTCGGATCGCGCTGTGGGCGGTCCTCGCCGGCCTGATCGGGGCCCGCCTCTACCACGTGATCACCGACCACCAACGCTTCGAGGGTCGTTGGCTCCACGTGTTCGCCGTGTGGGAGGGCGGCCTGGGCATCCCCGGCGGGCTCATCGCCGGTGTCCTGACCGGGGCGTACGTCGCCCATCGTCGGGGCCTGCCGGTGTCCCAGCTGCTCGACGTCGTCGCGCCCGCCCTGCCCGTCGCCCAGGCGATCGGCCGGCTGGGCAACTGGTTCAACCAGGAGCTGTTCGGCCGGCCCACCGACCTGCCGTGGGGACTGGAGATCGACCCTGCACACCGGCCGGCCGGCTACCTGAACGTCGCCACGTTCCATCCGACGTTCCTCTACGAGGCCCTGTGGAACCTGGCGCTCGCCGGGGGCCTCGTGCTCTGGGAGCGGCGCCATCCCGGCGGTCGCCCCGGCCGCCTGTTCGCCATGTACGTCGCGGGCTACGCGGTGGGGCGCGCGTGGGTCGAGGCGCTGCGCATCGACCCGGCGACGCGCCTGTTCGGCGTGCGCTGGAACATCTGGATGAGCGCCATCGCCTTCTTCGCGGCGGTGGGCTGGCTGATCTTCGACTCGTGGCGGGCGCGCCAGGAGGCCGAGCGCAAGGCCGGGGTGGCGGCCGCCACCGCCGACGAGACGACGGCCGACGCTGCCGACACCGGCGATGGCGGGCAACCCGACGCCGCCGAGGCCGCGGAGGCCGGCGAGACTGCCGACGCCGCCGAATCTGCCGACGCCGGCGACGCCGCGGAAGCCGTCGAAACTGCCGAGGCAGCCGACGACGAACCCGCGGCCGCGGAACCGGTCGCTGCCGAGGAATCCGCCAACGGCGAGACTTCCGACGCTGGCGAGACAAAGGGCACCGACGAGGCTCCCGGCACATCCGCCGGCGAGCCAGCGGCCGCCGACGACCCTGCCGCTACCAACGAACCGGCCGCCGGGGAGCCTGCGAGCGGCGAGCCGCGCCCCGCCGCCGAGACAGCCGACGAAGAGGCGGCGACCTAGGACGGCCCACCAGCGGCCCGTTGCGCCTGCGTGCGCCAGGATGGCGGTGTGCGCTTCGCCGACGTCGTTGCCACCACGTCCGAGGTCACCGCCACGCGGGCGAGGTCCCGCAAGGTGGCGGCCCTCGCCGACCTGTTCGCCCGCCTCGAACCGGCGGAGGTGCCCGTCGTGGTGGCCATCCTGACGGGCATCCCGCGCCAGGGCCGCATCGGCATCGGCTGGCGCACCGTCGCCGCGATCGAGGAGCCGCCGTCGCCCGAGCCCCAGCTCGAGGTGGCGGACATCGACGCCACGCTCGATCGGCTCGACTCGCTCCGCGGCACCGGCTCCCAGGCGGCCCGGACGGCCGAGCTCCGGACGCTGCTCGCCCACGCCACCGACGACGAGCAGGATCTGCTCCGCCGGCTCCTCGTGGGCGAGCTGCGCCACGGTGCCCTGGAGGGACTGGTCACTGACGCGCTCGCCAAGGCGGCGGGGGTGCCGCTGGCGACGATGCAGCGCGCCGCGATGCTGGCCGGCGACCTGCCCACCGTGGCCACCATCGCCCTGACCGAGGGGGAGGCCGCGCTCGAGGCGATCGGACTGACGCTGCTCCGCCCGGTCCAGCCGATGCTTGCCCAGACTGCGGCGGACGTGACCGAGGCCTTGGCGCTCGCCACGGCCGGCAGCGGCGGCGATGCCGGCTCGAGGCACGAGGCGTCGGTCGAGTGGAAGCTCGACGGTGCCCGCATCCAGGTGCACCGCGTCGGTGACGAGGTCCGGATCTACACCCGCAACCTGAACGACGTGACGGCCCGCCTGCCCGGCATCGTCGACCTCGCCCGGTCGTTGCCGGCGCTGAGCTTCCTGCTCGACGGCGAGGCAGTCGGCGTCGGCGAGGACGAGCTCCCCCAGACGTTCCAGGACACGATGAGCCAGTTCGGTCGCCAAGCCGACGGTGCGGGCGCCGGCCTCGCCTCCAGGTTCTTCGACATCCTGCACCTCGACGGCGACGATCTCATCGACCGTCCGCTCCGCGACCGGCTGGCGACGCTGGAGAACTTGGCCGGGCCGTGGCGGATCCCGGGCATCGTCACCGCCGATCCCGCCGCGGCGCAGCGGGTGCTCGACGAGGCGCTCGCGGCGGGGCACGAGGGCGTGATGGTCAAGGACGCCGGCTCGGCCTACGAGGCCGGGCGCCGGGGCGGCGCTTGGCGCAAGGTCAAGCCGGTCCACACGCTCGACCTCGCCGTCCTCGCCGTCGAATGGGGCAGCGGCCGGCGGCAGGGCTGGCTCTCCAACCTCCACCTCGGGGCCCGCGACCCCGAGGCGCCGGGCGAGTTCGTCATGGTGGGCAAGACGTTCAAGGGTCTCACTGACGAGTTGCTCACATGGCAGACCGAGCGGTTCCTCGAGCTGGAGACACACCGGACCGGCCATGTCGTGTTCGTCCGGCCGGAGCTGGTGGTCGAGATCGCGCTCGACGGCGTGCAGTCCTCGACCCGCTACGCGGGTGGCGTCGCGCTGCGGTTCGCGCGCGTGCGGCGCTACCGGCCCGACAAGTCGCCGGCCGAAGCAGACACCATCGAGGCCGTCCGGGCGATGCTCCCGGGCCGCAGGGCTCAGACGCTGCCAGACGGCTGACCGGCGCCGCATAGGCCAGACTGACCGGCACCAGTGGCACGAGCGAGGGGCTGGCGATGGCACAGGAAGTTCGCGGGGTGATCGCCCGAGGCAAGGGTGAACCGGTCGAGCGGACCACGGTGGTGGTCCCCGACCCGGGGCCGGGCGAGGCGCTGGTCGCGGTCCAGGCGTGCGGGGTCTGCCACACCGACCTGCACTACCGCGAGGGCGCCATCAACGACGACTTCCCGTTCCTGCTCGGCCACGAGGCGGCGGGTCTGGCCGAGGCCGTCGGCGAGGGAGTCGACGACGTGGCCCCGGGCGACTTCGTGGTCCTCAACTGGCGGGCCGTGTGCGGGCGCTGCCGCGCCTGCCGCAAGGGCGCACCGCACCTCTGCTTCGCCACCCACAACGCCAGCCAGAAGATGACGCTCACCGACGGCACGACCTTGTCGCCGGCGCTGGGCATCGGCGCCTTCGCCGACAAGACCCTGGTGGCCGCGGGGCAGTGCACGCCGGTGGACCCGGCGGTGGCACCCGAGGTCGCGGGGCTGCTCGGATGCGGTGTCATGGCCGGCCTGGGGGCCGCCATGCTGACGGGCAACGTCCAGCGCGGCGACTCGGTGGCCGTGTTCGGCTGCGGTGGGGTCGGCGACGCCGCCATCGCTGGGGCCAAGCTGGCGGGCGCCACCACGATCGTGGCCGTCGACCTCGATGACCGGAAGCTGGAGTGGGCCCGGGGCTTCGGCGCCACCCACGCGGTGAACGCCGCCCGGGTCGATCCCGTGGAGGCGGTGCGCGCCGCCACGGACGGCTTCGGCGCCGACGTGTGCATCGAGGCCGTCGGCAACGCCACCGTGCTGGAGCAGGCGTTCTACGCACGTGACCTCGCGGGGACGGTGGTCCAGGTCGGAGTGCCCACCCCCGACATGCGCTTTCCGGACATCCCGATGATCGACTTCTTCGGACGCGGCGGTGCGCTCAAGCCCAGCTGGTACGGGGACTGCCTGCCCTCGCGGGACTTCCCGCTCCTCGTCGACCTCCACCTCCAGGGCCGGCTGCCGCTCGACGAGTTCGTCAGCGAGACCATCGGCCTCGATGGCATCGAGGACGCGTTCGGAAGGATGGAGCGTGGCGAGGTGTTGCGGAGCGTCGTGCTGCTGGACGACGCATCGTGATCATCTTGGCGCTGATGCCCGGCGGGCCGGGCGCAGCGTGGATCACGCCCAGTCGGACGACAGGTCCCGCTTCAGCGACTCTGTGAAGCCGGCCAGGGCGCCCAGCAGCTCCTCGGAGCTGAAGGGCTCGCCGGCGTTGCGGACGCCCCACACGACGTCGCCGTCGACGTCGCGGGACTTCACCAGCATCCACACCGAGATCGGCTCGTCCCCCTCGACCAGTGGCTCGTCGGTGGTGGCTGCGATCAGCTCGGCGAGCTGCTGCGGGGTCCTGCTGGTGCCGTCGCGCGGCCCATTGGTGTCGCTCATGAGCCCTCTGCTTAGCGCAGCTGACAGACCCACCGGGATCTCGATCGTGCGGCAGACTCATGGCCATGGTCGGGATGCCGTCGCTGGGCCAGGTGCCGCTCATCGGCGGCGCGCTCCAGCAGCAGGTCCTGGCCCCGATCGTGCGGACGCTGGCGTCCGACCGCTTGCCGTTCGAGCAGTACTCCGAGCCGCCGGGCGACCCCGGGTTGTTCGGTCCGGGGAGCGTCACGTGGCGCGTGCACGCCGACCCGTCGATGCTCATCGGCGGGCTGAGCGCGCTGCTGCTCCAGACGCTCCATCCCCTGGCCATGGCCGGCATCGCCGAGCACTCCAACTACCGCGAGGATCCGCTCGGCAGGCTCGGCCGCACCGGCTCCTTCGTGACCGGCACGACGTACGGCTCGACCAAGGCCGCCGAGCGCCTGATCAAGCTGGTCAAGGGCATCCACCGCAAGGTGCGGGGCACCGCGCCCGACGGGCGGCCCTACTCGGCTTCGGACCCAGACCTCGTCACCTGGGTGCACGTCACCGAGGTGTTCAGCTTCCTCCGCGCCCACCAGCGCTTCGTGCCCCTGCCTGTGCGCGGCGAACAGGCCGATCGCTACTACCACGAGATGGCGACCATCGCAGAGCGGCTGGGAGCCACGGACGTGCCGCGCACCCGTGCCGGGATGCGGGCGTACTTCCGGGCGATGCGGCCCCAGCTCGAGGCGAGCGAGCAGACCCTCGACGCGGTGCGGTTCCTGACCGGCCCGGGCCGCGACCCCCTCAACCCGCTCCTGTCGGGGGCCCACCAGGTGGTGATCCAGGCGTCGGTGGGGCTGCTGCCGGCGTGGGCGCGGGACATGCTGGGCATGCGACATCCCACGCTGGTGGACTGGGCCATGGTCCTGCCGGCGACCCACCTGCTGATGGGGGCGCTGCGCTTCGCCGGAGGGCCGTCGCCGGCGCTGATCGAGGCCCGGCGCCGCTGCGCCGCCGAGCCCCGTGCCCGCACGGCCTGAGGCCCTCAGCTGCCGGTGAAGTTCGGCTCGCGCTTCTCGAGGAAGGCGCGGGGGCCCTCGCGGGCGTCGTTCGACGACACCACCGCCATGCCCAGCTCGGACTCGCGGACGTAGGCCTCCGGCTCGGGAACGGTGTCGGCGGCCAGGACTGACGCCTTGATGTTGCGAACCGCGAGCGGGCCGTTGCGTGCGATCCGCGCGGCGATCTCGCGGGCCCGCTCGAGGGCGCTGCCATCGGGAACCACGTGGCCCACGAGGCCCACCTCGTACGCGCGCCGGCCCGAGACGGGCTCGCCGGTGATAAGCATCTCCATGGCGACCGTCCACGGGATCTGCCGCGGCAGCCGCACCGTCGATCCCGCCATCGGGAACAGCCCCCGCTGCACCTCGCTGACGGCGATCCGGGCACCCTCGGCGGCCACCCGCACGTCGAATGCCTGGAGGATCTCGATGCCGCCGGCGTAGCAGTAACCCTCCACGGCGGCGATGATCGGCGTGGCCGGCCGATGGTCCTTCAGGAAGCCCTTGTAGATGAGGCCGGGGTCGGTCCGGATGCGCTCCTCGAACTCGTTCTCCGCGGGCTTGCCCGCGATCATCGCCCCCACGAGCCGATCGAGGTCGGCACCTGCCGAGAAGTTGCCGCCTGCTCCGGTCATGATCGCCACGCGAACGCCGTCGTCGGCGTCGATCATGTCCCAGGCATCCGAGAGCCGGCACAGCATCTCGGCGTTGAAGGCGTTGCGCTTGTCGGGACGGTTCAGGGTCAGCGTGATCACGGAACCGTCCCGTTCCACGAGCAGCGCAGGCTGTGACGCTTCTGACATGGCGTCAGGTTCTAGCCGAGCGCGGCCACAGAGCGCCCGTTGCGAGGCGCTGGGCGGCCTCGATCAGCCGTCGCTCGCGTTGTCGCCCGGGCCGGCTGCGGGCTCCGTGCCGAGGCCCCGGACGAGCGCCACGAGCTCGTCGCCGTAGGCCGCCAGCTTCGCCGGCCCGATGCCGGGGCAGGCGGCCAGCGCGGCGCGGTCCGTGGGCCGGCGCTCGGCGATGGCCACCAGGTGGCGGTCGTGGATCACGACGAACGCCGGCACGCCGTCGGCCCTGCTTCGCTCCCGCCGCCACTCCCTGAGCGCTTCCTCGACCCGCCGCGCCTCGCGATCCGACGGGGGGTCCGGGTCCGGCACTCCGGCCGACGGTCGCCGCGTCGGGTGGGGCGCGGCGTCGACCGTCGGCTCGGCCTCCAGCTCCCCCGGTGTGGCGTCGCGGTCGAGCTCCGCGAGGAACGGCGACGGGCGCGAGGCGTCGGCCAGCACCACCACCTCCTCTATCGCCCGGGTGATGGCGACGTGGAACACGCGGCGCTCCTCCTCGAGCGCCGCCCGTCCGCTCGAAAGCCGGTGGGGCATGATCCCCGCGGTCGCGCCGAAGACCACGACGCGCGGCCATTCCCTGCCCTTGACCCGGTGGATGGTCGACAGCACGACCCCGTCGTCGTCGCCGGGCCGGGCCAGTGCGGCCCGCAGCCACGGCTCGAACCCGCCGGGATCGGGGTGGAGGTCGGCCACCTGGAGCAGGGCCTCCAGGTCGTCGCGATGTGACTCTCCGGCCACGCCGGTGGCGTCGAGCAGGTCGACGGCCTGGCCCAGGCCGACGGCGTCGCGGACGTGCTCGAGGACGGTCCGGGTGCTGCCGCCGCGGGCCAACGCGGCCAGCTTGGCCGCGTCGCCCGCCAGGCCGTCGATCTTTCCGGCCACCTTGATGTCGTCGATGCGGCCGGCGGCCCGCCGGATGTCGTCGACGGAGCGGCAGCGGCCGAGCCATCGCTCGATCCAGTTGGGCAGTCCCCGGCTGGGGCGCCGATACACCTCGATGAGGTCGCCGGGATCGATGCGGTCGGCGTCGGCGGCGATCCGGAGGTAGGCGAGCGCGGCGCGCAGGCCCGTGCGGCCCAGCACGTCGGGACGCAGGATCGAGGTGACCGGCACCCCGGCCTCCACCAACGCCACGTGCGGGGCGAGCAGCAGCGACCCCACCCGGGTCAGCACCGCCACGTCGCGGGGCGGCGTCCCGTCGCCCGCCAACCACTCGCGGACTGCGTCGACCAGCTCGGTAGCGCCGGCCTGGGGGACGTGGCGCCGCACCCGGAGGGCGCCTCCGCCACCGCCGGCGCCATCGATCCCCAGGTCGCCGCGCGCGGATCGGATCCGTTTCGTGACCCGCACGCGGTTGCGGGTCAGGAGGTGGCGCGCGGCGTCGACCACGGCGGGCGGGCAGCGGTAGTTGACCTCGAGGGCGTGCTCGGTGGCCGTGGGGAAGTAGCGCCCGAACTCGGTGAGGAACCGCGGCGACGCGCCGGCGTGGCCGTAGATCACCTGGTCGTCGTCGCCGACCCCGAACACGTCGAAGCGTGGGGCCGACAACAGCCGGATGAGCAGAACGTGCGCCGGTGTCAGGTCCTGGAACTCGTCGACCAGGAGGTGCCGGTGGCGGGTCTGCTGGGCGCGACGGAACGCGCCGTCGCAAAGCAGCAGCTCGATGGCGAGCAACACCTGCTCGTCGAAGTCGACGACGCCGCGCCGGCGTAGCTCGGCGCGGTAGGCGGGAAAGGCGTCGGCGAGGCCGGGCACGTCGCCGCGCTCGTCCTCGACGTCGACCGGGTCGCGCAGCCCCAGCCGGACGGCCGACAGCGCGTCGAGGTACGGGGCCAGCGGATCCGTGTTGAGGCGGCGGGCGCCGCGTGGGACGAGCGGCTCGAGCAGCCGGCGGACCTCGCGGACGTCGACCACCTCGGGGCGGCGGCCGAGGGCGGACGCCACGAGCTCGTAGCCGAGGGCGTTGAGTGTGAGGATGCGGGCTCCGACGCCCGCAGTGCGGGCAACCATCTCGTCTCGGGCCTTGCGGTTGTAGGCGACCGCGACCACGCCGGCGGGCTCGTAGCCGCGGGACACGACGAGGTGCCGCAGCCGCTCGGTGAGCACCCGCGTCTTGCCCGACCCGGCGGGCGCGATCACCCGGGCAGGCCCGGCGCCGTGGTTCACGGCCAGCAACTGGTCCGGCGCGAGCCGGCGGTCGGACGGGCCCTCCTCGCCGCTCGGCGCCGGTGTAAGTCGGCCCAGTTCGATCGACTCCGCGTGGACCACCACCACACCGCCGACGTCTCGGGGACCGACGTCGCCCCGCGGGCCGCCGTCGATCCAGGCCGGCGTGCCGCCGGGCAGCACCACGTCGGCGGCGGCACCATCGGTCGCCCCTTCGGATGCGGGCGGCGCGGCCCCGGCCCGCTGGGCCTTGCGGCCCCACCACCACACCGGCTGGCCGTCGCGGGCGTCGTAGGTGTTGGCCCAGACCAGGAAGTGGAGGCGCTCGTGCCACAGCTCGAACCCCGGGTCCAACCGCCACGGCTCCGCCACGTCGAAGCCGGGCGCCTCGCGGAACCGCGCGGGATCGACGGCCAGCCTCACCACCACGGGCCGCCGACGGGCCCACGCCTCGTGGAGCACACCGACGACGCCGGCGGGATCGGCGAGCGCAGCCTCGTCGACGAGGACCTCCCGGGCGGCCCCCCATGGCTCCGGTGCGGGGTCGCCGGCGTTGACGACGACGCCGCGGCCGAGCACGCCGGGAGGGTTCACGGGCACGGCGGCCAGGCTATGCAGCCCCTGTGACAGCCGAGCGGAGATCGCGTGCTACTTGTGGCGCTGGGTCGGCGCCGTGTGGAGACACCCGGTTCGTGCGGCGGGTCAGTCGCCGCCGGTCTCGCCGGCCTCCGCGATCTCGGCGGGGACGCTCGCGGGTTCGATCTCGATGTCGTAGCCGTTGCGCTCGGCCAGGGCTCGGTACTCGTTGATCTCGCCGGCCTGGTTGCGGGCGATGCGGGCGGCGAGCTCCCTGACGTCCTCGTCGCCGGCGTTGCTGGCGGAGTACTCGGCCATGTGCAGCCCGCCCCGGTGGTGATCGGCCATGAGGTCAAGGAACAAGGCGTCCAGCTCGGCGCCGCTGGCGGCCTTCAACTGGTCGAGCTGCTCGTCGGTGAGCAGGCCGGGCATCTGCTCGACCGGCACGGGCATGTCCATCCACGCCATCGCCTGTTCCGAGCGCCCGCTCCGCGAGTGGCCCCACTCGTCGAGCATCTGGGTCATGACCCCGATCTCGTAGCCCTGGAACACGAGGATCTCCCGGGCGTAGCTGCGCACGGTGGGGTCCTCGCCGTTTGCGACGACCAGCGTGGCGACGCCCAGGGCCTGGTCGTGGTGCGTGAGCATGTCCTGGAGGAAGCCGACGTCGACGGATCCCTCGCCGGGGGGCCGGTCGCGGGCGACCACCAAACCTATGGCGATCCCCACGAACACCAGGGCCGCGGCCAGGATGGCCTGCTTGGCCCACCCCAGGCGGCGAGCCAGATCGGCCTCGGCGACCTCTTCGTCGCCGGCATCGGTGGCCCGGTCGCCGTTCTCGGCCGCGACGGACGATGACGGGTGCGCGTCGGTGGTCACCTCGTCATCGTCCATGGCTCATCATGCTGGCACCGGAACCACCGATTTCCGCGCCCACGGGGTTCAGCCCGAGCGCTCGTACCGCCAGCCGGCCGGGTCCATGACCAGGCGGTGGCGCGGCCCGGCGGCGCTCGGGACCCCGGTGTCGTAGCCGGCGTCTGGCGCCCACAGGGCGACCAGGACGCCGTCGTCATCGACCATGTGCGTGCTGAAGCGCTCGAGGTCGCGGCCGCCGGCGTCAGCCAGCGCGGTCGCCGTGTCGGCCAGGCCAGCGAGGCGATGGAGCGTGACCCAGGTAGGCGGGACCATCTTGATCTCACCGGCCCGGTGGCGCTCGAGGGCGGCGGACGGCGTGGTCCAGACGTGGTCCCCGATCTCGCCGCCGTCGACGATCACCTCGGCGGCGCCGGCCGGCAGCGCGGCCAGGAAGAACCAGGTGGCGAAGCGGCGGGGCGCCTCGGGCGGCGGGAACCAGTGCGCGAACGGCAGCAGCTCCCCGGCCTCGAGCAGCAGCCCGGTCTCCTCCTGGGCCTCGCGCACGGCCGCACGCCGGGCGCCGTCGAACCCGTCGCCGTCTCCGGGCTCCACCCGGCCGCCCGGGAACACCCACAGGCCGCCGAACGCCTGCCCTTGGGTCTTGCGCAGCATGAGGCACTCGAGCCCGTCGCCGCCGTCACGCACGAGGACCACGGTGGCGGCATCGACCACCGGAGTCTCGCCGGTGCCGGTGAGGACGTCCTTCATCCCCAGCAGGATGTCAGGGCTGGCGCCGACGCGCGCCACCGGCCCCGATCGCAGTCTCACGCAGACGCGCTCGTGAGCATGTCCCCGACCGCCGCCACGAGTCGGTCGAGCTCCGCATCGGTGGTGACGTAATGGACCGAAGCGCGCACGAGCGGCGGCAGCCGGCGGCGCTCGGCGTCGAGCCGCGTCGACGACGGTCCCGAGACGGACACGTTGATGCCTGCGACCCGCAGGCGCGCCTGCACCTCGTCGGCGGCGATGCCGTCGACCGTGAAGGTCACGATGCCGCTCCGGTGCCGGCCGAGGTCGTGGACCCGGACGCCCGGGACGTCGGCCAACCGCCCCCGCAATGCCTCGGCGAGCGTGCCGACGCGCGCGGCGATCGCGTCGAGCCCCCACGACCGGGCGTACGTGACCGCCGCCCGCAGGCCAGCAACGGCGGCCAGGTTGGTCTCCCAGTTCTCGAAGCGGCGGGCGTCCGGGCGCAGCTCGTAGCGGGCGGGGGCGACCCACTCGGCGCCCAGCAGGTCGAGGAACGCGGGCTCTGCGCCCATCCGGTCGAGCCGCTCCAGCACGGACCGGCGGGCGTACAGGAAGCCGGTGCCGCGGGGCGCCCGCAGGAACTTGCGCCCGGTGGCCGCCAGCAGGTCGCACCCGATCTCGCCGACATCCACCGGCATCTGGCCAACGGACTGGCATGCGTCCAGCAGGAACGGGACCCCGGCCTCGCGGCACAGCGCACCCACGTCGACCACCGGGTTGACCAGCCCGCCGTTCGTCGGGACGTGGGTCACCGCCACCAGTCCCACCGGCGCGCGACCGTCGTCGAGCAGGCCGGCCAGGGCGGGGACCGACAGCTGGCCGTCCTCGTCGTCGGGGATAACCTCGACGGACACGCCGCGCCGCCGCTCCGCCTGCAGGTAGCTGACGTAGCTGGAGGCGTATTCCACCGTGCACGTGAGAATCCGGTCGCCGGGCCGCAGCGGCACCGACCAGAAGGCCTGGTGCCAGGCGAACGTCGCGTTCTCCACGAGGGCGATCTCCTCGCGCTGCGCGCCCACCAGCCCCGCCACCTCGTCGTACGTCGCCAGGATGTCGCCCTCTCGGTCGGCGGCGAGCTCGTAGCCGCCCGTCACGGCCTCCGCCTCCAGCCACTCCATCTGGGCGGCGAGCACCGGGCGCGGCGGCAGCGAGGCGCCCGCATGGTTCAGGTGGACGACCAGCTCGCACCCCGGAGTGTCGGCGCGGGCACGATCGACGTCGATGGCGGTCGGCGGCACGTCAGTACTTCCTGTGGGGCGGCGCCCCACACCCATCGCCGCCGGGCGAGCTGGCGCTCGCATCGTCGGCCTGCAGTGCTCGCTGTGCTCGCACGTCAGCGGGCATATCGACATCATCCTGTGGGCGACAATGCGCGATCGGTATGGAACAGTTGGACCGAGGCAAGGAGGTGGTCCCGTGCTGATCGAGCACATCCTCTACGCGAAGGGTCACGACGTCGCCACGATCGGTCCCGACGCCTCGGTCGCGGAGGCCGTGGCGGTCCTGCGGGAGCACAACGTGGGGGCGCTGGTCGTGGTGGACGCCGAGTCGCGCATCGTGGGCATCCTGTCGGAGCGCGACATCGTGCGGGCGCTCGCCGAGGAGACGATCGGTCACACGTCGATCCTGGAGCGGGAGGTGTCCGACCTCATGACCAGGGAGGTTGCGACCTGCGGCTCGCGGTCGTCGGCCAACGACCTCATGCGGATCATGACCGACCGCCGGATCCGCCACGTGCCGGTGGTCGACGATGATTCCCTCAACGGCATCGTGAGCATCGGCGACGTGGTCAAGTCCCGCATCGAGGAGCTCGAGACCGAGGCCGGCACGCTCCACGACTACCTCTCGTCCGGCCGCACGTGAGGGCGGCGCTCGGCCGACCCTCAATCAGTACTCGATGCCCTTGAGCGCTGAGATCCCTGCGTCGTAGGCGTGCTTCACCTTGCGCATCTCGGTCACGGTGTCGGCCACCGCGATCAGCTCGTCGGGGGCGTCCCGTCCCGTGGCCACGACGCTGGTCCGGGGTGCCCGGCTCCGGACCGTCTCGGCCACCTCGGCCGGGTCGATCCAGCCGAAGTTCATCGGATAGGTGATCTCGTCGAGGATCAGCAGCTCGTGGTCGCCCGACGTCAGCATGTCGGCCGCCACCTTCCACGCCTCGCGACCCAGCTCGGCGGTGCGCTCGAGGTCGGTCGACTCCCAGGTGAACCCGTCGCCCAGCGTGTGCCACTCGATGCCCAGCTGGTCGGCGAGCTTCCGCTCGCCGGTCTTCCACTTGCCACCCTTGACGAACTGCACGACGCCGACCCGCCACCCGCGGGCCCAGCCCCGGACCATCACGCCGAAGGCGGCCGAGGACTTCCCCTTTCCGTGACCGGTGTTGACGAGGACGATCGACCGGGCGCGCGCCATGGTGCGGAGACTAGGGCGTGTCCTGTGGATCCGGTGTGCGCATCGGCGAGCCAGGGGCGTCGCTCGGCATGCCGGGACGGCGCCATAACCCACCAGCGGTTTTTGGTGTCGGCACGGTGCGGCAAGCGACGTCATCTGGCCGGCGAGCGGTGCGTCATGATCCGCAGGACACGCCCCAGGGGGACGGCTCGGAGATGAGGGGCGGATTGCTCGTGTGCGGGACCGGCTCCGACGCCGGCAAGTCGTTCGTGGTGACCGGGTTGTGCCGGCTGCTCGCCTCGAGGGGGGTGAAGGTTGCGCCGTTCAAGGCGCAGAACATGGCGCTCAACGCCGCCGTCACCGCCGATTCCCACGCCGAGATCGGGCACGCACAGTGGGTGCAGGCGCTGGCCGCCGATGTGGAGCCGGAGGCAGCCATGAACCCCGTGCTGCTGAAGCCCACGGGCGAACGCACCAGCCAGCTCATCGTGATGGGCCGACCCGTCGGCATGCAGTCCGCGAGCGACTACCACCGCTCCAAGCTCGACCTGCTGCCCGTCGTGCTCGAGGCCCTCGCCGACCTGCGGTCCCGCTACGACGTCGTGATCTGCGAGGGGGCCGGCAGCCCGGCGGAGATCAACCTGCTCGACCGCGACATCGTCAACCTGCCGTTGGCCGCCGCCGCCGGCTTGCCGGCGATCGTCGTCGGCGACATCGACCGGGGCGGGGTCTTCGCGGCGCTGCACGGCACCGTCGACCTCCTGCCCGCGCAGCTCCGGACCCTCGTGCGCGGCTTCGTGATCAACCGGTTCCGCGGCGACCCGGCGCTGCTCGGCGACGCCTGCACCGAGCTCGAACGCCGATCCGGCGTGCCCACGCTCGGCGTGATTCCCCACGTCCCGGGTGCCGACCTCGACGCCGAGGACTCCCTGACCCTGGACCGCTTCACGGCGGACGACGCCGAACCCGTGGCGGCCGCCGGCGCCGACGTGCTGGACGTGGCTGCGATCCGGTGGCCGCGGGTGTCGAACGCGGGCGACCTCGATCCCCTGCGGCTGGAGCCCAACGTGGCGGTCCGCTGGGTCCGGTCGCCGGCCGACCTGGGCCGGCCCGACCTGGTGGTGCTGCCGGGATCGAAGGGCACCCGGGACGACCTGGCCTGGTTCCGCGCAACCGGACTGGCCGACGCCATGACGCGCGCCGTGGCCGGGACCACCACGGCGGTGGCGATCTGTGCCGGCGCGCAGATGCTGGGCGGAGGGATCGACGACCCGGGCGGCGTCGAGGGACCCGCCGGCGCCGCCAGGGGCCTGGGCTGGCTGCCACTGGCGACCCGGTTCGACGGCGACAAGGTGCTCGACCGGCCCGCAGGCGGGGCGGTCGCGGGGCCCGGGGCGGGGCAACGGGTGTCCGGCTACCGGATCCACCACGGGCGCGTGGCACCGGTGGGCGAGGTGGCCGCATGGCTGGTGGCGGCCGGCGGCGAGGTGCTGGGCTGGCACGCGGATGGGGTGTGCGCCACCACGCTGCACGGGCTGTTCGAGGACGACGGCTTCCGCGCCGCCGCCCTGCGCTCCGTCGCCGATCGGTCGGGCAAGCGCTGGCGGCCCGGCGGCGTGGGCTTCGCCGAGGCCCGATTGGCGCGCTTCGACCGCATCGCCGCCGCCATCGAGGCCCACGTCGACGTCGATCGCCTCGGCCGCCTCATCGACGAGGCCGGGACCCCGACTTCCCTGAGCACGACGCCCTCCCACCTGCTAAGTAAGCATCAGGCAGGCTGGGAGGAGCTGCAGTCATGATCGGCGACGCACGGCGAGCGGATCCGACGCGGCGATTCCCCTTCTGCGCGGTCATCGACCAACCCGATGCGCAGCTGGCGCTGCTGCTGGCGGCCGTCGACCCGGCTATCGGCGGGGTGCTGCTGCGGGGCGACAAGGGGTCGGCCCGCTCGACACTCGCGCGGGGCCTCGCCGGCCTGCTGCCGGGGGCGGCCCGATTCGTGGAGGTGCCGCTCGGCGTCACTGAGGACAGTGTTCTCGGCTCACTCGAGGGCGCGTCGGGACTTGGCGAGCACGAGACGCAGTTCCGCGCCGGCCTGCTGGCGGCGGCCCACGGCGGCGTCCTCCACCTCTCCTCCGTCAACCTCCTCCCCGAGCACCTCGTCGAGGTGCTGCTCGACGTGGCGACCTCCGGCGTCAATCGCGTGGAGCGCAGCGGCGTCTGGCACGAGCACCCCGCCCGCTTCGTGCTCGTGGCGTCGATGGATCCCGACGCCGGCGAGCTGCGCCCGCAGCTCCTCGACCACTTCGGACTGGCGGTGGACGTCATCACCCCGGCCGACGCGGCGGTCCGGGCCGAGGTCGTCCGGCGGCGGCTGACGCACGACTCCGGCGGCCGGGTGGACGGTCAGGAGGGCGACATCGTCCTCCGGGCCCGCCTGGCGGCCGCGTTGCCGGCCGACCTGCCCTCGTCGGTCGTGGACTTCGCCTGCCACCTCGCGGCCGGCCTGGGCGCGGAAGGTCTGCGCGGCGATCTGGTGCTGTGCCGGGCGGCCGCCGCCTTCGCGGGCTGGGAGGGGCGCTCGATCACGACCGAGTCCGACGTCGAGCGCGTGGCATCGCTGGCGCTGGGGCACCGACGCCGGCGCCGTCCCTTCCATGCACCGGCGCTCGCACCCGGCGAACTGGAACGGGCGCTCGAGGCCGCCCGCCACGCGTTCGTGCCCGTCGGCAACGGTGCCGACGTGGCCGGCGGGGAGGTCGCCGCGGAGGCCGACAACGAGAGCGACGCCGATCAGGCCGAGGACACCCGGGGCGATGCCACCGGTGTCGCCGAAGCCGCCGTGCCCTGGGGGACCGGATCGGTCGGCGCCGAATCCGTGGCCGGCGGCGAAGCCACGGCCGCCGCCACCGACGATGGCGGCGAGCACCCGGACGACGACGCCGGCCATGGCGGCGAGGAGCCCACCCCTGCCGCCGACGACGCCGCGGCCAAGCCCCCGCCGCCGTCCGAGAGCACCGGCGAGCCGGCCGCGCAGGGGAGCTGATCGGGGCACGGGCGCCGACCCGAACCGGCGGCCGGTGCCAGGGGAGGGACACCGGCCGCTCGTCGGTCGGACGGCCGTGTCCGCGCGGCCCGCCCGCGTGGGACGGTCGCCCGCCAAGCGACCGTCCCTCACGACCGCGCGTGACACGGCCTGACCTTTTCCCGAGCATTCCGGGCGTGGTTGCCAGGAGGTTGCTCGGGTCGCCGTCCCCAGTCGAACACGGCTCGGTCAGCCCGGCGTTAGTCGCCGCCGTCGGACGCCGGTGAGAACCGCCGGATGGTCACTAGAGTTCGGCCCGTGTCGAGGCCTTACCGCTTCGCGCCACCTCGCCCGGGTCGTCCCTTGATCCGGCGGTCCCTGCTGCTGCAGCGGATGCACCAGCGGTGGGAGCGGCGCGTGACGGTGCTCGCCGCCGGGCCCGGCTTCGGCAAGTCGTCGCTGCTGGTCCAGGCGATCGACGAGAACGCCCTGGCGCCCCGGGGCGACGACCACTGGCTGGGCTGCGACACCGGCGACGGGGACCACCGGACGCTGGCCGACGGGCTCGCCAACGCGCTGCGCACCGACGTGCCCCGCCTCCAGGAGCCCGGCGACGTCGGGCCCACGGAGCTGGGTGCCGCCCTCGCCGACACCGTTTGGCGGAATGCTCCCCGCCAGGTGTGTCTCGTGCTCGACGACGTGCACGAGGTTCCCGCCGACTCGCCCGCGGCCGGGCTGCTGGCCACCCTGGTGGACACGCTCCCGGCCAACGGGCACCTCGTGCTCGCCGGGCGCAAGGACCCGCCCGTCCCCCTGTCCCGCGTCGCCGCCCAGGGCTGGCTCGCCCGCATCGACGAATCCGAGCTCGCGTTCGCCGACGACGAGCTGGAGTCGTTCGCCCGCCTCCGCGAGGTGCCCCTCCACCGGGTGAACGACCTCGGGGGGTGGCCGGCCCTGGCGGAGCTGCGCACGCTCGGACCGGGCCACGACGTCGACGGCTTCCTGGCCGAGGAGGTGCTGGCGCACCTGTCCGGCGACGAGCGCCGGGCGGTGGCGGTGGTCGCCGCCGTCGGGGGCGCCGACCAGGGACTGCTCGACACGATCCTCGATCGGCGGGTCGACCTCGCAATGCTCGCGAGCCGCATCCCCCTGGTGACGAGCGACGACCGTGGCTGGCACGCCATCCATCCGCTGTGGTCGGAGCGGCTGAGCATCGGCATCCTCGACCCGCACGACATCGCAGAGGCGCAGCGCCGGGCCGGCCTGGCGTTGGTCGGCCGCGACCTCCAGCAGGGTGCCGGGCTCCTCATCCGGGCCGGTGCTGACGACGACCTGAGGGCGGCCCTGCGGACGTCGTGCCGCGCGCATGCGCTCCCGGCGTCGTCCCAGGGCCTCGGCAGGCTGCACCGGGAGCTGCCGCCGGCGGTGCGGTCGACCCCCGAGGGCGAGCTGCTGGCGGGCATCGCGACCGCCGCCACCGACATCGACCGGGGCGTCGAACTGCTCGAGTCGGCGGCCCAGCGCTTCGCCGACCCCGCCGAGGGCGGGGACGGCGGCGAGCTCGGCCTGCTCAGCGCGGTCGAGCACCTCGCGATCTGCGCCCACTGGCGCGAGGACCTGGCCCTGCTGGAGCGCCTGCTCCCCTACGCCGACAAGCTCACCCGGATCCCCGAGGCGCGGGGGCTCCTGGACCTCGGGCAGGCGTTGCTGGCCGACACGGCCGGCGACGCCCACGGTGTGCTCGCGGCTCTCGACGACATCGATCCCGGGGCGCTCGGGCCGTACTGGTCGCCGCAGGTGGCCTGGCTGCGGGCGACCGCCCTCCTTGCGCTCGGGTTCCCGGAGGCGGCACGCCGGGGGGTCGATGTGGCGGTGGCCGAGGCGGGCCCGTCCCTGCGGGGCGGGCTGACCATGCTCCAGGTCAACGCACTGACGCACTGCGGCGAGCACGATGCGGCCGGCGCGGCGCTCGACCGGATGCTCGCCCAGCTGGCCCCAGCCGGCAACGACCACCTGCTGGCCATCGCCTACACGATGGTGGTGACACGCTGCGCCCTCAACGGCGACATCGAGCGGGCGGAGCAGCACATGGCGCGCGCCCGCCAGCACGCGGGCCCCAGCCCCCGGCCGTCGCTGCAGGCGTCGATGCTGGCCGCCGAGGCGACGCTGGCGCTGGCCTCGGGAGACGATGCCCGGGCCGCCGCCCTGTTCGCGACCCAGTTGGCGGAGCACAAGCTCACGGAGGGCCGCCAGGCGTATGGCCACCTGCGCCGGGTCGCCCTGCTCTACGTGCTCGTCCTCGAGACGCGCGAGCCGTTCGAGCAGATGGAGCTCGGCCCCGCGTACGAGGCGGGCCTGGCGCTGGCGCGAGCCCTCGTCGCCAGCCGGGAGGCCGGCGACCTGGCGCCGGCGGCGGCCCTCACCCCCGAGGAGTGGGCGGCGGCGCGCGCCTTCCTGCCGCTGGGCTGGCGCGCCGAGCTGGCGTGCTCGGCGGTCGCGGGTGGGCAGAGCGATGCCGAGGCGCTGGTGAAGGACCTCGGCCCCGCCGCCCGCCCCGCGCTCCGCGAGGTCGCCGACCGGTCGAACGCACCGCGGCCGCTCCGGGCGTGGGCCCGTTCGCTACTCGACGCGCTGCCGACGGTTCCGACGGCGCCGCTGGAGCTGGGGCTGCTCGGCCCGACGACGCTGCGGCGCGCTGGCCGGCCGGTGGACCATCCCCACTGGCGGCGTGAACGGGTCCGTGCCCTGCTGTTGCTGCTCATGACCCGGGGCGGCGGCACGCGGGAGGAGCTCGCCGGTGCGCTCTGGCCAGACCTGGACTCGGCGTCGGCACTCCGCAACCTGCGGGTCACGCTGTCGTACCTGCTGGCGGTGCTCGAGCCCGACCGCGCCGAGGGGGCGCCGTCGTGCTTCGTGCGGGCCGAGGGGGCCGGGCTACGCCTAACCGGCCACGAGTGGCTACGCGTCGATGCCTGGGAGATGGAGCGGCTGCTCGATCTCGGCGCGCAGGCCGAGAGCCTCGGGGAGCCATCGGCCGCCCTCGACCGCTACCGGCAGGCGGTCGCCCTCTACCGCGGCCCCTACCTGGTCGACGCCGGCTACGAGGAGTGGGCCCTGCCGCATCGCGACCGCCTCGTCGCCCGGTTCGTGGCCGGTGCCGTCCGGGCGGGGGAGCTGACGCTCGCCGCCGGTGACCACGGCGAGGCGCTGCACCTCGCGTCCCGGGCCCTGGAAGCCGAGCCGTGGTCGGAGCCGGCCCACCGCTTGGCCGTGGCCGCGCATGTCGCACGCGGCGATCGCGCCGCTGCCCGTCGCGCCATGCACACCTGCCTCCGCCAGCTCGACGAGCTCGGCGTCCCGCCCACCGAGGACACCGAGATCGTGTTCCGCGCCGTGACCGGCTGACGGCCGCGGCGCGGGGCCCGACCGGTCACGAGGCCGGGTCGAAGGGGCGGGCGTCGAAGAACGCCCGGATCGCCGCAATCTTCCCGTCGCGGAGCCGGAACCATCCGGCCGTGGGAACGGTGCCGGCGGGGACGGTCACCAGGTCGTAGATCAGGCACACGTCGTCGCCATCGGCGATCAGCTTGCGCTGCTCGGACGACGCGACGATCCGCTTCAGGCCCCGGAGCCCGCGTATGCATTCGTCGATGCCGTCGGCGGTTCCCAGTGGTCCGACGAACGTGACGTCGTCGTGGAGCGTCGATCGGGCCGTGTCGAAGTCGCCGCTGGTCCAGGCCTTCACGTAGGTCGTGACGACGGAGCTGGCGTCGGATTCGGGCATGACGACCTCCCGAGCGTGATGTGGCGTTACCACCGTCAGTACAGGCCGGCCGTTACCCCTCACCACGCCAGCTCGTCGCACCCCTCGTGCGTGTCTGGCTCGACCTGCAGCGTGGCGTGCCCGATCCCGTGGCCGTCGCGCAGCACGACCCGTGCCCGGTCGAGCACCCCGTGGGCGTCGGTCCCGTCCCTCACCATGAGGTGCACGGAGGCGACGTCCATCTCTGACGTCAGCGTCCAGACGTGCAGGTCGTGGACGTCGACCACGCCGTCGATGGCCTCCAGCTGCGCCTCGATCGCCGCCAGGTCGGTGCCGACGGGCGCCGCCTGCACCAGGATCCGCAGCGCCTGGGCGCCCAGGCGCCAGGCGCGGGGCAGGATGAAGAGCCCGATGGCCACGCCGACCACGGGGTCCACCCATTCCCACCCCGTCACCTGCAGCACCACCGCAGCCACGATCACGCCCAGCGACCCCAGCAGGTCGGACAAGACCTCGAGGTAGGCGCCCCTGACGTTGAGGCTGGCCTTCGACCCGTCGCGCAGCAGGCCGAACGCCACGACGTTGGCGACGAGGCCCACGGTGGCCACCACCAACATGGGCCCGGCCAGCACGTCGGCGGGATCGGTCCAACGCCGGACCGCCTCGACCAGCACGTAGATCGCCACCGCGAACAGCAGGACCGCGTTGGCCAGAGCCGCCAGGATCTCCAGGCGGTAGAGGCCGAACGTGCGTCCCCGGTTGGGCGACGAGCGGTCGGCGACGTGGATGGCCGCCAGGGCCATGCCGAGGCCGCCGACGTCGGTGAGCATGTGGCCGGCGTCGGACAGCAGGGCCAGCGACCGGGTGGCGAAGCCCGCCGCGATCTGGACCACGGTCATCACGCCCAGGACGGCCAGTGCGGCCACCAGGCGCCCCTTGTAGCGGGCGCCGGCGCGATCGCCGGCGGTATCCCGGTGCGAATGACCGTGACCGTGGGCGTGCGCCGTGCTCACGCCATCTATCGTCGCAGCTGGACGAGGAGGACGACATGGACGTGACCGATCTCCACCGGCGCACAGTTGCCGAGTTCGTCAAGCGGCTGGAGGGGGTGAGCGGCGACCAGTGGGACGCGCCGACGCCCTGCCGTGACTGGGATGTGCGGGCGCTGGTCAACCACGTCATCTACGAGGACGTGTGGACCGTGCCGATGATGGAGGGGGCGACGATCGCGGACGTGGGCGACCGCTTCGAGGGAGACCTGCTGGGCGGCGACCCCGTGGCCGCCGGGCGGGCCGCCGCCGAGGCCGCCACCATCGCCGTCGCCAGCGGCCTGGTGGCCGGGCGCACCGTCCACCTCTCGTTCGGCGACACGCCGGCCGAGGAGTACGCCTACCAGCTGGCCGCCGACCACCTGATCCACGGCTGGGACCTGGCCGCCGCCACCGACGGGGATCGGCGGTTCGACCCCGAGCTGGTCGACGCGCTGGCGCAGTGGTTTGCCGACCGCGAGGCCACGTATCGCAGTGCCGGCGCGATCGCGGAGCGACCTGCCGGCGCCACCCCGGACGACCCGCAGGACCGGCTTGTCGCCGCCTTCGGGCGGCGGCACGACTGGCCCGGGTAACACAGGGCGCACGGGGGCTCCGCAGGTTGCTCCTGAGGGCCCTGACCGCGGACCATGTACCGGTCACCGGCGCGACACTGCAGTCGCCCGGCGCCGGGTCCAACGACGCCGCGGCCGCACGGCGGGCATGCGCCTGGTCGTCAGCTTCGAGGTAGCCATCCGATGAGACACCGCCCGTTCGTGACCGCCTGTGCCGGGGTCGCCCTCGCCGCGGCCGGCCTGCTGCTCGGGCCAGCCGTGGCGGCCCAGGAGGGCAGGGGGATCATCACCCTGGAGGCAGCCCACCCCGCAGGCACCTCAGTGCACTTCATCGTGCGCGTCACCGGGGAGAACGACGGCCGGCCCGCCACCGGCGCCGTCGTCACCGCCACCGCCGTGGACAGCGACGGCACCCAGCTCACCCCGGTCACGCTGGCACCGGTGGACAACGACGGTCGCTACGCCAACGCCATCGACTTCGGTTCCCCCGGAACGTGGACCGTCCGGTTCGCGTCGGTCAACCCGACGGGCACCGCGGAGGTCACGCAGACGGTCGAGGCCGGTGGGGCCGGCGGCGGCGACGGCGGTGACAGCGGTGGCGGCTTCGCACCGGCCGACGACAACACCGGAGCCAGCGGCGCGGCGTCGGACTCCGGCGACGGCGGCGGCATGCCTGTCTGGCTCATTGTCGCCGCCGCCGTGGTGGCCTTCGGCGGGGCCTTCCTGGGTCTGCGGACGGTGCGGCGCTACCGCAGCGAGGCCGCCACCGAGGAGGCGCAGTTCGCCGACCTAGAGGCGGCCCGCAGCGAAGGCAAGAGCCCCAAGGCCGAGGCGTGACCCGGGGATCGATCAGGGCGGCGGCCGCCGTCGCCGCCACCGTCGTTCTCGTCGCCCTGGGGCGGGCCGACCCGGCGGCCGCCGACCCGCCGGTACCGACGGAGTACCGCTCGACCGTCGACGCCATCGAGCCCGCCGCCCACGGCGTGCGCGTCGAGGTGGTGGGCGGCGACGCGTTCCTCGAGTTGAAGGTCGACGGGGGCGTCGAGGTCGTGGTCACGGGCTATCAGGGGGAGCCCTACCTGCGGTTCAGTCCGGACGGCACGGTGCAGCGCAACCGGCGATCGCCGGCCACCTACGTCAACAACAGCCGGACCGCCGCGGTCCAGGTGCCGGGCAGCGCCGACCCCGAGGCCGATCCGGAATGGGAGACCGTGGCCGGTGGCGGCGCTTATGCCTGGCACGACCACCGCATCCACTGGATGGGGTCCGACCGACCGGCGGGCGCAGAGCCCGGCGAGTGGACGAAGTCGTGGACGGTCGACATCGTGGTCGACGGCACCCCCACGCGGATCAACGGCACGCTGACCCTGCTGGGCGGCATCAACCCGCTGCCCTGGGTGGTGCTCGCGCTGACGGCGGCCGCGGCGGTCGTGGTCGCCGGTCGGCGGCGGCCGCTGTCCGTCGCGCCCGTCGCGGCGCTGGTGGCGGCGGTGCTGGCCAGCGG
>JBKOUY010000043.1:0-45646 GCA_046723645.1 Actinomycetota bacterium | reverse complement strand
GGCGCGGGGCGAGGCGCGGGTGGGCTGGGCGCCGGGGGGCGTGGCGCCGGGGCGCTGGGTCCGGCCGACCCAGCAGACGGGGGGCCGCCGGGCCGTTCCGGTGCCGCGGCGGGTGGAGGTCCGGGCGACGGGCGGGGCGGGGCGGGTGGCTCCATGGGCGGAAGCCCGATCGCCGGCAGGCGCTCGACCGCCCCGGTCTCGTACATGTCGGCGAGGTTCAGCACGACCCGCACGTACTCGTCGGCGTTGTTGTACCGGCGGACCGCCTGGGCGCGCGCCGCGGCGTCGCGGAGGTCGGCGTCGCCGTCGCACAGGTACCGGGCGGCGCCGTAGGCGGCGTCGAAGATGTTGTCTGGGTCGCGCCGGCCGTCGCCGTTGCCGTCGACGCCGATGGCCCGCCAGGTCGACGGGATGAACTGCATCGGTCCCACGGCCCGGTCGTACGCGGTGTCGCCGTCGAGTAGGCCGCGGTCGGTGTCGCGGATCAGCGCCACGTTCGGCCGGCCGTCCAGGGGGATGCCACGGATCGGCTTGGTGCTGTAGCCGTCGTCGCGCAGCATGGCGCCACCGAAGCGCCCATGGTTGGACTCGACCCGGCCGATCGCTGCCAGCAGGGTCCAGCGGATGCCGCAACCCGGATCCTCCACGGCCAGCCGGTCGGCGGCGCGGACATAGGCGTCGACCGCGGCCGACGGGATTCCGCTCCGGCCGAGGCTGTCGATGACCTGCGCGCTGGACAGGACGGCGCGGACGGGCTCGGACACGGGGTCCGCGCCCACCGGCACGGCCGCCAGCATCTCGGCGTCGAGGTAGGGCTCGAGCGCCTCGTCTTCCTGGAACGGCAGCGTGCCGTTCAGCCACGGCACCGACGAGGGATCGGCCTCGGTGGGCATCATCGCCATCGTGCTGGCGCCCACGCCGCCCGGCAGGACGACGGCCACCGCGATCAGGACGGCCAGCCGCCACCGCCGGAACGCGGCGCGCCACAACGACTCGGGAACCTTCATGGCTTGTCTCCGCTCTGGACTCAGCGCAGGTCGAGCTCGTGCACGTTGCCGCCGGTGACGTCGACGCCGGCCATGGGCAGGCCGTCCTCGTCCAGCAGCGCGTAGCGGCCGTCGGTCACCTCGGGGAAGAGCGCCGTCCACGTCCAGCCGTTCGGGGTGGAACGGTGGTGGACGCCGGTGTGGAACCGGGCCGTCGGCTCTCCCGCCGGGCAGGCCTCGAGCTCGCCGGTGGAGGGCCGGTGGGCGAGGTAGACGACGAGCGCGCCCACCTCGCCCCCGATGTCCAGCACCGGGGCGCTGTGCGCCCCGGGCCGGTGGTGACGGTGCTCGGCCGACATCACATCGCCGCCGGCACGTCGTAGCCGGCGTACGGGAGGCCGATGTAGGGGAAGGCGTTGCGGAACGTCCGCCCCGGGTTGTTGAAGGTGCCGTCCTCGATCACGCTGACGGCGCCATCGGGTGTGAACGTCGGGTCGACCAGGGGATACGTCGCACCGGCGACCGCCCGGAGCTCGATCGTGACGATGTCGTCGGTAAGGCGGCGGCCGTTGGGGAACCCGGCGAGGTCGCCGCCCAGCAGCCCGAGCCGGTTGGGCGTGGGTGCCGGTGGGATGGCGACGTTGAGCCGGAGCTCGTCGGCCTGCGTGGTCCCGGTGAAGTTCTGGAACCCGGGGATCAGGCCGGAGGGGATGCCGGTCAGCAGGATGGCCAGGAGGTCCGCTCGGTCCTTGTTCAGCGCTGCCAGGTTGGGGAACACACCCGGGTACAGGACCGGCAACAGTGCGGCCAGCTCGGGGCGTGCCACGTACTTGGCGAAGCGGCGGTCGTCCGCCGGGCTGGTGGCGTTCCACTCGTCCTTGCGGGCCATCGGCACGATGACCTCGTTGAACAGTGGGTTGCCGAGCCGGGACACCTGCACCCACGGGCCGGCGTCGTTCCAGCCGCGGTCGCGGCTGCGGACCCTGGCCTTCTGGCGGTACGCCGCGCCCCACACGCCGATGACGGCGGCGGGAGACATCGGGTCCGTGGGCACCTTGCCATCCCGCGTGAGGTCGCCGATCGGGACCTGGATCGCGATGGTGTGCACGTTGGCCTGCGCCAGCGCATCCCGGCCATCGGCGGCTGCCGTCGGGATCAGGTGCAGGTTCTGGAACGGGCGCAGCCCGGCGACGTCGAACACCGCGCCGAGGTCCACGAAGAACGCGTCGGCGCACTGGCCGGCGAACACCTTGACGCCTGAGCCCAGGTTGGCCACGGCGGCCGAGGCCAGCGACGCGTAGTTGGGCGTGGACCGGGGGCCGATGTTGCACGGCGGCGACGCCAGGCCCTTGCCGAGCACCGTCGTGCGCGGCTTGCGTCCCTTGTGGTGCTCGATCTTGGTCACCTTGTACGTCTGACGGCGGTTCCAGTTGGCGCTGTCGAGCGAGGTAATCGGGCCCGTGTTGTAGAGGAACGTGTTGGGGTTGGTGATGACGGTCTTGAAGCGGAACTGGTACGTGACGTCCGGCTTGCCGTCGCCGTCGTTGTCGATGTTGACGTTGTAGGCGCAGGCATCGTCGAACTCGTAGAAGTTCGGCCCACCCGCCGGTGCCTCCACCGGCAGGTAATTGGTGATGATCGTGACGGTGTTGCCGGGCGTACGCCAGGCGTAGGTGTCGGTGTTGTCGGCAACCGGATCCTTGGAGATCGCCGGTGCCTCGCGGTGGGATGACATTGCGGCGTCTCCTCTCAGCGAGCGGCCCGCAGCACCCTGGCCACGAGCGCCTTGTCGGTGAAGCTGACTTCGCGCTCGCCGACGAGGATCTCGACCTCGCCGGTGGCGGCATCCTTGATCTCGACCAGCACGGTGCCGGGGACATCCGCGGCCTCGCCGGGTTGCAGGTCCGGCTCATCGGTGTCGGCGGCGGCGGCCGTCGACAGCGCCAGACCGCCGGCGGCGAGACCGGCGGCACCTACGGCACCGGCCGAGCCCTTGATCAAGAAGGAACGTCGGGTAACGGGATCCATGCTTGCCCCTTTGCCTGGGTCATCGGTCGTGGAGTTCCCACGTCGAGCCACGATTCGGCGCCGCGGGGCGGCGCAGATGACGGGGCGACGAAAATTCCAAAGGCGCCGTACGGTGGTGGGGGCGTGGATGAGGAAGTCGAGTACCTGACCGCGGCGCCGTCGCCCCAGCTCAGGCCGTTCATCGACGGCTACGTCGGCTACCGGCTCAGCGGCTTCGCGCCCGGCTTGCACCGGGGCCTGCCGTCCCGCCACATGACGTTCATCGTCAGCATCGGACCGAGCATCGACGTCGTGTCCCAGACGGACCCGCGGCAGTCCGGGGCCAGCTACGGCTGCGTCGTGGGCGGCCTCCAGGCCAGCGCCGCCCTGATCTCCCACACCGGCTACCAGGAGGGCGTCGCCATCAGCCTGACGCCGCTCGGGAGCCGCGCGTTGTTCGGGATGCCGGCGCGGGCGTTGTGGAACACGTCGATCGAGTGGGCTGATGTCACCGGCCCGGCGGGGCGCGAGCTGTGGGAACGGCTCCAGGGGATCGCCGACTGGCCGGACCGGTTCGCCGCGTGCGACACGGTCCTCAGCCGGATCGCCGACCCGGAGCTCGTGGTGGCCCCCGAGCTCCGGGGCGCATGGCACGCGCTGGTACGGACCGGGGGGACCCGTCCTATCGGCAGCGTCGCCGCGACCGTCGGCTGGAGCCGGCAGCACCTGGCGCGGCGGTTCCGCGACGAGTTCGGCGTCGGGCCGAAGCTGGCCGCACGGGTCGTGCGCTTCGAGCGGGCGAGGCGCATGCTCCAGACGACACTCCAGCCCGACCCCCACCCGCCGCCCCGTGATGGCGTCGGCCTACGGCCGACTCAGTCGTTCGTCACGATCGCCCAGGTGGCGGCCGCGTGCGGCTACTACGACCAGGCGCACCTCGATCGCGACTTCGCCGAGCTGGCCGGCTGCACGCCCAGCGCCTGGCTGGCGGAGGAGCTTCCAACTTTCCAAGACGACGCCGCGGCCGCCGTGTGATCGTCGAGCCATGGCAACGACAACCAGGCATCCAACGGTGTGGCCCGTCCTGTCGTACCGCGACGCACGGGGCGCGCTCGAGTTTCTCGCCAAGGCATTCGGGTTCGAGGAGCGGTCGGCGTACGCCCGCGAGGGCGATCCGTCCATCATCGAGCATGCCGAGATGCGGTGGCCCCTCGGCGGCGGCATCATGTTCGGCACCGCCGGCAAGGACGACTCGCCCTTCGGTCGACGCACCCCGGGCAACGATTCGGTGTACGTCGTGTGCGACGACCCCGACGGCCTGTTCGACCGGGCCGTGGGCGCAGGCGCCGAGGTAGTGCGCGGGCTCGTCGACGAGGCCTACGGGTCGCGCGGGTTCACGGTCCGGGATCCGGAGGGCAACCTCTGGAGCTTCGGCACCTACGCGGGCGAGTGACGGCTACCCGCGTGGCGTGACGATCCCCGCGTCGTAGGCGCGGATGATCGCGGCGGGCCGGTCACGCACGCCCAGCTTGGCGAAGATGGCGGAGATGTGGCCCTTGACCGTCCGTTCGCTGAGGTACAGCGCCTCGGCGATCTCGGGGTTGTTGGCGCCGGAGGCGACCAGGCGCAGGACCTCTCGCTCCCGCTCGGTCAGCGGGTCGACCTGGCGATCGGGCGCCGCGGACCCACCCGGCCGGCGACGCAGCACGGTGAGGACCCGGTCGGCGACAATCGGGTCGAGCCAGGACCCGCCCCTGGCGGTGACGTGGATCGCGCCGACGAGGTCGGCCGCCGGGGCGTCCTTGAGCACGAAGCCTGCGGCGCCCGCCTCGATGACGCCCCACAGGACCTCGTCGTCCTCGAAGGTGGTCAGGGCGAGGACGCGGTGGTCACCGTCGCGGGCCAGCCGGCGGGTCGCCTCGATCCCGTCCATCACCGGCATGCGGATGTCCATCAGCACCACGTCCGGGATCAGCCTGCGGGCCGCATCGACGCCGGCCCGCCCATCGGATGCCTCGCCCACGACCTCGAGGTCGTCCTCGGCCGACAGGATCAGCCGCAGCCCGGCCCGGACCAGCTCCTGATCGTCGACCAGCAGGAGCCTTATCACGTTCGTGCCTCGGGCTGGGGTTTGGCTGCGGCGCGCGGGAGGGGGATCGATCCATCGACCAACCAACCGCCGCCCTCCGGTCCGGCCGACACCGTGCCGCCGACAGCACCCACCCGCTGCCGCATGCCCTCGAGACCGGTGCCGCCGCGGCCCGCTGGCGGGGGAGGAGTGCGGCGGGCGGGGCCATTGCGCACGGAAACGCTCAGGCAATCGTCGTCGTTGACCACCCGGACCACCACGTCGGAACCCGGGGCGTGGTGCTCGACGTTGGCGAGCGCCTCCTGGACCAGCCGGTACGCGGCCAGGCCGACGTAGGGATCGACGGCATCGAGCTCGCCGGCCACCTCGGCTCGGACCGGCAGCCCGGCCGCGGCGGCGGTGTCGACGAGCGCGACGATGTCGGCCGCGCCCGGCTGGGGCTCGGCTCCGGCCTCGTCGGGTGTGCGGAGCAGGCCGACGATCGCGCGCACGCTCTGAAGGCTGCCGCGCCCCGCCTGTTCCGCCCGATCGAGCGCCTCGGCCGCAGCTGCAGGATCTCTGGTGAGCACCCGGCGGGCGCCGCTCACGTTGAGCAGCATCACGGTGAGGCTGTGGCCGACGACGTCGTGGACGTCGCGGGCGATGCGCTGACGTTCCGCCGCGCTCGCCGCCGCCGCCAGGCGTTCCTGCGCCTCGGTCAACGCCGCCACCAGCCTGCGTTCCCGGCGCAGGATGCGTCCGATGCACCAGACGATCAGGCCACCCGTCGCGAAGTACACGAACGCCTCCCCGTCCTCGTCCCAGTCACCCGCGGCGTAGACGAGCGGGATGACGATCGAGGCGGCCACGGCGGCCGTGACCTCGGCGGCGAGCGACTCGCCACTGGCGGCCAACCACCCCACAGCCAGCAGGGCCAGGAAGTTGGCGCCGGGGGCGTCGTAGAGGAGGACCAGCACGCCCGGGATGCCGACTCCGACTATCAGCATGATCCAGGGTTTGACCCGCACGTCGCCGGCGAGCAATGCCCAGGGCACCAGTGCGGCCACGACGCCGAGGACCAGTCCGGGCTCGAATGGCGAAGTGGCGAAGACGAGCACGGCCGCCACAAGCGCCGCCACGGGGAAGGCGATGCTAATGGCGAACGTCCCGCCCCAGGACCGCAGCGCCTCGTCGCTCATGGGTCGAGAGTAACGACGGCGCTCCGCCTCGGCACCGTCCCCTGGTACGGGCCCGACCCGTCCCGTGGTACGCGCGAAGACTGCCCGACGGTCGCGCGGAAACGGCCGGCGGGTCGATGTGGCCGCAGTGCCTCCGACCGGACGATGAGGAACGTCCGTCCAGCTCACTCGCGGAGGCCCGCCATGTTCACCCGCATCGGCCGCTTCACCGTCCGCCGGCGCCGCCTGGTGCTCGCCCTGACCGTTCTGTTCGTGCTCGCCGCCGGCGCCGGGGGCGCCGGCGCGTTCGGCGCCTTTGAAGACGAGGGCTTCGAGGATCCCGGCTCGGAGTCCTACCGCGCCAGCCGGTTCCTGCAGGAGGAGATCGGGACCGACGACCCCGAGTTGGTCCTGCTGGTCGAGGCAAACGGTGGTGCTGACGTCGACGACCCGGCGGTGGCGACCGCCGGGACCGAGCTCACCGAGGCACTTTCCGGCGAGTCGGAGGTCGCATCCGTAATCTCCTACTGGTCGCTCGACGGTGCGCCGGAGCTGCGCTCCGCCGATGGGACCGCCGCGCTCGTGGTGGTCGACGTGGATGGCGACGACGAGACGGTCGGCGACCTGAGCGATCGCTACGCCGGCGGCGGCCGCGGCGCCATCACCGTCGGCGTCGGGGGTGAGGACGCGATCGACGCCGCCATCGAGGAGCAGTTGGGTTCGGACCTGGCCCACGCCGAGAGCATCGCGATCCCGGCGACCCTCGTGCTGTTGGTGCTGGTGTTCGGCGGGGTTGTCGCTGCCTCCCTCCCGTTGGCCATGGCGCTGGTGTCGGTGACCGGCACCCTGCTGGCGCTCTTCGCCGTGGCCCAGGTCACGGACGTCTCGATCTACTCGATCAACCTGACGACGGCGCTCGGCCTCGGCCTCGCGATCGACTACTCGCTGTTCATCGTCAGCCGCTTCCGGGAGGAGCTGGCCGCTGGACGATCGAGCGACGACGCCGTCGTGCGCACGGTCGAGACGGCCGGTCGCACCGTCGCCTTCTCCGCCCTCATCGTCGCCGCTTCGCTGTCGGCGCTGCTCGTGTTCCCCCTGTACTTCCTGCGGTCGTTCGCGTACGCCGGAGCCGCCGTGGTCGTCAGCGCAGCGGCCGGCGCGCTCCTCACCCTGCCCGCCCTCCTGGCGGTGCTCGGGCCCCGGGTCAACGCCTGGTCGTTCCGGCGGCACGCGCGTCCTGCCGCCGGCGGCGAGCGCGGGTTCTGGCATCGCGTCGCCGGCGCCGTGATGCGGCGGCCGGTGCCGGTCGCCACGGGCGTCATCGTCCTCCTGCTCGTCCTGGGCTCCCCGTTCCTGCGTGTCAACCCCGGGCTGCCGTCGTACGAGTCGCTGCCCGAGTCCAACGAGGCTCGCCGCGTCGCCGAGGCGCTCGCGACCGACTTCGAGGGCAACCAGAGCGAGCAGTTCGCCGTCGTGATGCCGGGAACGGATGCCGCCGGCGCCGACTCGCAAGCCGTGGCAACATTCGCCGACCACGTTGCGGCGGTCGACGGTGTGGCCGACGTGACCGTGGAGTCGGCCGACGCCGGGTCGTGGTTGACCGTCGTTCCCTCGGTGGCCCAAGTGTCGTCGGAGGGCGAGGACCTCGTCCACGCGATCCGGGACATCGATGCCCCCTTCGACTTCGGGGTCGAGGGTGACGCCGCCGAGCTGGTCGACACCAAGGCGGCGATCTACGACCGCCTGCCGCTGGCGCTGGCCATCATCGCCATCACCACGTTCGTGATCCTGTTCGCGGTGTTCGGCAGCCTGCTGGTGCCATTCAAGGCCATCGTGCTCAACCTGCTGTCGCTGACCGCCACGTTCGGCGCCATGGTGTGGATCTTCCAGGACGGCCACCTGTCCGGCGTGCTCGACTTCACCGCGACCGGGCAGCTGGACGTGGCCATGCCCATCCTCATGTTCTGCATCGCCTTCGGGCTCTCCATGGACTACGAGGTGTTCCTCCTGTCGCGGATCAAGGAGGAGCACGACCGCACCGGCGACAACACGCACGCGGTGGCTGCCGGCCTCGCGAGCACGGGGCGCCTCATCACGGCCGCGGCCCTGGTCCTGGCGATCACATTCGCGGCCTTCGCCACCAGCGGCATGAGCTTCATGAAGCTCATGGGGATCGGCCTGGCCCTGGCGATCCTCATAGACGCCACCATCGTCCGAGCCCTCCTGGTGCCGGCGGTGATGCGGCTGGCCGGCGAGGCGAACTGGTGGGCCCCGGGCCCGCTCCGTCGGCTCCAGCGACGCTGGGGCATCCGCGAGGCGGCCCCGCAGGAGACGCGGTAAGCCGACGGCGCCGGCCGAGCCCGTAGTGGACCCCCGCGCCCCTAGAGGCTCTGGTCGGCGTCCTTCGGCGTCTCGACGTCCTCGACCCACACGGAGCCGGGCGCCGGCGTGAACGAGGACGTGTGGCCGTCCTGCCATTCGAGCGTCAGCATCGACCCCGTCTTGGCGACGACGGTTCCTCTTCTGCAGGGCGCCCCCTTGGCGGCGGCGACCATGACGCGATCACCGATCTCTGCCACGACACACCTCCACGTCGAGCATGGCTTGGCGCCCTCAGTGTAGGACGACGGGTGTGGCCCGGCGGCCGGGCGGAAATCGGTGCAACTGGCGAATTCCTCTGACTAATGTCAGAGAATGAGCGACGTCATGATGGCCCAGGTGCGCCGGTTCAACAGGCTCGTCACGCAGCGCGTGGGTGCGCTCGAGGACCACTACCTGGCCCGCGACCGCCCGCTGGGCGAGGCGCGGGTCCTGTGGGAGATCGGCGAGAACAGTCCGAACGGTGACGGCGGCGAGAACGGCTGCGACGTGCGGTCACTGCGATCCCGGCTCGACATCGACAGCGGGTATCTCAGCCGCCTGCTGCGCTCCCTCGAGGCGGCGGGGCTCGTCGAGGTCGTCCCCAACAAGAGCGACCGGCGGGTGCGCACCGCACGCCTCACGCCCGCCGGGGTCGCCGAGCGAGCGGTGCTCGACCGGCGCAGCGACGATCTGGCGCGGTCCTTCCTCGAGCCGCTCGGCGAGGCCCAACGGGCGCGACTGGTCACCGCGATGGGGGATGTCGAGCGGCTGCTCACCGCCGCCACGGTCGACGTCGAGCCGATCGACCCGTCGCACCCGGCGGCCCAGCACTGCCTGAACGCCTACTTCGCCGAGCTCGACCACCGGTTCGACGGCGGTTTCGATCCGGCGCTGAGCAGCGCCCCCCACCTCGAGGCGATGCGGCCGCCGGCCGGGCTGTTCCTCGTTGCGACGTTGCGCGGGGAGCCCGTCGGCTGCGGAGGGCTCCAGTTCCCTCGCGGCGCGCCACCCATCATCAAGCGGATGTGGGTCGACGAGTCGGCGCGCGGCCTCGGGATCGGGCGGCGGCTGCTCGTGGAGCTCGAGGCGTGTGCGCGGGCCAATGGCGCCCGCCGAGTGCGGTTGGACACCAACCGGTCGCTCCACGAGGCCATCGGCCTCTACCGGTCCGCGGGCTACCACGAGGTCGAGGCGTTCAGCGACGAGCGCTACGCCCACCACTGGTTCGAGAAGCGGCTGGCATGAGGGCGGTCAGGTGGCCAGCGCCGCGAACCTGACGTCGTAGGCCGCGGCACGGGGGGCCAGGAATCGCAGGAGCCGGCGCCCCTCGGCGGCGACGGCCGACTTCGCCCGCTGGTTGAGGCGCCCGACGTGGTCGACCACGAGCGCCGGCCGAGTGGCATCGCGGTCGCCGTCCATCCGCCAGGTGCCGCACACGATCCCGTCGTGGAGGACCGCGCCGCCCACCCTCCGGTCGGCACCGAACAGCCGGGCACGGACCCGGTCGTCGTCGGGGAAGAAGCGGCTGCGATCGTCGTGGGACAGCAGCACGTTGTCGTACTCGGGCAGGAACCGGGGCGGCGCCGGTGTGTCGGCGTCGGGCCGGACCGCATCCTCGAGGTCGAACAGCTCGCGGCCCCGATCGTCGCGGAACGCTCGCAGCCGCGACCGCAGCCGGTCCACGACCTCCCTCAGCCCGGTCAGCCGGGACCACGTCGCGACGTCCGCCGCGGTCGCCGGCCCGAAGGCAGCGAAGTAGCGCATGACCACCTCGTCGATCGGCGGGTCGGCCACCAGTGCACGGCCCAGCCACGCCTCGACGGTGACGACCTTCACCTGGCTCCGGCCGCCCCACACGCCGCGCGGTGGGGCCTGGACGAGGCCGAGCTTGCAGCGGCACGCGTACGCCAGCGCGGCGGCGTCGAGGTCGGGAAACTTCGCCGCCATCGCAGTGCGCAGCTCGGAGTTGCTCAGCGGCTGCCCGGCCAGGACCTCGCGCCCGAAGTCGAGCACGGGCTCGAGGTCGACGCCCCGCAGCTGCGGCCCGTAATCGCGGTGCCGGGCCAGCTCGGCGTCGAGCACGGGCTGGGCCACCGACCGCAGCACCAGGCAGTCGTCCGCAGTCACGAGGTGGATCGTGCCGCGCATGACCACGATCCGGACCACCCGGCGGTCGAGCAGCGCCTGCGACAGATCCTCGGGCCGGAAGCGGTCCAGCCGGGACCACAGCGCGTGGTAGGGGTTGAGGGGCTCCTGGGCCTGGAGCCCGACCAGGTGCGTCACTGCGTCGAGCACCGGCAGGCTGGCGCGCTCGAGCAGCATCTGGCGGGCGAGCGTGGCGCGGTTCAGCGCGCGCCGGTCGAGGACGTCGGGGGTCACGGCGGGGAGTCTGTCAGCCCCGTCGTCCCCCGAGGTCGTGGGGCCCCCGGGGCAGGTAGCCGCCGCCGTCACGCACGGCCGCGCTCCACGGTTCGACGATCCCGACCAGCTCGTCGAGGTCGGGGCCGAGGGCCTCGATCGCCGGCCGCATGTGGCTGTCGGTACCGACCTCGACCGCCTCGCGCGCGGCGCGCCCGCGCTCCGAGAAGCCGTCCCCGTCCAGCAGGCCGCGGCTGCGCAGGCGCTCCGTCGCCTCGTCGAGCTCCGCCGCCGACCAGGCGCGGCTGCGGATGTAGCTGCGCATCGGCAGTCCCCAGTACAGCTCGGTGAGCAGGCCGATCTCTACGGCGTCGAAGCCGGCCGTCGTCCACGCGGCGGTATGGGCATCGCCCCGGAACTCCCGCAGCAGGTCGGCGAGCCGCCAGGCGTCGCCGATGGGGTCGCCCGGCAGCCCCAACGAGCGCAGCCCGGCGTACAGGGGGCGGCCCTCCACCCGGAGCGGTTCGGTGGCGCGCACCAGCAGCGCCGTAGCCCGCACCAGCCCCTCCGGCGACTCACCGAGGATGCGGGCAAGCTGGGCCGTCGCCCCGCGGGCACGCGCCGCCGCGATGGTGGTGGCGTCGGTCAGGCCCCAGCCGGTCGCCACGGCCGGGACCACCACCGCCGGATTGAACACCGCGAAGGCGGCGGCGACGACCTCGCCGGGGACCTGGCCCAGCGCCGAGCCGCGGCTGCAGAAGTACGCAGGACCGTCAGGCAGATGGACGCCGTTGGCGACCGTGCGCGGGCTGGGCCCGAACCCCAGCGCCACGTACTCCTCGTGGCATTCGGGTGAGAAGTAGACCTGCCCGACGAACGGCTCGATCGTCGCCGCAAGCCGCCGGGCACGTCGGGACAGGGTCTCGTCGTCGATCACCGATGTGCCTCCGTCGGATCGGTCAGGGAACGACCAGGATCTTGCAGTGTCGCTCGGGGTCGGCCAGATCGCGGAACGCGCCGGGCGCACCGTCGAGATCCACCTCGCCGGTGATCAGCGGGGCGACGTCGATCTCGCCCTCCGCGATGGAGCGAAGGCTGGTCTCGAACTCAGCCGGGTCGTAGCCCAGCACGAACTGCAGGCTCAGCTCTTTGGCGATGCCGAAGAACGGCGTGACCGTGTCGGGCTGCATGCACACGCCGACCACCACGATGCGGCTCTGCGCGGGCGCCACCCGCAGGGCATCGTCGATCACGCCCGGCACGCCGACCGCCTCGAACACGACGGGTGCCTGCCCGCGCGCGGCGCGCCGCCAGGCGTCGAAGGCGGGCTCGGCGACCGGGTCCACGACCTCGTGGGCCCCCATGGTCGCCGCCAGCGATCGCCGGGCGGGCGACAGGTCGGCGGCCACGATCGGCTCCACCGACCGCAGCCCGAGCGCGGCGATGACGGCCAGGCCCACGGGCCCGCAGCCGAGCACGACGGCTCCGTCGCCTGTGCCGACCCCCGAGCGGTTCACGGCATGCAGGCCGACCGCCATCGGCTCTGCCAGGGCGGCGTGGCGCGGGTCCAACCCGTTGGGGACAACCTGGACGAACGGCGCCGACAGCAGGATGCGCTCGCCGTAGCCAGCCGGGAGGTCGTTGCTGTAGACGATGTCGCGCAGCCCCGTCGGCGTGAGCATGATCGGGATCGAGGTGACGATGGTCCCGGGCCCGGGGGCGACCGTGTCGGGCCCGCCCTCCAGCACCTCGGCGGCGAACTCGTGCCCCATGAAGACGTCGCGGCCGAGATCGAGGGGTGGCGCCCCGAAGTCGGGCAGCCCCTCCATGTCCGCCATCAGCCCCAGCATGGTGGCTGCGTGCTGGACGAAGTGCAGGTCCGACCCGCAGATGCCACAGGCCTTGACCTGCGCCAGGACCTGTCCGAAGGCCGGCTCGGGATCGGGGGCGTCGTCCCTGACGATCAGCTCGGATGCATCGCGCAGCGCCAGGGCCCGCATCAGTCCGCCGCCTTCGCCTCGCGGTCGCCGCCGGCGGCCGCGCCCTTGGCCTGCGTCTCCTCCACGTGCGAGGTGATGGCGTTGAGGATGGCCTGGCCGGCGGCACCGAACAGCTCGCCCCGCTTCTCCACGGCCCATTCGTGCGACGCCCGGGGTGCGGCGAGGTGGCCGGTGAAGTGGGGGACGACCTCACGAGCGAAGAGACGGTACGACCGCATCGTCGCCTCGGGGTCGGCCCAGTCGTGGCCGAGCAACAGGAACGTACCGAACCCGCCCGACTGCTCCAGCAGGCCCTCGATGTAGGCGATGGCGTCGTCCGGCGTGCCGATCACGACGTTGCCCGATTCCGCGTAGCTCTCGACGAACTCGCGCGCGTTCCGGGGCCCGCCGTCGACCTGGTTGGCGAGCGGCACGAATCCGGCCCCGCCTCCGAAGTAGTCGGCGAAGTCCTTCAGGCCGTGGGTGCAGTCCTCGATCGCCTGGTCCCGGGTCTCGGCGAGGTGCACGGCCCCCAGGACCCGCCAGGTGCGGCGGTCGGGCTCTGGGCGGCCGGCGGCGAGCGCCTGTTCCTGCACCACACCCCAGGCCTGGCCGATGGCCGCGAAGCCCTCGAACAGCGTCATGGACAGCGACAGCAGGGACACGCCGTAGGTGCCCGCCAGCCGCGGCCCCGAGGGCGAGATCATGGCGGCGACGGCCACCTCGAAGTGCGGGTGGGTGTACGGACGCACCTGGAGACGGCAATCGCGCATCGTGAACCAGTCGGTCTGGCGGGTGACCGGCTCGTCGGCGCGCAGCAGGGCCAGGATCGCCTCCAGCGACTCCTCCATCATCCGCCGCTGGTCCACGGGGTCGATGCCGAGCATGAAGGCATCGCTGGGCAGGGCACCCGGTCCGGCCCCGAAGATGAGCCGGCCGCGGGTCAGGTGGTCGAGCAAGACGAGCCGGTCGGCCACGAGCCAGGGATGGTGGTAGGGGAGCGACACAACGCCCGTCCCGAGCATGACGTGCCGGGTGCGCTCGGCGGCGGCCGCGATGAACACCTCGGGGCTGGCGATGATCTCGTAGCCCCCCGAGTGGTGTTCGCCGAACCAGACCTCGTCGTAGCCGAGCCGGTCGAGCGCGACCACCCGATCGAGGTCGTATTCGAGCGCCAGGGTCGGGTTCTGGCCGACCGGGTGGAACGGGGCGAAGAACGCGCCGAAGCGCAGCGGCCAGGGAGCGGGCATGCCGGTCACCGCCCCCGTGGAGCTACATCGGAACGGATCACGGCCTGGCGACCTCCCCTTGTGGCCTCTGACACGTGGTAATGGTCGTTATCCGCAACCTAGTCTCCAGGGAGGGAGTGTCGCCGCGTCCGGTTCCGGACCCCCTAGACTGAACGAAGCCATCCCCCTGGGTAGATGGCGGACGCCTGGCCGTGCGGCGCCTTCCGCCGACATGGGCCAGCAGACGATGGAGACCCAACTGGACCAAACCAGCTTCGAGGCGCTCGTGGCGTCCGAGGTCGACGGGCAGATCGCGACAGATGACCTGTCGGCGCTCGCGGCGCAGCCGCAGCGCTGGGCCGCGACCCTGCACCACATGCTCGACGAGATCGAGGACACGCTCGAGGCCGTCGCGCGGTCGGACCGCTACGAGCGCAACCAGGCACTCGCCGACCTGTCCGAGGAGCGCGCCGCGGTGGCGGCGGCGCTCCGGCGCGTCACGGGCGAGGACGTGGAGCTTGCCTACCCCGACGGCCTGGGCGATGGCGCCGGCGACGACGCGGCTGCGGCCCCCTCCGACGGGGCCGACGCGGAGCTGGTCCAGGCTCCGGCGCTGCAGGCGTCATGGGCTCCCGGCGAGGTGGTGCTGTGGGCCGGCAATCCGTCGGCCAGGCCGGCCGAACGCGAGGACCTGCAGCGGCTGATCGACGAGGCCGGCGGGTCCGCCATCGAGTGGGAGAAGCACAAGGGCGCCCCCCTGCCCTCCGGCGACCGGGCCCCCGCCGTCTCCGCGTCCCTCACGGCGGCCCTCGGCTGGCTCGTGGGGGTGGGGGCCGGCCAGCTCGCCCTGGACGCGGCCCCGAGCGTGCGTTGGCTGGGCGAGGTCGCGGCCTGGGCCACCGACCTCGTGGCCCAGGGCCGGATGGTGCCCACCCTGCGGCGGGGGGGTTCGGCCACCGCCCGCGGGCGCCAGCGCAGCGGCTCCTATGTCGTCCAGTGGATCGCCGCGGTCGTCGAGCGGGAGCGCATCCGCGAGCTGTCGTCCCGCATGCCCGGTCCCGTGCGGGCGTTCGACCCGAGCACCGGGCCCGAGCGCATGTGCCGCACGGTGCTGAACGCCGCCGTCGACGCCGTCTGCCGCGCCGGCGCGGCGCGCCTGGTCACGGCCGCCACGCCTCCGGTGGCGCGCAGCCGGCGCGACGTCGCCGAGGCTGTGCTGGCCGGTCTCGCCGGCGAGGCCTTCGCCGCCGCCCACGGCCCCGCGACCGAGGTCGCCGACGACCTGCGCCGGTGGGCGGCCCCGGTGGTGGGGGACGGCGACGTCGGGCTGATCGTGCGCCTCGACCCCCCGGAGGCCGACGGTGGGTGGCTCCTGACCGTGGACGCCACCGGGGTCGAACGCCAGCCGGTCCCGGTCGAGCAGGCGGTCACCGCCTCCGGTGCGAAGGCGCAGCGAGTCGAGGCGCAGCTCCGTCGCCTGGAGCGGCTCCTGCCCGCGCTGGGCAGGACCGGACGACGCGGCCACGTCGTCCTCGGGGTCGACGAGGCCTGGGACCTGATGACGCGCACGGGACGCGTCCTGCAGTCTGTGGGCTTCGACGTGCGGGTGCCGACGGCGTCGTGGACCCGGCCGTCACCCCGCCTGCGGCTCGAGGCCGCGGGTCCCACCGGGCCGGCCCGGGTGGGGCCCAACCAGCTTTCCAAGGTCCGCTGGTCGGTGTTGTTCGACGACCTCGAGCTCGACGCCGCCGCCATCGCCCGCCTCACCGCCCAGGCGCGGCCGCTCGTCCAGGCCAAGGGACGCTGGGTCGAGCTCGACCACGCCGACCTCGAAGCGGCGGCCAAGGCCCTGGCCGAGCAGGGCGGCGCCACCGAGCTGACCGGCGCCGCGATCCTGCGCCACGCCGTCGGCCTCGAGGAAAGCGCGCTGGCAGGGCCGGCGATCGTGGCCGGCAGTGGCTGGGCGGTCGAGCTGGTCCGGGGAGCCAGCGACGAGCCGCCGGCGCCGCTCGGTGCCCCGGTGGGCTTCGTCGGCAAGCTCCGGAGCTACCAGGCGGAGGCCCTTGGCTGGCTGGCATTCCTCGACCGGGTCGGCCTCGGGGGCTGCCTGGCCATGGACATGGGCCTCGGCAAGACCCCGACGATGCTCGCCCACCTGCTGGCGACCCGCGGGGAGGGACCGGTGCTGGTGATCGCCCCGCCGGCGGTGCTGGGCAACTGGGCGGCCGAGGCCTGGCGCTTCACCCCCGATCTCCGGGTCCAGGTGCACCACGGCGCCGCCCGGGCGGAGGACGACGAGGTCGCCGCGGTGGCCGGCAGCGCGGACGTCGTGCTCACCACCTATGGCACGGCCGTGCGCGACGTCGACGCGCTGGCCACGGTCGACTGGCACCGGGTCGTGCTCGACGAGGCGCAGGCCATCAAGAATCCGGCCAGCGAGGCGGCACGCGAGCTGAGGCGCATCTCCGCCCAGTCGCGCCTGGCGCTGACCGGCACACCGATCGAGAACGGGCTGGGCGACCTGTGGTCGATCCTCGACTACACCAACCCCGGCCTCGTGGGGCCGCGCCCGGCCTTCATCCAGCAGCTGTCGACGCCGCGCAACGGGTCCGGTGCGCCGGGCGAGGCCGCGCTGCGGGCCCTCAACGGCCTGCTGGTCTTCCGGCGCACCAAGGCCGAGCCGGAGATCGCCGCCGAGCTGCCGGACAAGATCGACGAGCTCGACCACTGCGGCATGACCGCCGAGCAGATCGGCCTCTACCAGGCGGTCCTCGACAACCTGTTGGGGGTCAACCTCGACAAGGAGGACCGGCGCGCTCGCACCGGCCACGTCCTCGCCGCCATCACCGCCCTCAAGCAGATCTGCGACCACCCCGCGGCCTACCTCGACGGCGACGACGGGCCGCTCGAGGGCCGGTCAGGCAAGCTCGCCCGCCTCGACGAGCTGGTCGACAACGTGTTCGCCGCCGGGGAGCGCGTGCTGGTGTTCACGCACTTCGCGCGATGGGGCGAGCGCGTGGCCGAGCACCTGACCAAACGCACCGGCGTCCCCGTCGCCTGCTACCACGGCGGCCTGACGCGGGGCACGCGCGACCGCCTGATTAGCGAGTTCCAGGAGGGCACGGGACCCGGGGCGCTGGTGCTGTCGATCAAGGCCGGTGGGTCAGGGCTCAACCTCACCGCCGCCAACCACGTCGTCCTGTATGACCGCTGGTGGAATCCGGCGGTCGAGGACCAGGCCCGCGACCGCGCCTGGCGCATCGGCCAGGCCAACACCGTCATCAGCCACCGGCTCGTGTGCCCCGGCACCGTCGACGAGCAGGTGGAGGAGGTCGTGGCCGGCAAGCGCCGCATCGCCGACCTGGTGCTGCCGGCCAGCAGCTCGGTCGGCGACCTGACGGCCGACCAGCTGCGGCAGGCCCTCGGGCTGCGTCCGGACGCGCTGGTCGACGAGACCGCCGCCGACACCCTCGCCCACGACCAGTCCGACAAGGCCGGCAAGGAGGCGGCGGCATGAGTGCCCGTCGCCGGCGCCGCTCGCAGAACCCGCCCTCCAAGGCCCAGGCCTTCTGGGCCGACAACGGGTACGAGGCGGCCCCCAGCGCGCAGATCAGGCCAACGTCGGATCCGGGCGCGCTGCCCCGCTCGCTCGGCGATCCGCCGCTGGCGCCGGCGGTGTCGCAGCACCACCTCGACGCCGTCTACGAGGAGGCGGTGCGGGCCGCGATTGCGCTGGCGGCCGCCAACGGCCTGGTCGCCGTGGAAGCCGTCGACGCCGACGACAGCTGAGCGGGCCGACGACCGGCTCGTAGTACTCGACGAGGTCAAGTTTCTTCGCGGCGGGCTCCGGTTGTCACCAGGCGGCGCCTACGTGCCAACCTTGTGCCACGGCGTCCACGGTTGGGCCGCTGACGCGGGAGGGGTATTTGGTGAGCGAACAGATCCCGTTGGTCGACTACCTGGTCCTGGACGACGGTGGTCCGTACCTGGTGGCGCACGAGTGTGCGGGCTGTGGGGCACGGTTCTTCGACCGCCGCAACGCCTGTGCGGGATGTGGCAGCACCGAGTTCGAGACCGTCCGGGTGGCGACCGAGGGGGAGGTGCGGGCGTTCACGATCGTGTCGCTGGCGGCGCCGGGGGTCCCGGTGCCGTTCGTCGCGTCGGTGGTGAACTGCGACGGGACGAGCGTGCGGGCGAACGTCGTGAACGTGGACCCGACCCCCGAGCATGTGCGGCTGGGGATGAAGGTGCGGTTGGTGACCGTGCCCGTCGGCGTGGACGGCGGCGGAGTCGAGGCGGTGGGGTTCGGGTTCGAGCCGGTGGATGCGCCGAGCGTGAGCGAGGGAGGTCGGTGATGGCGGCTGACGACGTGTGGATCCTCGGGATCCACATGACCAAGTTCGGGAAGCATCCGGACCGGGACACGGTGGACCTGGCCACCGAGGCCACCATGAGTGCGTTGGCCGACGGTGGCGTCTCGATGCGGGACGTCGGCGTGCTGGCGGCCGGCAACCTCTGGGGAGGTCCGGCGCCTATCGGTCAACAGCTGCAGAAGCAGGTGGGCCAGACGGGGATCCCGGTCTACAACGTCTCCAACGCGTGCGCGACCGGTGCGACGGCGTTGCGTACCGCGATCATGGCGCTCAAGGCCGGGGAGTGTGACCTGGGCCTGGCGGTGGGGGTCGAGAAGCTCGCCGGGGCGGGCCTGTTGGCGGGGGCGAACCGCAAGGCCGACGAGAACGAGTCATGGACGCCGCGGGGTCGGTACGGGGCGGTCGCTCCGATCGACGGCCGGATCGGTACCGAGACGATGCCGGGCGTGTTCGCCCAGATCGGGATGGAGTACGGGCATCGCTACGGAGGGACCAGCTTCGAGCTCTTCGCCCGCATCTCCGAGAAGAACCACGCGCATTCGACGCTGAACCCGCTGGCGGCCTACTCGAAGCGGTTCACGCTCGAGGAGATCATGGGCGACGTGATGATCGCGTACCCGAACACCCGACCCATGTGCTCGGCCAACTGTGACGGGGCGGCCGCTGCGGTCGTCGTCACCGACAGCCGTTTGCGGACGATGGACCCGGATCAGCGGCGCAGGGCGGTGAAGGTGGCGGCGTCGGTGCTCACCACCGACCCCTGGGAGGAAGCCTGCCAGGTGCTGCCCAACGTCAACACGCTGACCCGCAACGCCGCCCAGCAGGCCTACGAGACGGCCGGCGTGGCGCCCGAGGACCTCGACCTCGTCGAGCTGCACGACTGCTTCGCCACCGCCGAGCTGGTCCACTACGACAACCTGATGCTGTGCGGGCAGGGCGAGGCCGTGCCGTTCTTCGAGTCCGGGGCGACGTGGCGCGACGGTGCCACACCGGTCAACGTGTCCGGCGGGCTGCAGTCCAAGGGCCACCCCATCGCCGCCACGGGCATCGCCAACATCTGGGAGATCTGCCACCACCTCCGCGGCGAGGCCGGAGACCGTCAGATCCCCGACGCCAAGGTGGGGCTCGCCCACGTCATCGGGCTCGGCTCCGCCTGCGGGGTCCACATCCTGGAGCGGGCCGCCTAGGTTTCGCTTCGCAACCGGAGGTTGCGAAGCGAGGCTGTGGTCGCCGCCTGTCGGCGGCGTCGATCCCCGGTCGCTCGACCGGCGGAGCCGGATCGAGCGACGGTTGGGGGGCTCCGGCCGGAGCCTCTGCCCCCCACGCCGCCCGCCGGTCTGCCGACCGAACGCCTTTCTGGCCGCATACCTCACGTCTCTTAGAGCAGGCGGAGCTGGTTGGGCGGGGCATCGGCGCTGGAGAGAGCCTCAGGGGCTCGGCCCGTGTGGTGCCGGGGGTCGGTTCGCCCGGCCGGTAGGCCGCCGCAGCGGCGCACCAGCTCGCGGACGCGCGTTTCCAGGGCCTGTTGCTCGGCCTTGGGTGCGTACGCACGGTCGCGGTAACGGCGGCGATAGCCCGCCAGGAGCTGCGGATGGGACTCGGCCAGGCGGCCCAGGAACACCTCCTTCACGCCGGGGCGCAGGTGGAGCAGGACCGAGGAGATCGAGCGGGCGCCGGCGGCGACGCACGCCCGCACCACGGCCTCGAGCTGGTCCGGGCCGTCGGACAGGTCGGGCAGCACGGGGGCGACGAGCACGCCCGTGGCCACCCCCGCGGCATTCAGCTGTTCGACGGCTCGCACGCGCTGGGCCGGGTGGGGCGTGCCTGGCTCGGTGGTCCGCCAGACCGCCTCGTCGAGCGTGCCGATCGACAGGTTGACCCGCACGTCGGTGCGCCGGGCCGCCTCAGCCAGCAGTTCGACGTCGCGGAGCACGAGCGTCGACTTGGTCAGGATCGAAAACGGGTTCGCTCGCTCCGCCAGCGCCTCCACGAGGCCCCGGGTGAGCCGGTACTTGCCCTCAGCGCGCTGGTAGGGATCGGTGTTGGTGCCCATGGCGATGAGGTCGCCCGCCCACCGGCGGGGATCGAGCTCGTGGCGCAGCCTCGACACGGCGTTGACCTTGACCACGATGCGGCGCTCGAAGTCGCGGTCGGCATCGAGGTCGAGGTAGGTGTGCGTGGGGCGCGCGAAGCAGTTGTGGCTCACGACGCCGTTGGCGATGAAGTCGCCGGTGCCGGTGGTGATGTCGAACAGCCGCAGGTCGGCACCGAGCGGCTCGATGCCCACGACGCGGCGCCGCGCACCTCCGCTGACGGCGGCACCCGCGGCCGAAGCGGCCCCGGACGCGACGCCGATGTCACGGTCCTGGACATCGTCGACGCCCATCAGCGAGTGGTGCCGGGTGAGGTGCGGCCGCGGGCCGGAGCCCAGCCCGGTGCGCGAGACGTGCTTCCAGCCGCGATCGGTCAGGAACCGGTGGTCGCCGCTGGCGACGAGCTGGGTGTCGTCGGCCAGGCTCACCCGGTAGGCGGGCTTCACGGTCGACCAGTGGTCGACCACCGTGGTGGAAACGCAGCGGCGGCGGCCGCCGTCGCGGACCGTGCCGCACACCTCGTCGCCGGGCCTGACCTCGGCCAGCGACTTGGTGCCGCCGTCGGCCATGAATATCGGCGTGTCACCTGCCAGGCAGTAGGTGCATGCATGGCTGCACCCTCGGTACGCGTTGATGGTGTAGCGAAAGCCGAACGGCGCCCCGGGGACCTCGTTGATGATGCGCTGGGCCCGGACGTGCAGGAACTCCATGCCGCGGAACTCGCCGCGGCCCGGCTGGCGCTCGAACACCGGCTCGTCGAACAACGCCCCCTGTGCCTGCGGCCGGTCGGCCTGTGGCCACCGCAACTCCGTCACGGGCTCCGACTATAGCGAACGTATGTACGCCTTTCACCCGGTTTTCGGGTGTCGCGACGCCGGAGCGATTCGCGGCGCTCAGTGCGCGGGCGCCAGGGCGTCCGTCGGTGCCAGCAGGTCGCGGAGGACGGCCTGAACTGCGACGAGGGGCTCAGTCGAGCGCTCGCCCTTGCCGATCACGATTGTGCCCTCGATCGCAGCGACGATCAGCGTCGCCAGCCCGCGCGCCTCGGCGGGGGAGCGGCCCTCCGCCGCGAGGGCGTCGGCGAACCGGTCGACCCACCCCCGGAGTGCCCGCCCCGTGGCCGCGGCGAGGGCTTCGTGGTTGGCGGCCGCGTCGAGAACGACCGTGGCGACCGCGCAACCCTCGGAGAAGTCGGTGCGGCGGAAGTGCTCGATGTAGCCGTCGAAGAAGCCGGCGACCGCCTCAGCAACCGTGGCGGCCTCCGCGAGACCCGTCTCCATGCGCTGCATCACGCGCTCGGCGAAGTAGTCGACGGCGGCCGCCGCCAGCTCCTCCTTGCCGCCAGGGAAGTGGAAGTACATCGAGCCCTTGGGTGCCTGCGCCTCGGCCATCACCTGATTGAGGCCGGTCGCGCCGTAGCCCTGCTTGCGCAGGAGGCGGCTGGTGGTGCGGACTAGCCGGTCGCGTGTGTCAGATGCCACACGCACAGCATACAACTATCACGACCGGTCTATTGACTATGACGACTGGTCTAGTTACCGTCGATCCATGTTGCTACGGGCGTCGAGAGCCGGAGACCTCGAGCCGCTGCGGGCCTTCGTCGGCCGCTGTTCCCCGGAGACCCTGTACCGGCGCTTCCACGGGACCGGGCCGCAGGCGATGGACCGGGAGCTGAGGCGGATCGCCTCGCCCGACGACACGCACCGATCGTGGGTGGTCGTCGAGGGGGGCGAGGTGCGGGGCACGGCGAGCCTGGCACGGTCCCGTTCCGGTGCGACCGAGATGGCGGTGCTGGTGGAGGACCGCTGGTTCCGGCGGGGGATCGGTCGGGCGCTGGTCGGTGCCCTCATGGCGCATGCGGAGGTCGCAGGCATCGGCACGATCACGGCCTGGATCCAGGCCGACAACGAACGGGCGGTGCGATTCATCCGCGCGGTGGCTCCCCAGGCAAGCATCCGCTTCGTCGGCGGTGCCGAGCTCGAGGCGCTGCTCCCCGTGGCGGCGATGGCACTTGCCGCTGCCCGCGACTCGAGGCCCGCGCGGGAGGCGGCGTGAGGGGCCGACGCCGGCCCGACGTGTCCGTCCTGGCCGAGGTTCCCCCCTTCGACCGGTTCGCGCACACGTCCCTGGCACCGCTCGTCCCCCACGCCGACCGACTTCGGCTCGCCGAGGGTGCCATCGTCGTCCGGGAGGGCCACCGGGCGCGACAGCTCGTCATCGTGGTGGCCGGGGCGCTGCTCGCCACCCGGGACGGGCGCCCCGTCGAGGCATTGGGTCCCGGTACCTGGATCGGCGGCGACGAGCTGCTAGCCGATCGGGCGCACGATTGCACGCTGGTGGCGCTCGAGGGCGTGGAGGTCGTCGTGCTGAACGGGCCGGCCTACCGCTGGGCGATCCAGACGTTGCCGGGGCTGGCAGACGAGCGGGTGCTCGACCTGCGTCGGGCCGAGGATGCACTCGAGCGGCGGACTACGTTCACAGGGTGACCGAAGCCGACGCCACCCTGGCCGACAGCGGCGACACTCGACCTTCGCAGGCCGCCAAGGCCGCACGGTTCCTCTCGCTCCACGGCGGCCCCGACCCCCTGCTCATGCCCAACCCCTGGGACCCCGGGTCGGCGAGGCTGCTCGACTGGCTGGGGTTCGAGGCGCTGGCGACCACCAGCAGCGGGTTCGCGTCCACCCTCGGGCGCCTGGACGGATCAGTGAGCCGCGAGGAGGCCCTCGCCCACGCCGCGACCATCGTCGCGGCCACCGACCGGCCCGTGTCGGCGGACCTCGAGAACTGCTTCGCCGACGATCCCGCCGGCGTCGCCACCACCGTCCGCCTGGCGATCGACACCGGGTTGGCCGGGTGCTCGGTCGAGGACTTCGGCCGGCGGCCCGACGCCCGGATCTACGACGCGGGCCTGGCGGCCGAGCGGGTGGCGGCGGCCGCCGAGGCCGCCCATACCGGCCCGCTCCACTTCGTGCTCACGGCGCGCGCCGAGAACCTCATCCGGGGCCGTCCCGACCTTGCCGACACCATTGCCCGCCTCCAGGCGTACCAGGAGGCGGGCGCCGACGTGCTGTTCGCCCCCGGCCTGCATGACCTCGAACAGGTGCGCCAGGTGGTGGCGTCGGTCGACCGGCCCGTCAACGTGCTGGCGGGGCTCGGTGGTCCGACGGTGGCCGAGCTGGGCGAGGCGGGGGTCCGACGCATCTCGGTGGGCGGGGCGTTCGCCTTCGCCGCCCTGGCGGGCGTGGTCGACGCTGCCCGCGAGCTGCGCGAGCAGGGCACCTACGGGTTCCGCGAGCGGTCCCAGATCGGGCTGGCCGCGGCAAGGGAAGCGTTCGCAGAAACCAGGGAGGGCGGCGGATCATGACCGATGGCTCGACGTCGACGGTGGCCATCTTCGACGACCTGGAGGCGGAGGAGGAGCGGCTGGAGGCGATCCTCGAGGAGCTGGACGGCGCCGCCTGGCGGTCGCCGTCAGCCGCCGAAGGATGGAGCGTGGCCGACGTCGTGCTGCACCTTGCGCAGAGCGAGGATGCCGTCGTCCTGTCCGCCGGCGGCGGTGACGGGTTCGCGCGGCTGCGCGCCGACGCGGCCAGCGTCGACGACGGTGCGGACCAGATGGTCCAGGCCGAGCGCGCCGAGCCGGCGATCGTGTTCGACCGCTGGAAGACGAGCCGACGGGCGGCGCTATCGGGGTTGCGCACCGCCGACCCCCGGCAGCCGGTGCCCTGGGTGACATCGGGGATCAAGCCCGCCACGCTGGCGACGACGCGACTGGCCGAGCATTGGGCCCACGGCCTCGACATCACCGGACCCTTGGGGGTGTCGTTTCCCGACACCGACCGACTGCGCCATATCGCCTGGCTGGCGCACGGCACGCTGCCCTACGCCTTCGCGCTCGCCGGCCAGGACGCCCACCCCGTCTACTGCGAGGTGACCGGGCCGTCGGGCGACACCTGGCGCTACGGTCCCGCGGACGCCGACTCCACGATCACGGGACCGGCCGGCGCCTTCTGCCGTGTCGCGGCCCAGCGGCTGTCGCCGGACGATTCGGGCCTCGTCGCCACCGGACCCCACGGCGAGGCCGCGCTCCGAGTCCTGCGCACGTACGCGGGTTGAGACGCTCGAGCGGCCGCGCTGTGCGGGTCAGAGTTTGAGCGGCTTGATCGGCGCGGCGATGAGGGCGGGGTCGGACCGCCAGTCGACGCCGGGAACGTCGATGTAGAGCTCGATCTCGTTGCCATCGGGGTCGGCGATGTAGAGGCTGTGGGTGACGGTGTGGTCGCTGGCGCCCAGCACCGCCGTCCCGGATTCCCGCAGCCGGTCGAGCGCCTCGCGCAGCTCGTCGTCGGAGTCACCGACCTTGAGCCCGAAGTGGTACAGGCCCACGCGGCGACCCTCCGGCTGCGACGCCGCGTCCGCGCCGACCTCGATGAGCAGCAGCTCGTGGTGCGTTCGGCCGGACGGCGCCGAGAACGCCGCCACCGGGGCGCGGAGCGGGGACGACCCGTCGGCATCGGGCACGATCTGCCGCCAGCCCAGCACGTCGCGGTAGAAGCGGGCGGATCGCTCGATGTCGCGCACGTACAGGACGATGTGTCCAAGTTCCTTGATCTCCATGGCTCCCACTAGATCCCGACCGGATGCCAGACGGTCTTGGTCTCGAGGAAGGCCTGCAGGCGGTCGAGACCAGGGTCGGCGGACCAGTCCGACTCCCCATCGCCGCCGTTCGCCGATGGCCGCAGCACCCGCTTGAGGTTCCCGGCGGCCGCCGTCTCGAGCTCGGTCGCAAGCTCAGCGTCGCCAACCCCCGTCAGGTCGATCGCGTTGACGTCCATGTGGGAGGCGAGCCACGGGGCGATCTCGGCGGGGCGGCCGGTGAGCAGGTTGACGACGCCTGCCGGGACGTCGGACGTGGCCAGCACCTCCGCCAGCGTGATGGCGGGTAGCGGCGAGGGCTCCGATGCCACGACCACCGCCGTGTTGCCGGTGACGATCACCGGCGCCAGCACCGACACGAGGCCGAGCAGTGACGAGGCCTGGGGGGGAATCAGGGCCACCACGCCGGTGGGTTCGGGGACGGAGAAGTCGAAGTAGGGCCCCGCCACGGGGTTGGACGATCCGCGCACCTGGTGCACCTTGTCGCTCCAGCCCGCGTACCAGACCCAGCGGTCGACCGCGGCGTCGACCGCCGCCTCGGCGTCACGCCGCTTCAGTCCCTCGCCGGTGCCCACCTCGTGGACGAACTGCGAGCGGCGGCCCTCGAGCATCTCCGCCACCCGGTACAGGACCTGGCCCCGGTTGTACGCGGTGGCGCCCGACCATCCGGGGAACGCCTTGCGGGCGGCCACGACCGCGTCGCGGGCATCCTTGCGCGACGCCAGCGCGGCATTGGCCAGGAATTGCCCCCCGTCGGCGGAGCGGACCTCGTAGCTCCGGCCGGACTCCGACCGCGGGAAGGCGCCGCCGATGTAGAGCTTGTAGGTCTTGCGGACGTCGAGCCGGCCGGCCCTCTCAGACATCGAGGTAGGCCTCCAGGCCGTGGCGGCCGCCTTCACGGCCGTAGCCCGATTCCTTGTAACCGCCGAAGGGGCTGGTGGGATCGAAGCGGTTGAACGTGTTGGCCCACACAACCCCGGCCCGCAGCTGTTGGGCCATCCACAGGATGCGGCTGCCCTTCTCGGTCCAGATGCCGGCCGAGAGCCCGTACGGGGTGTTGTTCGCCTTCTCGACGGCCTCGGTGGGCGTGCGGAAGGTGAGGACCGACAGCACCGGGCCGAAGATCTCCTCGCGTGCGATCCGATGCGACTGCGACACGCCGGTGAAGACGGTGGGCGGGAACCAGAAGCCCCGTTCCGGCAGCTCGCACGGCGGCGACCAGCGCTCCGCGCCCTCGGTCTCCCCGATCTCCGACAGCATGCGGATCTTGTCGAGCTGCTCAGCGCTGTTGATGGCCCCTATGTCCGTGTTCTTGTCGAGCGGGTCGCCGAGGCGCAGGGTGGTGAGGCGGCGCTTGAGCATCCCGAGCAGCTCGTCGGCCACCGACTCCTGCACCAGCAGCCGGCTGCCCGCACAGCACACGTGGCCCTGGTTGAAGAAGATGCCGTTCACGATGCCCTCGACCGCCTGATCGAGCGGGGCGTCGTCGAACACGACGTTGGCGGCCTTGCCGCCCAGCTCGAGGGTGACCTTCTTGCGGGTGCCCGCCACCGAGCGGGCGATCTGGCGTCCGACCTCGGTCGAACCCGTGAACGCGACCTTGTCGACGCCCGGGTGCTCGACGAGCGTCCGCCCGGTCTCGCCGGCGCCGGTCACGATGTTCACGACCCCCGGCGGCAGGTCGGCCTGCCGGCAGACGTCGGCGAACGCCAGGGCGGTGAGCGGCGTCGTCTCCGCCGGCTTGAGCACGACCGTGTTGCCGCACGCCAGGGCCGGCGCGATCTTCCATGCCAGCATCAGCAGGGGAAAGTTCCAGGGGATGACCTGGGCGGCGACTCCCAGCGGTGGGGGAGCGGGACCGAAACCCGCGTAGTCGAGCTTGTCGGCCCAGCCCGCGTAGTAGAAGAAGTGGGCGGCCACCAAGGGGACGTCGACGTCGCGGCTCTCGCGGATCGGCTTGCCGTTGTCGATGGACTCCAGCACCGCCAGCTCCCGCGACCGCTCCTGCACGATGCGCGCCAGGCGATAGAGGTACTTGCCGCGGTCGCGGCCGCTCAGTCGCGACCAGGCGTCGTCGTAGGCGGCGCGGGCGGCGTCGACGGCCCGGTTCACGTCCTGGGGCCCGGCGGCCACGACCTCCGACAGGACCTCCTCGGTGGCCGGATTGACCGTCTTGAAGCGGGTGCCGTCGACGGGGTCGACCATATTGCCGCCGATGAACAGGCCGTAAGACGGCTGGATGTCGACGATCGAGGGGGACTCCGGTGCGGGGGCGTAGTCGAAGGTTGGCATCGTGGGGCACCCGTCAGTCGAGGGTGAAGTAGTCGGGGCCGGCGTAGCGGCCGGTGGCGAGCTTCTCGCGCTGCATCAGGAGGTCGTTGAGCAAGCTGGACGCACCGAAGCGGAACCCGTCGGGGCTCAGCCAGTCGTCGCCGGCCACCTCGTTCACCACGACCAGGTAGCGAATGGCATCCTTCGCAGCGCGGATGCCTCCAGCGGCCTTCACACCCACCTGGCGGCCCGTCTGGTCGCGGAAGTCGCGCACCGCCTCGAGCATCACCAGCGTCACCGGGAGGGTGGCGGCGGGCGAGACCTTGCCGGTCGACGTCTTGATGAAGTCGCCGCCGGCGAGCATGGCCAGCCACGACGCTCGGCGGACGTTGTCGTAGGTGGCAAGCTCGCCCGTCTCGAGGATGACCTTGAGATGGGCGTCGCCGCTGGCCTGCTTGGTGGCGGCGATCTCGTCGTAGACGTCGAGGTAGCGCCCGGCCAGGAATGCACCGCGGTCGATCACCATGTCGATCTCGTCGGCGCCGGCGGCCACGGCGGCCTTGGTGTCGGCGAGCTTCACGTCCAGCGGTGCCCGGCCCGAGGGGAATGCCGTGGCGACCGCAGCGACGTGGACGCCCGACCCGGCGAGCGCCTCGACGGCCGTCGGCACCAGGTCCCCGTAGACGCAGATCGCCGCCACCGGCGGGCACGTCGGATCGGTGGGATCGGGCCGGCGCCCCTTGGCGCACAGCGCCCGGACCTTGCCAGGCGTGTCCTGTCCCTCGAGCGTGGTGAGGTCCATCATCCGGATCGCCAGATCGAGGGCGAACGCCTTGGCCGTCGTCTTGATGGACCGCGTGGCGAGCGTGGCCGCCCGCGCCTCGACGCCGACCTGGTCCACACCGGGGAGCCCGTGAAGGAAGCGCCGCACCGTGTCGTTACTGGCGGTGACGTCGCCGAGCCCGACGGGGACGGTGACGGTCACGACTGGGCCTCGTGGCCGGCCGGCCGAGCGACCGCCAGGGAGGTGGGCGGCGAGGGGGCGTTGGGACGCCGGGGAGATGCGGTCACGCGTTCAGGCTACTGCCAGGTACCGGGGAGCCGCCCGGGCCTGGCCGGCTGGGTATCTGGGTCCCTTCAGCAGCAGGTGCGGCGGATGACACGGCTGGGCGACACGGCGGGCGCACGGCGAGTGGCTGGGGCATGATGTCCGACCGTGCGGGGAGCCTGGGACCTGATCGTTGCGTGCAAGGGGAGCGTGGTCGTGGCGTGGCGCCGCGGCGGCCTGCGCGCCGGTGTCGCCGGTCTGCTCGCAGCGCTGGCGATGGTGGGCGCGGTCGCAGCGCTGTGGCTTCTCGCCGGCGGCGGTGCCGACGACGCCGCCCCGCCGACCGACGACCGCGTGACTGCCGATCGAGGCGATGTGGACGCCGAGGCGACCGGTCCGCGCGGCACGGTTCCCGCCGCGCCGGTCCAGCAGCCCGGCACAGTGGCACCGGGCTCGGCGGCGGCGGGCGCCGGGGCCGCTGTCGAACGCGCACTTGGAGCCGCCCCGGTGCCCCGTTCCCGGGGCGCGGGAACGCTTCGCCCGGCCGGGACCACGACGGCGGCGCCGAATCTGGTCACGTCCCCCAGCCCGTCGGCCCCGGCCACGACGGCCCCGCCACAGTCGGCGCCTCCCGACGGAGCCACCACGACGACCACCGACCCTGAGGCGCCGCCGGCCGACGACCCTGGTGCCGGGGGGCTCGGCGGGCTGCTTGGCGGCGTACTCGACGTTCTGGGGGTCGGCTAGGGCATCCTGTCATCGCCGTGAGCGAAGCGCACCGACCGTAGGCATTTGCATCGTTCTGTCGCCGCGTTCTGTAGGGGCACTCGTGACGCGGATCCGCAGGTATGAGTGCAGAAGCATCGCCTGCTCCACGTCGGCTCGATACGGCGTCTCGCCACCAGGCCGTGATTGTCGTCCACTCCAAGGCGGATGCGGTCGAGGGCGCCCACGCAGGTGACAACCTCGCCGCCGTCCGTCAGCAGCACGGCGAAGTCGGCATCGTCACCCTGTTCTGCGGAGAAGGCGACAACGCACCGAGCCGGGTCCAGTCCGTGACTGTCCAACACGTCACGGAGTGCCCTCCACGCGGCATCGGTTCCCTCACGAAGCAGGTTCGTCAGCGCGGCGGCAGTGGACTCCACCCAGACAGAGTGCCCTGTCAACGCCACACAGAGCGCCAGTTCGGTGCTGTTGCCCGCGCTCGAGTTTGAACTACGGCTCAAGCCGGGGGACGATCAGACCAATGACCCCTCGTCCCGGTTTCATCTGCGTGATGGTCAACGACATGGCTCGGTCGCTCACCTTCTACCGGCATCTGGGTTTCAAGTTCCCGCCTGAGGCGTACCGCGAGATCCACGTCGAGTTGGAGCTGCCCGGCGGACTGCAGATCTACTGGCAACGTGTGCAGTTCGCCAAGTTGTATGCGCCGGACTATCGGCCGGCGCCCCATGGCATGGTGACACTTGGGTTCCAGGTCGATTCCGCCGGGGACGTCGATGCGCTGTTCACCAAGCTTAAGGGGCGCGGCTACAAGGCGGATCGCACGCCGTGGGAAGCCCCCTGGGGCACCCGCTACGCGATCGTCTACGACCCCGACGGCAATCTCGTCGAGATCTACCACCCCCAGCCTTGAGATCGCGGATGCGCCGGGCGAGGGAGCGCATGGCGATGCGGATGCCGGTGGCGCGGTGGTGCCTCGTGTGACGTGCGCGGATCGGCAGCTATGCGCCGCCATCGGGAGGATGTGCGAGCCAAGACTCGTACCACGCCCGCTGTTCTGCGACCGACACGACCTCGTCCGACGGTGCAGGGCCGAGGGTGTCAACCTGGGGCGGCCGTTCTTTCGAGCGTGGAAGCGACAGCAGGTAGGCGACGAGACCCTGGCCCATGTCGCGCTGCATCCCAGAGGACCACGCGTCGCGACGAGACCCGTTGCAGCAAAGCCGCACGCCCAGCGGCTCGGTGCCGACACCGACCTGAGCAACCAGTTCGGGCGCCGTGGCGGCAACCAGCGGATCCAGGACCTCGTCGAGGGCAGCGACTTCGCTGTCGAGCTCGAGCACCCGACGGGCCAGGGTGCGCAACGCCAGACGGGTAGCGGAGCCGACGTCGCGGCGTCCGCCTGGACGGAACGCCGCCGCCCGGCGCACCAGCTTGGGGATGGTGAGCCCGCGTAGTTGCTGGCGTACATCGTCAGGGGCGGTGGACACCAGCGACCGCATCTGGTTGATCGCCCTGGTCCGGTCCCGCTTGGCGCCACCGCGCGCCACCCGCAGCACCCTGATGGCCTCGACGTTGCGATCCCTCAGCTTCGCTGCGCCCAGCGCGTCCCCGGCCTGGGCGGCCCGAGCGGCCGTCACCACGTCATGCGGGTCGGACTTGCCCTGCCGGCGGCGTCGCTGACGGTTCGGACGGTCGACCTCCACCACCGCCACCCTTTCGCGCTGGAGATGGCGGGCCAGGCCGGCGCCGTAGCTGCCGGTCCCCTCGACACCCACCACCACGACCTCCCCGTGCGATCCGAGCCAACCCAGCAGAGCCCGATAGCCCGCCGGGGTGGCCGTCGAGGTGGGTGTCGACCCCACCGGTGATCTGTGCTGCCATTGCTCTCGCCTTCCTGTTCGCTCAAGTGACGGTGAGGCACCGCACCGCCGGGACGGCGGACAAGACAACGACGAGCCTCAGCGACAGGCTCCTAGTAGGTCACTCCGCCCGACCGGTGGGTGTCGGATGGGTGAGCGGACCGGGCCGACAGATCAATCTCAAGGCACCCCCCAAAGCGGACGCCAGCCCGTGCATTCGAGTCAGACCCAGCTCGCACACCCACCCGAACCATGACCCACCGAGACACCCCGGCGGGACACCCCACACACTCGTTGCCCGATCCGGTGCTCACCTGCGGGCGCATAGCGGCAGTTCGGTGTCGATCCCGCCGGGCCCCATCGGCGTCGACCGAATCGGCTGAATGTCGGCGCAGGGCTCACCGCCCGCCGGCGGCGTCGCCTGCCGTGGATGGTGCGTGGGCGTCCTGCTCCAGTGCGTTTGGATGTTCCGGCACTGGACCGAGCAGGACGAGCGTGTCGCCGTCGGCGGGTTCGGGGGTGCTTGTTGCGGTGACGGGTTCGAGCCGGCGGTCGGCACGCACGACGAAGAGCGGCTCTGCGCCCCCTGGAAGGGGCTGGTCTGCTGCGCTGGTGGTGATCTCGGCTCCGTCGTCGTACAGGCGGGCGATCTCGGCGCCGGTTAGGCGTGGGCTGAACAGCAGTTCGCCTGGAGTGAATGGAGCGATCACGCCGACATCTTGGCTGGGCGCTGCGACCCGGTAGACGCCCTCATCGAGGGTGCCCTCCAGGGCCGCCGCCGCCAGCGCGTTGAAGTCATCCTCGTCGGTGAGCAGCAGCACCATGGTGATCCCCTCGAGCTCGGCACCGCGACCGGTGGCGTCGGCCAGCAGGCGGCCGGGGGCCAGCGCCAGACCCGTCTGCTCGATCCGACGACGCTGTTGGTGCGCTCCCGCCCACATGAGGAGGTCTAGGCCCTGCCCCCGAAGACCTTGGGCCAGGGCCACGACCCACGCGCTGTCGCCCACGATCAGCGGGAGTGACGCCGCCGGGCGGGCGACCCCGAGCCGCCCCGCTACGGGGACCGCGGTGAGACCGTAGAGCGTCACCGTTGCGACGATTACGAGGAATGTCGCCGGCAGGATGTCGGAGGCTCCACCGACGCCGGTGCTGACGAGGGTCGCCGCGAAGGTGGAGGCGGTTGCCGCGGCCACAATGCCGCGGGGCGCCATCCATCCGACGAACGCCCTCTCGCCCGTCGACAGGCCGGAGCGAAGGGTGGCCAGCAACGCGACGAGCGGGCGCGCCACGACCACGAGCACGGCGACGAGTCCCAGGGTGGGCCACAGCACGTCGCGGACCGACTCAGGTGTCACGGTCGCAGAGATCGAGATGAAGAGGACGCCGATGGTGAGCTGGATCACGGTTTCGAAGAACGGGCGGCGGGTGGGGATGTCGAAGCCGGGCAGGTTGGCCAGGGCGATGCCTATGAGAATCGCGGCGATGAGCCCGGTGTCATCGCGGACGATGTCGCACGCCGCGGCGACGGCGATCACCGTGGCCAGGGTGCCGGAGGTGCCGAGGACCTCCGATAGCCGGAAATGCTTGAGCAGCAGCCACAGCACCGCGGTGCCGACCAGGCCGCCGACGAGGCCGACCCCGACGCTCGCGAGGAACTGCCCCACGGCGTAGCCGTTGGCCACGATGGCGTGGAACGCGAGGGCGCCCAGGATGGCGCCGATCGGGTCGATGACCGAACCTTCCCAGCCAAGGATCGTCCGTAGGCGCATGCTCGGTCGGACGAACGACAGCAACGGTCCGACGACCGTTGGGCCGGAGACGACGAGGATGGCGCCGATCATGACGGCGGCTTCGCTCGACATGCCGAGGATGAGCGCGGCCGAGACCGCGGCGATCCCCCACGTAATCGCCACCCCCAAAACGATCAGCCGGATCACGACCCGGTGTGTGCGACCGGTGAGCTGCCGCAGATCGAGCTCGACCCCGCTGTCGAAGAGGATCACGGCGACGCCCAGCGAGACGAGCGGCTGGAAGGCCGACCCGACGATGTTGGTGGGGACCACGTCGTCGGTGAGCGCGCCGGCGACGAACCCGACGGGTAGCAGCACGACGATGGCGGGAATCCTCAACCGGCTGGCCAGGATCTGGGACCCGACCGCCAGCCCGACCGTCAACCCCACACCCGCGAAGATCTGGTCAGTGGTCATCCACGCCTCCACCAATCATCAAAGCGGTGGAGACCATGCGACCGCATCGTCCGGACGGGATGACTCCGCAGGCTCACGCGATGTCGCAATACAGCGCAGATTGCTTCGCTGCGGGCGGCCACCGCCCGGCGGATCGCCAGCACAGAACTTCGGGGCGTGAATCGGCGGTGATGATCTGGCGCGGTCAGGTCAGTCCACGATCTTCGAGGTTGCGCATCTCAACCGCGATCGTGATCGCCGACGCCTTCGCGAGTTCCGTCCCTGTCACCGACGACATGAGCGTCGCATCCACGAAGACCTTCCGCCCCTCGCGCTCTTCGAACGTCGCCCGACCGATCAACCGCTCGCCGGTAGGAACGGGTGCTTGAAAACGGGTCGTCACGGTCCCGGTAAACGCCATGATGCCGAAGAACAACGGAAGTTGGCCGCACATCTCGCTCATGACTCCCGCCGTCCATGATGTGTGCGCGAGGTTTGGTGTCTCGCGGTAATCGTGAGGGCACTCGATGTCGAAGGAGACCGAGTTCTCGTCCTCCCGCCGCGCAGCCAGTATCCCCATTCGGCACGCGTTGCGTGGTGCGCACGGCTCCCCACAAAGAAAGACCCCGGTCGCGCTGCGGGCAACGAGAGATGCGTCGGGGCAAGCCTCGTCGGGAGTCACGCACGCATACTGCCCGAACCGAGCGCACCCTGCCGGGCCGACGGCGAGCACAGAACGACACGGTGCGAGATCGGCAGATCGGTATCGAAGCAGGCTTCGCGTGTCCGTGGCTTCGTCCGACGGGACGCGAGCCTCTGCGCCGTACCGAACCGTCGAACTGCGCAGGCGGCTAACCGAGTTCCCCGACGAGGTGGATGTCGTCGGGTTCGTGTTCGAACAGCACGGGGTGCACGGGATCGGCTAATCGGCATCCGCGGGAGAGGTAGAAACCGACGGCCGACGCTGTGGGCGTCGCGGAAACGTACAGCTGCCGCGCGCCGCACTCTCGCGCGAGGTGGCCCGCCGCATCCCACAACGCAGAGGCAACGCCGTGGCGTCGATCGGCACGGTTGACATCCAAGTACGCAAACCACGCCAGCGGCGGCTCAAAGGATGGTGCCACGACGGCTACGCCGGCGACGCGCTCGCCGTTGAAGGCGCCGAGCACGACGCCAGCACGTTCGTCAACGACGGCGGCGCAGAACTGCACCTTCGCAGCGACGCTGTGGGACCCGTCACCAACAGGATCGAGCGGTGGGATATCGCTCATCGTGACCGGCCGCTCGACGAGGCGACCCTCGACGACCGCGTACTCGCCATCCACGTGCTCCGAGCGGTCGATGGCACCAACGACCTCTCGTAGGTCTTCGAGCCCGACCCGCCGGATGGTAATCACGCACTCAGGCTGCCAGCTCCCGGACCAGCCTGCTTCGCACCACACGTCGAGTTCATAATCGGCGATCTGCGTGTGGCCACCTATCGACGCAAGGTCGGCAGGACTCGCGTCACGTCGGAACTTCCACACAGCGCCGAATGCCCGGTAGGCGCTCGCCTCGCACGCCCCCCTGAAACCACAGAACGACGTTGTGAACCGGCGCTGCGACCGTCCCTGTGTCGCCGACCTGCGGACGTAAACGTCGGCTCGCCGCAACCTGTTCGCCTTGTGCCCGGCGCATCACCGCATGGTCCACGAGGGCCTGTTGAGCGTCGAGGGCAGCCCCGCCGAGCCCGGCGGGCTGACGTTCGCCGACGAACGGGGCCGGCGACTCGAACCCGCGCGACCACGGCGCCCCATCCCGGGTCCTCAATCGCCAACGTCGCTCGCGACCTGAAGCTGCCCGCACCCGAGTGGCAGCACCCACCCGGCGAACCGCTGGACACCCGCTGGATCACCTGGAACTGACGCCGCGGCGCGTCGCGGCTGAGTTCAGCATCGGCGCTGGCGCATAGCCGCCGGTCGGATGCGGGGGCCGCTGTGCTGCGTACGGGCCGGACGGCGTCGGCTCGGTTCGGGCTGGCTGTCGTCGTTGGTGAGGGAGTCAGCATTTTGTCGTGGGCGCCGCTGCGGAAACTCGAGATACAGAGTCATCGTGCGTCCTGGCCGTAGCTTCTTGCCGGGCTGCGGGTCCTGCTTCGCGACCTTGCCCTCGACCGGCGCAGGATTCGGCGTCAGCACGACCGTGTCCACCTTCAAGCCCAGTTGACAGGCAAGATGCGACGCCTCCTGGACCATGAGGTTCGTCAGGTCCGGGACGGTGATGCGGACGAACGGGTCACCCACGCCTGCCATCTGTTTCACGTAGACGGATGAGCACATGAGCTGATCTCGCGGCTGCCGCCGCCGCGATGCGTCCCCGCATGGTGGTTCCCCCTCAGCGTTCCGCCGTGGCCCCAGGCTGAGCCAGGCCCGCACTTACTAGTCAACGCCAGACCCACCGCCGGGGACACGGCTCTTCGACACGCGATCACGCTCGGCCGGCAACTCGTGGCGGTGTTGGGATTGCCTGGGTCGAGTGCCCGCGTCAGCTCCTTGACGTCGTCGGTTGCCTCTAGTCAGGCACAAATAACACGGTGACCGTGATCCGGGAGTCGCCGACCTCTGAGGCGGTCAACTGCACCGCGACCCGTCCGGACGGGTGCTGCCAGACGGCGAGCACTGCGGCGTCGTCGAATTCGCGGCCGCTCTCGATGATGTCCTCGGCCTCGGCCACAATCGCCGGGTCGGGATCGCGACGCCGCCACCCATCTGATGATCGGCGGTCGACGGCTTCATCCAAGTCCCTCAGATTGCGATCGTCGGCCTGGGTGAGGTCCGCGAAGTTGACCTCCGCGATGTGCAACTCGTCGTCCCTTGGGGTCGTCGGTGGTCGCGGCGCCGGATCAGACGTACTGCACCCCGCCAGAGTGATCATGAGCCCCACAGCCGCCAGGCTGGAGCGCGTTGGAAATGGCTGCACCGGTTTGCACCGCTCACCCGACGGACCAGACGAGGACGGCATGGCGCAGGACGATACGCGGCGCAGGAACGCGCGAAGGTACGCACCCGCGACGTGAGGCAAAGTGTTGCGTCGCTAGCCCCGGTAACGCGGGGAAGCTGGGATCACAGCCAGGGGGAGGCTATGGACGAGACCAGCGCCACCTCGGGTGCCGCGACGGATGCTGGTGGTTCGGTGACCCGGCGACGCCGTCGTGCGGCGCGGCGCGACGAGGCCCTCGCCGAGCGGCTTCTCCGCCGAGGTGTCGCCGGGAGGAGGGGGCTCGGGGCCACGCTCGCCTTGGCGCTGAGTCTGTTGGTCGTGACGCTGACTGTGCTCTGCGTCGCCGGGGGCGTTGCAGTCGCCATTCTCGGGCGTCACAGCCCACTGTTCGTAGGGCTGCGCGCCTGTGTGGGCGATCCTGGATGGCTAGGAGCGAGTCGGTTTGTTGGCTCATGAGTTGGGCCACCTCGCTCACGGAGATCGCCATCGCGGGCGCGTGGTCGCGCTCGCGATGCAGACCGTCGCTCGATGGAGGCTCGCCCTTACGCCACCCCCGACGACACGGCCGGACGGACCCCTTCGATGGACCGAAGACGCCACGAGGGATCCATACGCCGGAGTCCGCGCGCGCCGCGCTACAGCGCCTCGGCCCTGAGGGCCGCGAAGCCGGGCTTGATCGTGCCCTCGATGATCCGGAGCCGCTGGTCGAACGGCCAGAACGACGATTTCATGGCGTTAATGGTGAGCCATTGGAGCTCGTCCCAGCCGTAGCCGAACGCCTCGACCAGCTTGTACAGCTCGTCGCTGAGCGTGATGTCGGACATCAGCCGGTTGTCGGTGTTCACCGTCACCCGGAAGCGCAGCGCCGTCAGCAGCCCGATGGGGTGTTCGGCGATGGACGGGGCGACGCCGGTGTGGACGTTCGACGTTGGGCACATCTCCAGCGGCACCCGCCGGTCACGGACGAAGGCCGCCAGGCGGCCCAGCGTGGCGCGGCCCTCGTCGTCGACGACGATGTCGTCGACGATCCGCACGCCGTGCCCGAGCCGCTCGGCGCCGCAGAGCTGCAGCGCCTCCCAGATCGAGGGCAGGCCGAACGCCTCGCCCGCGTGGATCGTGATGTGGCTGTTGGCCTTGGCGATCTCCTGGAAGGCGGCGAGATGCCGGGTGGGCGGATTCCCGGCCTCGCTGCCCGCGATGTCGAAGCCGACGACCCCGGCGTCGCGGTGCCGCAGCGCCAGCTGGGCGATCTCGCTGGAGTTGGCGGCGTGGCGCATGGCCGTCGCCAGCGTCCCGATCGTGATGCCCCGTCCGGCGCTGCCGAGCCGGAATCCCTCGAGCACGGCCTCGACCACCTCGTCGAGCGTCAGCCCTCCCTCGATGTGTTGCTCGGGCGCGAACCGCACCTCGGCGTAGACGATGCCGTCGTCGGCCAGGTCCTCGGCGCATTCCGCCGCCACCCGCTGCAACGCGTCCTTGGTCTGCATGACCCCGGTGGTGTGCTCGAAGGTCTCGAGGTAGAGGTCCAGGTCGTGGCGGTAGGCGCCCTCGGTGAACCACCGCGCCAGCTCTCCGGCGTCGGTCGTGGGCAACGTGTGGCCCGCCTCGCGAGCCAGCTCGATGACCGTCGTGGGCCGCAGTCCACCGTCGAGGTGGTCGTGCAACACCACCGTTGGAGCTCGCCGGACCTGATCCAGGGTGGGTAGCGCCGCCATGGAGGAACGCTACAGCCCCCACCCCACGTTCGGGCAGGGCCGAGGCGCTCAGTCGATGCGGTCGATGATCAGGGGCCGCGGCTCGGGCGGCTCGGGCCCCACCCCGACAGCGCCGTCCAGCGCCGCGAGGGCGCCGTCCAGCCGGGTGGGGTCGTCGTAGTGCAGGACGACGACTGGCTCGCCCGCCTCCACGGATTCGCCCGGCTTGCGCACGCACACCGCACCCGCCGTCGGGGACACCGCGTCCTCCTTGCGGGACCGTCCGCCCCCGAGGCGCCAGACGGCGACGCCCACGGCCCGGGCGTCGAGACGGCGTAGGTAGCCGCTCGCCGGCGCGCGGAACTCGTGGTGCATGGCGGCGGCGGGCAGTGCGGCGTCGGGGTCGCCGCCCTGTGCCCGGATCATGGCGTCCCACATCGCGTGCGCCCGCCCGTCCGCCAGGGCCGCGGCCGGGTCCCCGCCCGACGCCGAGTCGAGGCCGGCGAGCCCCAGCATCTCGCGGGCCAGGGCGACGGTGAGCTCCACGACGTCGGCCGGACCACCGCCCCGCAGTACATCGACGGCCTCCGCCACCTCGAGGGCGTTGCCGCAGGCGCGCCCGAGGGGCGTCTCCATGTCGGTGATCAGCGCGGCGGTGCGGACGCCCTCGGCGGCGCCCAGACCCACCATCGTCTCGGCGAGCCGCCGCGCTCGGTCGATCTCGGGGAGGAAGGCGCCCGAGCCCACCTTGACGTCGAGCACGAGCGCCTCGGTGCCCTCGGCGATCTTCTTGGACATGATCGAGCTCGCGATGAGGGGAATGGCCTCGACCGTGGCCGTCACGTCCCGCAGCTGGTAGAGCTTCCGGTCCGCCGGGCAGATCGTCTCGCTGGCGGCACAGATCACGACACCGACGTCGCTCAACTGGGCGATGATCCGCTCGGTGGGCAGTGTGGCCTGCCACCCGGGGATCGCCTCGAGCTTGTCCAGCGTGCCGCCGGTGTGGCCGAGCCCGCGCCCGGAGAGCTGGGGGACGGCGGCCCCACACGCCGCCACCAGCGGCGCCAGTGGGAGCGACACCTTGTCGCCCACCCCGCCGGTCGAGTGCTTGTCGACCGTGGGCCGGCCCACCGACGAGAGGTCGAGGCGCTCGCCCGAGTCGATCATCGCCTGGGTCCAGTACGCGAGCTCGTCGCGCTCCATGTCACGCAGCAGGATTGCCATGCACAGCGCCGCCGCCTGCTCATCGGCGATGGTGCCCGCGGTGTAGCCCTCGACGAAGAAGCGCACCTGCTCGTCGGACAGGCGGCCGCCGTCGCGCTTGGTCCGGATGACGTCGAGGACGTCGGTGGCCACTACTCGAGGTCCTCGGGTCCGAACGCGCTGGGCAGCAACTCGGCCATGCGCACCTCGTTGACGACGAGCTCGGACCCGCCGGCCTCGTAGAGGAGCTGCCGGCAGCGGCCGCACGGCGACAGGGCGGCGCCGTCGGGGTCGGACACCGCCACCGCGACCAGCCGCCCGCCACCGCTCGCGTGGAGGGCAGACACGAGCCCGCACTCGGCGCACAAGGTCAGGCCGTACGAGGCGTTCTCGACGTTGCAGCCGACGACGACCCGCCCGTCGTCAGTGAGCCCCGCGGCGCCGACACGGAACCGCGAGTACGGCGCATACGCCCGCTGAGCCGCCTCGGCCGCGGCCGCCCGCAACTCGTCCCAGTCGACTGGGCGCGCTGGTGCCGGCACGGCGCGGCTCACTCGACGACGTAGACCTGGCCGTCGGCCGCGGGTGGGCGCGACCGGCCCACGAGCCCGGCGACCACGATGATCGTGACCACGTAGGGCGTCATCAGCAGGAACTCTGACGGGATGGGAGTGTCGAGCACGGCCAGCCGGTTCTGCAGCTCCTCGGAGAACGCGAAGACCAGCGCGGCGATGAAGGCTCCCACGGGATGCCAGCGCCCGAAGATGACGGCCGCCAGGGCGATGAAGCCTCGGCCGGCCGTCATGTTCTCGTCGAAGCTGCTCACTGCGTCGAGCGTGAACCACGTGCCACCGAGGCCGGCGACCGCGCCGCCCAGCATCACGGCGCGGTAGCGGGTCCGCAGGACGTTGATGCCCACCGTGTCGGCGGCGCGGGGATGCTCGCCGACTGAACGCACGCGCAGCCCCCAGCGCGTGCGGAACAGCGCCCACCACAGTCCGAACACCAGCAGGAACAGCAGGTAGACGTAGATCGTGTTGTCGAACAGCAGGGGCCCGAGGAACGGCAGGCGGTCGAGGCCCGGGATGCCGAACGCCCGGAAGGATCCGGGCTCGTTGAGGCTCGGGTTCTCGACGAGCACGCGGGCGGTCAGGTAGCTGGTCATGCCCAGGGCGAGGAAGTTGATCACCGTGCCGCCGATGATCTGGTCGACGCGGTAGCGGATGGACATCACCCCGAGGAACGCGCCGAGCAGCACGCCGACGGCGACCCCGCTGAGCAGGCCCACCCACGTGTTGTCGGCCGCGCTGGCCGTGATGGCCGCGGTGAAGGCCCCGGTCAGCAGCATTCCCTCGATGCCGATGTTGATCACCCCGGACCGTTCGCAGAGCAGACCCGCGAGGGCGCCGAGGGCCAAGGGAATGGACCGGCGCAGGGTGCCGTCGAGCAGGCCGATGATGTTGATGTCGTCGCCGCGGGCGGCCCACACGAGCAGCGCGACGACGAAGAGGACGAGCGCGATGCCGAACACGATGTAGATGTGCGTGCGAACCAGGCCCACGATCATCAGCGCGCCGAGCACCAGGATCAGGGCGGCGAGCACGATGGCCGTGGTCCTGGCCGGCTGAGTGAGGTCGGGGATCTGCACCGCATCGGATTCGCGGCTGAACACGAACGTGAAGTCGAGTCCCGACTCGCTGCCAAACCCGAACCCGACCAGCGAGATGAGGCCGAGAACCACGGTCGCAAGGCCGAATCCGACGCGCCGGCGGCGCAGCGGATCGCCGGCGTCGACCCACGGTTCCTCTTCCGGGGCCGGCGCCAGGGGTTCGGTGATCGTGGCCATCGCCTACGCCCCCCAGCTCGTCGTGAAGGTCTGCCCCGCGCCCCGGCCCGCCCGGATGCGGTAGATGGAGCGCACGAGCGAGGGGGCGGCCACGAACAGGATGATCAGCGCCTGGATGACGAGGATGATGTCGACCGGGGTCGACGTCGCGGCCTGCATGCCGGTGGCGCCGGACCGGAACACGCCGAACAGGAAGGCGGCGCCGAGCACGCCCGCCGGGTTGGCGCGACCCAGCAGCGCCACGGCGATCGCGTCGAATCCGATGAAGAAGTAGTACTGGTGCGTGAGGCTGAATCCGGGCCGCCCCAGGATGTTGGTCGTGCCCGCCAGCCCGGCCAGGCCCCCGGCGATCACCATGGCCAGGATGTACGTGCCCCCGATCGCCATGCCTGCATAGCGGGACGCGAACGGGTTGGTGCCGACCGCCCGCATGCGGAACCCCACCGTCGATCGATCGAGGAGCCACCACACGATGACGGCGGCGGCCAGCGCCAGGAACAAACCGGCGTGCACGACGACATCGCCGAAGCTCACCTGGGGCAGGCGGGCCGACTCGGCGACCGCCTTGGAGATCGGGTCCTCCCGGCCCGGGCGCTGGAAAGCGTCGGTGCGGAGCGCATAGTCGAGGAGGTAGTACGAGATGTAGTTGAGCATGATCGTGGTGATCACCTCGTGGGCGCCGGTGCGAGCCTTGAGCACGCCGGCGATGCCGCCCCATGCGGCGCCGCCCACGAACCCGGCGATCACCGCCAGGGGAAGGTGGATGGCCTTGGGCAGGTCCCAGGTGAACCCCACCCAGCCGGCGCAGGTCGCCCCGATGATGAGCTGGCCGGCGGCGCCGATGTTGAAGAGCCCGGCGCGGAACGCGAGCGCCACCGACAGGCCGGCCAGCGCGAGCGGGGTCGCCTCCACGAGGGTGCGGCCGATGGCGGCCTGCGTGCCGAGCGAGCTGGTGTAGAGCCCCTTGTACGAGTCGTAGACGATGTTCCACGAGTCGGACAGCGTCTGGCCCGGATGGGTGAAGAACCCGCCCCAGGAGTCGAGGGTGTCGGGGTCGGAGAAGATGATGACCAACCCGCCGATCGCCAACGCGGTGATCAACGCCAGCACGGGCACGACGAGGCTGTTGGCCAGCGAGCGCAACCATCCCAGCGGCCCGCGCTCGGCTTCCGTTGTCGGCGGGCCGGCGCCGTCACCGAACGCACCGGGCGGTGCCGCGGCCTCGGTCGCGGTCACGTGACCGTCACCTCCTCCTCGCCGGGAATCTCGACCTCGGCCGCCTGCTCCACGGCGCCGGCCATCAGCAGGCCGATGCGCTCGCGGCTCGCCTCCCCGCGGTCGAGGACGCCGACGATCCGGCCCCGGTAGATCACGGCCACGCGGTCGGCAAGCGCCAGCACCTCGTCCAGTTCCGAAGAGTTGAGCAGGACGCCCACCCCCTCGTCCCGCTTGGCCACCGCCTGGCGGTGGATGTACTGGATGGAGCCCACGTCCAAGCCCCGTGTCGGCTGCGACAACACGAGCAGGCGGTCGGCGTGGAAGAACTCCCGGGCGACGATCACCTTCTGCTGGTTGCCGCCCGACAGCGTGGACGCGGCCGACTGCACCGAGGCGGTGCGGACGTCGAACTGGCGGACCAGCTCCTCCGCGTGCTCGCGAACCGCGCGGCGGTCGATCCGCAGCCGCCGGGAGAACGGCCGTTCCTCGATCTGGTTGAGCACCAGGTTGGACGACACGGTGAACGAGCCGATCAGGCCGTCGCGCTGGCGGTCCTCGGGGACGTGAGCCAGTCCGGCACGAAACAGGTCGTCCGGCGCCCAGCCGGTGACGTCGCGGCCGTCGAACCGGACCGAACCCGATCGGGGTGGGCGCAGCCCCGTGATGGCCTCGACCAGCTCGGTCTGGCCGTTGCCCTGCACCCCCGCAAGGGCCAGGATCTCGCCGGCCCTGACCTCGAGGCTCACCCGATCGACCACCCGCTGACCGCGATCGTCGTTGACGACCAGGTTGTCGACGGCCAGGACGGGCTCGCCGGCGGTTGCGGGCTCCTTGTCGACGACGAGCTTCACGTCGTGGCCGACCATCATCGTGGCGAGCGCCTGCTCGTCGGTCTCGGCGGGCGTGGTGTGTCCCACGACCCGGCCATTGCGGAGCACGCTGATCTCGTCGGCGATGGCGAGCACCTCGCGGAGCTTGTGGCTGATGAAGATCACCGAGCGGTCGCCCTCGGTCAGTTGGCGGACGATCTCCATGAGCTCTGCGATCTCGGTCGGAGTCAGCACGGCGGTGGGCTCGTCGAGGATGAGGCAGCGCGCCTCGCGGTACAGCGCCTTGAGGATCTCAACCCGCTGCTGGATCCCCACGGGGAGATCCTCGATGGTCGCCTCGGGGTCGACGTCCAAGCCGTAGCGCGCGGACAGCTCTGCGACCCGCCGGTGCGCCTCGCCGCGCTCGAGTTGACCGACGCGGCCGGTGGGCTCGACGCCGAGCATCACGTTCTCGGCCACCGTGAACACCGGCACGAGCATGAAGTGCTGGTGCACCATGCCGATCCCGGCGGCGATGGCGTCGGCGGGAGACCTGAAGCGCTGGGCGTCGCCGTCGAGGAGGATCTCGCCCTCGTCGGGCCGGTAGAGCCCGAAGAGGATGTTCATGAGCGTGGACTTGCCGGCCCCGTTCTCGCCGAGCAGGGCGTGGACCTCACCGCTTTCCACGGAGAGGTCCACGCCGTCGCAGGCCACGACGCCGGGGAACCGCTTGGTGATGCCCCGGAGTTCGACTCTCATGTCGTCGGCGTCGTCAGCGGCTCGTCGATTGCCCGGTCAGCTCTGCGGCATGGTTTCGATGTCGCCATCGATGATCTGCTGGCGCAGGTCGTCGACCGCGGTCTTCACCTCGTCGGAGACCTGGTCCTCGAAGTCGTTGAACGGGCCGAGCGCCACGCCCTCGTTCTCGAGCGTGCCGGTGTAGAGCCCGCCCTCGAAGTTGTCCTCGGCCGCCTGGACGGTGGCGTCGTGCACGGCCACGTCCATGTTCTTCATGACCGAGGTCAGGAACAGATCGCAGTCGTCGGGCACGCTGACGCAGCCGTCGGTGTCGACCCAGACGACCTTTGCGTTGCTGTCGGGACGGGCGCGGATCGCCTCGATGGTGCCGAGGCCCACCGGCCCGGCCACCGGCATGATGATGTCGGCGCCGTCGTCGAGCAGCCCCTCGGTCGTGGCGCGGCCGTTGGCCTGGTTCTCGAAGTCGCCGGTGAAGAGCCCGTCGTTGGCGGCGTTGTCCCAGCCGATGAGCTGGACGTCGGTGTCGTTGTCCTCGTTGTACTTCTCTATTCCGAGCTGGAAGCCCTTCATGAAGATGGTCACGGTGGGGATGTTGATGCCCCCGTACGTGCCGACCGTCCCCGTCTCGGTCATCGCCGCGGCCACGTAGCCCGCGAGGAACGCGGCCTGGTCGGTCGAGAACGTCAGCTCCCTGATGTTGTCGAACTCGTCCTGCGCGTCGCCGGCGTCGACGCTGTAGTCGTAGTCGACGATGGCGAAGTTCTGGTCGGGGTTGGCCAGGGCGGCATCCGCGGTGGCGCCCCCCAGCAGGAACCCGACTGTGACGATCAGGTCGCAGCCCTGGTCGATGAAGCTCTGGATGTTCGGGGCATAGTCGGACTCGGCCTGCGACTCGAGCACGGAGGCCTCGAAGCCGAGCTCGTCGGCCGCTTCCTGGAGCCCTGCGTAGGCCGTCTGGTTGAACGACCGGTCGTCGACGCCGCCGGTGTCGGTGACCTGGCAGCCCTGGAAGTCGCTTGCGGCGGCGCCACCGTCCGCTTCGGTGGTGTCGCTCGTCGATGAATCGTCGTCGTCGCCGCAGGCTGCGGCGACCAATGCCAGCCCTAGGAGGACCGCCAGCCCCTTTAGGACCCTTCGCTGTCGCATCTGGAGTCTCCTGTCCCGAAAAGCTTTGTGGCCCGGCGGGCCACGGCTCGCACGTTAGTCACTTCGTAGGATCGAGGCCGATGACCCCGGACGATCTGATCGCCGCGGCGAGGGCGTGGCGTGACGAGGACCCCGATCCCGCGACCAGGGCCGAGGTCGACGGCATGCTCGACCGCGGCGCCGGGCCGGACCTCGATGGCCTGAGGGATCGCTTCGGGGCGACGCTGGCCTTCGGGACGGCCGGCCTGCGCGGCGAGATGGGCGCCGGGCCCAACCGCATGAACCGGGTGACGGTCATGCGCGCCACGGCCGGCCTGGCGCGCTACCTGGCTGACACAGGGCACGCGGGCGAGCCCGTCGTCGTGGGCTTCGACGCCCGCCACGGCTCGGCCGGCTTCGCGTCCGACGCCGCGGCCGTGCTGGCGGGCGCCGGCTTCCCGGTCCACCTCGCCGATGGGCCCATCCCGACCCCGGTGCTGGCCTTCGGCGTGCGCCACCTCGGCGCCTGCGCCGGGGTCCAGGTCACCGCCAGCCACAACCCGCCCCGCGACAACGGCTACAAGGTGTACCTCGGCGACGGCGCCCAGATCATCCCCCCTGCCGACGCGGAGATC
>JBKOUY010000224.1:0-26114 GCA_046723645.1 Actinomycetota bacterium | reverse complement strand
GGCCAGGTTGAGCGTCAGGCTGGCGCGGCCGTCGCCGATCTCGATGGCGGTGTCGCCGAAGGCCGTGGTGCCGAAGGCGTTGTCGAAACGCTGGTCCCCGTGGAGCGGCACCTCGGTGCCGTCGACGGACAACGGCCCGGTCCAGGAGAATGTCATTGTGCCCTCGGTGGGCGAGGCGTAGCTGACGTCGAATCCCCGTGACACGCCGCCGGCGGAACCTAGGTCCGTCACATCGATCGCCGCCCCCGACACCGCAGCCACGAACGCGTCGAACGAGCCCCAGCGGCCGGCGTCGCCCACCTCCGAGATCCACACGTTGGCCGCCCCGCCGCGCGCCACCAGGTCGAACGGCTGGGTGAGCCCGTTGGTGAACGTCACCGTCGGGTCGTGGGTGCGCCATTCGGTGGGCCGCCACGACCAGAGCGCGACGTAGCCGTCGCCCTTGCGCCCGAAGGTCCATCCAGACCGACCCCCGCCCGCCGCCCCTTGATCGTCTCGGTCGGGCGACCGACTCGCCACTGTTTGGCGCACCTCGTCGAACCGCTCGGTCGGGAAGTAGGCGTGGGTGTAGGGCAGGTAGCCGAAGGCGTCGAGGGGCGGGCCCGTGGGCGCCGGGTACTGCGGGGCGTACATGTTGATGACGGCGGCACCGTGCTGGGCGCTCCGGGGCATGGTGGCGGCGCCGCTCCAGTACAGGTCGGCGTCGACCCAGCGGTCCCCGGGCCGCGGCTCGTTCCCGGGGTTGGTCGTGAAGACGACTGCGTCCTCGTCGAGCGTCGCCTGCCACGCGTGGAACTGCCAGCCGAAGCAGCCGGGCCGGTAGTCCTGCGCGCTCGACAGCATCGCGTGGGGTGTCCGCCAGGTGACGGTGTCGACCTCGGTGAGCAGCCCGATGTTGATCTGACAGCGCAGGGCGTGTGCCAGCTGTGCGGCCACCTGGGGATCGCCGCCGGCGACGTCGGCCAGGGCCCGGAAGGGCTGGAACAGCGTCGTCTCCCACAGGTTGCGTTCCTCGATGGTGGCAAGTGTCAGCGGCACGACCTGCCACGCCGTGAAGGCCCCGCGCTCCCACCAGAACGGGATGGCCTCGGGATGGGTGTTGGACACGCCGGGCACGGGGGAGGGCGGATCGGCGCTGAACGGCTGGTCGACGTCGATCGGCGCGCCCATGTGCTCGCGGTCGAGCAGCGGCTCGGGGCTCCGGGCCACCCGCTCGATGACCGCCGGCAGGCGGTAGCGCTCCGCCGCCGCCAGCGCGGTGGCGTCGGCGTCCGAACGGGACGGATAGGGCTGGTCGGACGTGCCGAATGCCAGCTTGACTGCACCGAACACGTCCTGGTCGGCGGCCCGGCTCTTGTCCTTCATGTACGACCGGCCGTGGGTGACGCCGACGTTGCCCTGCACCTGGTGGATCGCCAGGTCGTAGAAGAACACGTCGAGCATCGCCGCGGCGCGCCGCGCCAGGTCGCGTTGCGCGTTCTCGGTCAGCAGCAGGAGCGCCTCGATGTCCTCGCCGTAGTAGACGTCCGAGTGCCACTCGGAGAACCCCCATCTGGCCTTCTCGTCGAGCCACGCCTCGATGCGCCGGCGGCCCCGATCGGCGTGGATGGTGCCGGGTTCGCCGGTGATGTCGAAGGTCGCGCTCGGGAGCGCCCGGCCGGCCAGGTACTCGAGCGTATGGAAGATGATGCGGTGGTTCTCCGACCAGAACCACTTGTTGTCGACGACGCCGGTCGGCAGCGGGTCGGTGTACCAGTACCGGAAGCTCGTGAAGCGCTGCTCGATCGCAGCCCGGAGGTCGGCGCGCACCTCTCGCCGGTGCCCGTACCAGAGGGCCATCAGGCGCATCATGTCGAAGTCGCTGGTGTCGGCGTGGCCGTCGATCTTCGCGAACGTGGCGGCGAAGGCGTCGGGGCCGATGGCGTCGGGCTCGAAGCCGAACCGTCGGTCCCGCTGCGCTCGGGTGAAGTGGGCGAGCACGTTCGGCACCGACGACGGGTCGAGCCGCTCGGTGGCGAAGCGCAGGTACTGGTCCTGGCGGGATCGCCACTCTCGCTGGTCGACGTAGCCGTCCCCCGACCCGAGGCCGCCTCCGCCACCGGCGCCGGCACCACCACCGCCACCAGCGCCGGGGCGGAGCGGGCGCCCGCAGGCCACGCCCGCCATCAGCACCACAACCAAGGCCAGCACGCCGGCTCGTCGCACCGGGTTCCCTCCCCAGGTCCAAGGACGGCGACGACGCTACCCCGGCATCCACGAACCACCGGCGGCCGTCCGAGCGGCGGCGGTGTCACTCAACGCGGGCGGCGGCGTGCGCCCTCGGCGGCCACCTCGTCGAGCAACTCCCACGTCGACTCGGCCAGCGCCGCCCAGTCGAGCGCCTCGCGCCGCTCCGTCACCGCCGCCCGGGCGGGCGCCAGCACGTCGTCGCCGAGCGCGTCGAGGGTGGCGGCCAGGTCGGCGGCCGTGTGCCCGTACGGGATGCCGGCGTCCCCGAGCGCCTCTCGCAGGTAGGGCCACGGCGAGACCAGCGCCGGGATGCCGCGCCCGACGGCGTCGGCGACCTGGCCCGTGGTCAGGTAGGTGCCGCCGTCGAGCGGCAGCGCCAGCACGTCGATGGCGGCCAGGCGGCGGTCGTAGGTCGTGCGGGGCACCTCCTCGTAGGCCAGTGCGGTGATGCGCGGGTCGTCGGGCAGCCGCTCACGGTCGTGGCAGAGCACCAGCAGCTGCAGGTCGTCGCGACCGCAGGCCGCGAACCCGTCCAGCAGGAGCTGCGTGTCCTTGCCCGGACGGGGCGCACCCACCAGGCCGATCCGTAGGTCGCAGGGCGACAGCCCAAGCTCGGCCTCGGCAGCCCGCCGGAGGGCGCCGGGGTCGCCGCCGGCGTCCATGAGCGGCCCCCAGTGGCCGTGCGGGATGACGCGGTGGATCGCGTCCGGCCGGAACCGGTAGCGGGCGGTGATCGCCTCGCGGCCCCACTCGCTGTGGTGGATGACCCCGGCGGCCAGGTCGGCCCACGGCCGGTACAGCTCCGTGTCGTCGGGGTTGGCGTGGGGCGCCAGGTTGTGCTGCGTCCAGACCACCGGCACGCCGATGTCGGCGAGCGTCGCCGCCACGCGGCGCGAGCGGCCGGCGTCGAGGCCGACGAACCACTCGGGCCAGTGGAGGTGGACCAGGTCGACCTCGGCCAACGCCGTGGCGAGGCGGTCGGGGTGGTCGAGCAGGTGATAGGGGACGGGACGAGCATCGACGCGGTCGCCCAGCGGTCGGTAGAGGCACTCGTGGTACCAGTGGTGGGCGGCCGTGGACCGGACCCGCAGCTTCGGGGTGACCGACCAGCGGAACCGCACCTGCGGGCCGGGCGCCAGCTCGACCTGGTGGACGCCCCGCAGCTCGCCGTTGACACTGCGCCACTCGGCCAGGCCGTCGACGTCCACGGTCGACACCCGCCGGACGGCGTCACCCTCGGCATCGACGCGCAGCGCCTGGGCCCGGGTCTCCGGGACGAGCACGGCCAACGCGCCGGGCGGGCGCTCGAAGGCCAGCTCCTCCTCGACCGAGAGCGTGCGTCCGTGGACGCGGTACCGGGCGAGCCTCCGGGCGGGCAGCGTCTCGGGTTCCGCGCCGAGCTCACGGGCCGGCCCGACGAACCGGTCGTGCGCGATGTCGAGGGCCCCGGGTCGGTGCTCGACGTCCGCGGCCGCGCCCCCGGGCGCGAAGCGCTCCCCACCCCGCCACGCCACCGGGACGAAGCAGACCAGCGGCTGGTCGGTGGGGACGTCGAAGCGGCCGGGGCGGCGGGGCGCCGGCGCGTAGTCGGCACCGGGCCCGCCCACGACGGGGAGGGCGAAGCCCAACCGGGGGTCCCGGCGCGCCCAGACGCCCAGGCCGGCGCCGAAGCCGATCCAATCGTCCCGGGCCGCGAAGACCTCGGCCGGCGGAGCCGCCGCGGCGGCCGCACCGTCGCCGGCACCGTTGGGGGACCACGCGCGCAGGTCGAGGGCGGCGGCCACCAACTTGCCGGCGCAGTCGAGGGTCATCTGCAGCCGGCGCTGGGGCCCGCGGTAGCGGAAGGGAGCCCGCCGCTTGTGGGCGACAACGAGCCCCTCCGAGAACCACCCGGGGGCGGCGTTGGCGGCGCTGCGGGCGAGGCCGAGCCAGCGCCCGGGGTCGACGTCGATGCCGCGGCGCAGCAGCACCCCGGCGAGCTCCGCGGTGTGGCAGACGGCCAGCGCCCCGATCGAGCGGCCCCAGGGCAGGGCCGCGCCGTCCGGTGACGCCACCGCCTCGACGAGGCGGGCGGCCGAGCGCACACCCTTCTCCCAAACGTCCCCGACCAGGTCGGCGAAGGGCTCGGCGAACAGGTAGGCGTCGACCGTGTACATGTCCACCTGCCCCTGGCCGCCCTGCGAGTCGTCGAGCCAGCCGTCGGGGTGCTCGCCGAACAGGTCACGCGCCCGTCCGACCAGGCGCTCCAGCACGTCCGGGTCCACGTCGAGCCCGAGGCCGGCCCGCGCCACCTCGCAGCGGGCGAGCACCACGGCGTAGTTGCGGGGGAGGACCGCCTGGTCGAGCAGCGGGATCCACTCGGTGCTGTCGGCGGCCTCGGCCACGGTCCGGCGGCTGGCGGCGTCGAGGGCATCGAGGCCCCCGAGGCGCCCGGCCGTCTCGGCGATCCGGTAGGAGAAGAACGTGTGGGTCCGCCGGCCGTCGGTCGCCGCCAGTCGGCCCAGCAGCGTGGGCACGACCGGCAGCCCGGCCACGTGGTCGACGCCGGCCTCGTGGAGCAGGCCCAGCGTGAAGCACAGGTCGGCGTGGGCGTCGGCGTCGACCCTGTGGCCCGCCACGGTGTCGGGCAGCACCAGGTCCGGCGCGATGCCGCGCGCCAGCCCCTCCAGCACCAGCACGGCTGCGGCCACCAGGTCGTCGGCGATGGTCCGGGCACTGTCCACGCCGCCGGACGATAGGCCGACCCGGCGCTCGCCCTAATGTCGCTGAATCATGCTGAGCACGGTCGGCGCAGGGGTGGACGACATCGTGCAGGTCCGCACGCTGCGGACGCCCGACGCGATCCGGGCCCGGCTCCGCCACCTCGGCCTGGAGCTGGCGATCGATCCCGAGGTCGACCCACGCGGTCCGTTGGCGCAGCCGATCGAGGTCGCGGGCCGCATGGCGGCGAACCGCTTCTGCGTGCTGCCGATGGAGGGCTGGGATGCGGAGCCCGACGGCCGGCCATCGGACCTCGTGCGCCGGCGCTGGCGGCGGTTCGGTGCGTCCGGGGCGGGGATGGTGTGGGCGGAGGCCACGGCGGTGCGTGCCGACGGACGGGCGAACCCCCGCCAGCTCGTCATCGACGCAAACACGGTCGACGATCTGGACGCCCTGCGGGCCGACCTGGTGGCGACGCACGAGCAGGCGGGCGGCCGGGCCGGCGGGCCCGTTGTCGGGCTGCAGCTGACGCACTCCGGCCGCTGGAGCAGGCCCGGCGGCGAGCCCCGCCCCCGGGTCGCCTACCGGCACCCGCTGCTGGACGACCGGGTGGGCGCGGGCGCCGCCGACGTCCTGTCCGACGCCGAGCTCGACGAGTTGGTGGAGGCGTTCGTCCGCGCCGCCGGGCTCGCGCATCGTGCCGGCTTCGACTTCGTCGACGTCAAGCACTGCCACGGCTACCTGGCCCACGAGCTCCTGTCGGCCGTGGACCGCCCCGGGCCGTACGGCGGCGACCTCGACGGCCGCACCCGGTTTCTGCGGGCGGTCGTGGAGGGCGTGCGGGCCGAGGCGCCGGCACTGGGGCTGGCCGTGCGCCTGTCCGCATTCGACCTGATCCCGCACGTGGCCGGAGCCGACGGCCGCGGCGTGCCCGTCAGCCTGGCGTCCGGCGGCACGTACGCCTACGCGTTCGGGGGCGATGGGTCGGGTCTGGCGCCCGACCTGCGAGAGGCGCACGAGGTGATCCGGCGGTGCGCCGCCTGGGGCGTCTCGCTGGTCTCGGTCACCGCCGGCAGCCCCTACTACACGCCGCACATCCAGCGGCCGGCCTACTTCCCGCCATCCGACGGCTATCAGCCGCCCCGCGACCCGCTTTTCGAGGTAGCTCGCCTGGCCGCAGTCACCGCCGAGCTGGCCGCGGCCCATCCCGGCATCGCGATCGTCGCCTCCGGCCTGAGCTACCTGCAGCAATGGCTGCCGCACGCCGGACAGGCCCTGGTGCGCTCCGGGGACGCTGCGTTCGTCGGCTTCGGCCGCATGGCGCTGAGCTACCCGGAGCTGGCCGCAGACGTCCTGGCCGGCCGCCCGCTGGACGCGGGGCGGATCTGCCGCACCCTCAGCGACTGCACCACGGCCCCGCGCAACGGCCTCGTCTCGGGGTGCTACCCGTACGACCCGTTCTACAAGGGCCTGCCCGCGCGCCGACTGCTCGCGGCCGCGAAGCGGTCCGTCCGCCCACCGCGTCGACGCCGACCGTGATGACATGAGCGAGCGTCCCGTAGGGCGAACGAGCGAGCCCGGCCCGAGCGGCCGTCGGAGCGGGAGACAAGGCGTCGACAGCCCGAGCGGCCCGGCCGAAGGCCAAGAGCGGAGAGCAACGAGCGAGCGGCCCGCGATCGCGCTGTCGATGTACCCCGGGCTGGAGCGCCACGCGCTCCGTCCGCAGCATCTCGAGGCGCTGGCCGAGATCGGCGACGTGCTCGACCCGGTGGCGATCGACGGGTTGCCCTCCGGGCGGGCGGACGAGGTGCTGGCGGCCGCCGACGTCTTGCTCGGCCACTGGGGCTGCAGCCGCCTCGACGACGCCTTCCTCGATCGCGCACCCAGGCTGCGGATGCTGGCGTACGCGGCCGGGACGATGCGTGACATCGTCACCCCGGCGACGTTCGCCCGGGTCCGCCGCATCACCTCCGGGGCGGCCGCCAACGCCGTGCCGGTCGCCGAGTTCACCGTCGCCGCCATGGTGTGGGCCAACAAGGCTGCGTTCGTGGAGCGCGAGCGGCTGCGGGGCGCCGAGGTCCCGCCCGTCGACCGGCGCCACCCGGTGGGCAACTGGGGCAAGCGCATCGGCCTGGTGGGCGCCTCGCACGTCGGGCGGACGGTGGTATCGCTGCTCCGGCCCTACGGATTCGAGGTGGTGGTGGCCGACCCCTACCTGGACGACGAGGGGACCGAGCGCCTGGGTGTGCGCCGCGTCGACCTCGACGCCCTGCTGGCCACCAGCGACGTGGTGAGCCTGCACGCCCCGGTGCTGCCCTCGACCGAGCGGATGGTCGGCGCGGCCGAGCTGGCCCGGATGATGAACGGGGCCACGCTGATCAACACCGCGCGCGGCGTGCTCGTCGACCACGACGCCCTGACCGCCGAGCTGCGGACCGGCCGGATCTCGGCGGTGCTCGACGTCACGGATCCCGAGCCCCTTCCCGCCGACCATCCGCTGCTGGCGCTCCCCAACTGCGTCGTCACGCCCCACCTTGCGGGCTCGCAGGGAACCGAACTGGGGCGCCTGGCCGACCTCGTGATCGAGGAGATCCGCCGCTTCGCCGCCGGGCAGCCGCCCCTCCATCCGGTCGGGGCCGACGACATGGAGCGCGTGGCGTGAACGCCAGTGCAGGCGGCCCCACGATCGACGATCCGCCGCCGCTCCGGCCGCGGCGTCGTATCACCGGGATGTCCGCCGTGCTGCTGCCGTTCGACGCCGACGGATCGGTCGCGTGGGACGCGTTCGCCGCCGGGATCGCCCGCACGGCGGAGGCGGGCCTCGTGCCCGCGGTCAACATGGACACGTCCTACGGGCCGAACCTCGACCCGGCGACCCGCCGCCGAGTGCTCGCCGTCACCGCGCAGGCGCTGGGCGATCGCGAGCCCCTCGCGGGCTGGCGCTTCGTCGGCGGCGCCCACGTCGACGCCGCGGCCACCGGCGCCGCCGCGGACGGTGGGCGGCCGGCCCTCCACCTGGCGGGCTACAAGGCGGCCTGCGTCGAGGTGGCGGAGGCGGGCGGCGTGCCCATCGTGTTCCCGTCCGCGGGCCTCGCCGCCCTGCCCGAGGGTGAGCTGGCGCCGGCGCACGCCGAGATCGCCGGCGCGGTCGACAGGATCCTGGGGTTCGAGCTGGGCGCGCAGTTCCACCCCGACGGGCGCATCTGGACGCTGGAGACCTACGCCGAGGTGCTCCAGGTCCCGGGGGTGGTGGGCGCGAAGCACTCGTCCCTGCGGCGCGAGCCGGAGTGGGCGCGCCTGGCCCTGCGCGACGCCCGCCGTCCCGACTTCCTGGTGCTCACCGGGAACGACCTGGCCATCGACATGGTCCGCTGGGGCAGCGACTACCTGCTCGGGCTGTCGACGTTCGCCCCGGCGGCGTTCGCCCGCCGCGACCTGCTGTGGGCCGCGGGCGACCATCGTGCCCTCGAGCTCGACGACGCTTTTCAAGCCCTCGGGGCGCTGGCGTTCCGCGATCCCGTTCCTGCGTACCGCCACGACGCCGCCCTCACCTGGCACCGCCGCGGCTGGGCGCCGTCGGCGCGTGTGCACCCCGCGAGCCCGGCCCGGCCGGCGGGCGAGGCGGACCTGCTCGCGACCCTGCTGGACCGGCTCGACGCCGTCGCCGGCGAGGCCGGGGCGGGCCGTCCGTGACCGTGGCGGCGGGCGACGCCGCACCGCTGCACGTCGCCGCCGGTGACGGCGGCTGGACGTACGTCTGGGACCACCACCGCAAGCCGCACCTGCATCCCGTCGCCACCCCGGCGGGGCTCGTCCTGACCAGGGTTGAGCCCCCCGACCACCCCTGGCAGCGGGGCGCGTGGTTCGTGGTCAAGTTCGTCGACGGCGACAACTTCTGGGAGGAGGACGACCCCGCGGGTTGGGGGGTGCAGCGCCATGAGCACCGGCCGCGACTGGTCGATCGCGCGGTCGAGGGCGAGCTGGTCTGGATCCGTCCCGACCGCACCACGGTCGCGATCCACGAGCGGCGCCTGCTCCGGCACGTAGACCTGGGCGACGACGCCTATGCGGTCGACTGGGACGTCACCCTCCGGGCGCCGCGGGTCGCCGTCCTCGATCGCTCGCCGTACAACGGGCAATGGGGCGGCTACTCCGGGCTCGCCTTCCGGGGGCGTGAGGACTGGCGCGACACACGCCTGCTGCTCGACGACGGCGAGCCACGGGACCGGGTGGCCCCCCGGCGATCGCGGTGGTGCGACCTGTCCGGCCCGGCCGGCGGAGCCGCGGCGGGTGGCGTGTGCGTGCTCGACCATCCGGACAACCCGTCCCACCCGGTGCCGTTCTACGCCACGTGCCGTGCGGGGGCCGGCTACGGGGAGGGCTGGGCCAACACGCTGTACCCGGCGTTCCTGTGGGACGGGCCGCTCCGCCTGGCGGCCGCCGAGCCCCTGCGGCTCCGGTACCGGATGGTCGTCCACGACGGGGTGTGGGACGCGATGCGGTGCGCCGCGGCCTGGGACGCGTTCGCCACGACGGCGTGACGGGCGAGTGCGGTGCTACGACGCCGGCTGTACTGACCGGCGCGCCAGGGCGAAGCGGGTGTAGCTCCAGCAGGCGGTGCCGAGCATGCCCAGCTTGGTCACGAAGCCAACCACCGGGTTCGACAGCTTCTCCTCCTTGGTGCGGTGCCAGAGCCCGGGCAGCACCTGATCGCGGCGGTGCAGCCCCTGCTGGGCGACCAGGCTGTTGAGCGCCGCCTCGACCCGGTAGCCCCGCACGTCCCGCAGGTGGAGCTGCTCGAACAGCTCGCGGCGCAGCGCCCGCTGACCGGTCAGCACCGGCAGGCCCTCGAGGAAGATGGCGTTGGCGACCGGACCACGGTCGAAGAGGCCGCAGGCCATGTCGGCGTCCCCCTCGATCACGCTGGCTACCAGGCCGTCGACGTGCTGGGGACGGAGGCCGACCAGGTCCGCGTCGAGGAACACGATGACATCGGCGTCGCCCGCCGCGGCGACGCCCGTTCGCATCGCCTCGCCCTTCCCGGTTGTCGGCTCGTGGACCACGCGGGCGCCGTGGGCGGCCGCGACGTTGGCGGTGGCGTCGGACGAGGCGTTGTCGACCACGATCACGTCGTCGGTGAGCCGGGCGTCGAGCGCCGCATACACGACGGCACCCACAGTCGCGGCCTCGTTCCAAGCGGGGATGACGGCGGCGGTACAAGCCCGCGCCGAGCACGCTACGTGGTCGGATGCGGACATACGGTGCATCACTGTACAGACCCCCAGGAGGGCCGCGCATGACCCTGAGCCGATCGGCGCGCCCGTTCACCTGCCGCTAATCTGACGCCGCCTCATAACTGAAACACGTTCTCAATCGCCGACGGCGCTCCGTCGACCTGCCAGCGTCGAGCGTCGATACCAAGGGGGGACACGCCGTGCGTCACACCTGGTTGCGCACCTCCGCAGCACTCGCCGCGCTGGCCGTCGTCGCCGCCGCGGCGTGCAGCTCCGACCGCGGCGACGAGCCGACCGCGACCGCGGACGAGACCGGCGGCGGGGACACCACCACCGCCGAGAACGGCGGCGGGGACACGGAGATGTTCGGCGACCTCGAGTCGCCCTGTGGGGAGGCCGAGGACGGGGCCGGTGCCGCCAGCGCCACGGAACAGGGTGTGACCGCGTCCCAGATCGTCATCGGATACGGCGACGACGCCGGCTATCCGGTGTCGCCCGGGCTGAGCCACGAGACGTCCGACGCCATCGAGGCGATGATCGACTGGTGCAACGACCAGGGGGGCATCAACGGCCGCGAGATCGTCGGCAACTACTACGACGCCGCCATCACCGACGTCGTCAACGCCATGACGCAGGCCTGCGGCGAGGTCTTCATGCTTGTGGGCAACGCGTGGGCGCTCGACTCCGCGCAGGAGGAGACCCGGTTGGGCTGCGGGCTGCCCTCGGTCCCCACCTATTCGGTGAGCCCTGAGTTCGCCAACGCGCCGCTCATGTACCAGTCCGTGCCCAACCCGGCCGACGTCTACCCGGCGGGCTGGGCCGACCAGGTCGCCGAGCTGTTCCCCGACGAGGTCAAGAACGCCACGGTGATGTTCGGCAACTTCGCCGCCACCATCGACACCAAGGACAAGGTCCTGCAGACGTTCGACGACTTCGGCTTCGAGTTCCTCGACTGCCCCATCGAGTACAACATCGCCGGCGAGCCCGACTGGAAGCCCTTCGCCCAGCGGATGTCCGACTGCGGGGCCCAGGTCGTCTACTACTCCGGCCAGCCGTACCCGAACATGCAGAACCTGCTCGACGACGCCGCGCAGGTCGGCTACGACCCGATCTGGCTCACCGACTCCAACGCCTACCTCCAATCGTTCGCCGACTGGAACGCCTCGGGCAACGGCGATCGGGTGTACGTCCGCACGGCATTCACGCCGTTCGAGCAGGCCGACTCGAACCCCGCCACCCAGCAGTACCTCGACATCGTGACCGAGCACGGCGGCGACGTCAGCCAGCTGGGCGAGCAGGCCACGTCGTCCTTCCTGCTGTGGGCGACGGCGGCGAAGGAGTGCGGCACCGACCTGACGCGGCAGTGCGTCCTCGACCAGCTGTCCAAGATCACCAGCTGGACCGGCGGCGGGCTGCACGCGGAGTCGAACCCCGGGGGGAACATGCCCCCGGAGTGCGCGATGCTCCTCAAGCTCGACGGCACGACGTGGGTGCAGGCGTCCCCCGAGGAGCAGGGCGAGTTCGACTGCAACCCCGACGGAGCCATCGAGTTGACGGGACGCGTCGTGGACCAGGCCGAGCTCGACGAGAACCGCGTCTCCACCAAGTTCCAGCCGCAGCAGTAGGAGCGGTCGGCGGCCGTGCAGACATTCCTGCAGTACACGATCCTCGGGTTGGTGACCGGCGGCGTGTACGGGATCGCCGCGTCCGGACTCGTCGTCACCTACACCACGTCGGGCATCTTCAACTTCGCCCACGGCGCCGTCGCCATGCTGGCTGCGTTCGCCTATTGGCAGGTGCGTTTCGACTGGGGTTGGCCGGCCCCGCTGGCCCTGCTCGCCGTGCTCGGCGTCGCGGCGCCGGTCCTGGGGGCACTGATCTACGGCGTGATCATGCGGGGCTTGCGGGGGACCTCCGAGGTCACGCGGATCGTCGTGCCGGTCAGCGTGATGCTCGGCTTCCTCGCACTGGCCACCTGGATCTGGGACCCGACGCCCCGGACGCCCCGGCTGTTCCTGCTGTTCTTCGGCGCCGACAAGACCGTGAGCATCGCGGGGGTCAACCTCACCTGGCACGAGCTGCTGGCCCTGGTGCTGGCGGCCGTGATCGCGCTGGCCCTCCGCTTCTTCTTCTTCCGCACCCGCAACGGCGTGGCCATGCGGGCGGTGGTCGACGACCCCGACCTGCTCGAGCTCAACGCCGGGCGTCCGGAACGGCTGGCCATGCTGTCGTGGGCGTTGGGGGCGTTCCTCGCGGCGCTGGCCGGCATTCTCATCACTCCGATCCAGGGAACGGCGATGAGCGCCACCGCGCTCACGCTCCTCGTGATCGACGCCTTCGCCGCGGCCATGTTCGGCAGGCTGCGCAGCCTGCCGCGGACGTTCCTCGGCGCGCTGGTCCTGGGCCTCGCCGGCAGCTACGTCATCGGCTACTTCCCGGCCGACCGGTGGACGTGGACCGGCAACTTCCGCGTCTCGCTGCCGATGATCGCCCTGTTCGTCGTGCTGCTGTTCCTGCCCCAGGACCGGCTGCGGGGGGCCACCATCCTCCGAACCCGCGAGCGGTTCCGCATGCCGAGCGTGCGCAGTGCGGTGATCGCCGGCCTCGCGCTGGTGGGCGTCATGTTCCTGCTGCGCGAGATCCTGGCCCCCACCGCGATCAACCACATGGCGTTCTCGATGACGGCGGCGGTCATCGCGCTGTCGTTGGTGCTGCTCACCGGATATGCCGGCGAGATCAACCTGGCGGTCCTGTCGTTCGGGGCGATCGGGGCGATCATCGTCCATCACTACGGCGTGTCGGGCAGCGGGAGCGGCGCCCGGGCCACGCTCTGGGGCTACCTGCTTGCCGCCGGCGTGTGCGCCGTGGTCGGGGGGTTGGTGGCGCTGCCGTCGCTGCGCCTGCGCGGGCTCTACCTGGCGCTGTCGACCCTGGCGTTCGGCGTGTTCGTGTCCAACATGGTGTTGCGCGAGATCACCGACCGGAAGCTGCCGCTGCTGCACTCCAGGTTCAGCATCTTCCCGAGCGGCAACCTCACGGTGCCGCGTCCCAAGATCGGCCCGCTCGACCTGGCGGCCATGCCCACGTTCCTCATGGCCGTGACCGTGTTCTTCGCCGTGATCGGCGTGGGGCTGGTCGCACTGCGCCACAGCAGCTACGGCCGCCGGCTCACCGCACTGAAGGACAGCCCGGCCGCCTCCGCCACCCTGGGGCAGAGCCCAGTGGCGCTGAAGCTGTCGGTGTTCATGCTGTCGGCCGCCATCGCCGGCGTCGGCGGCGCGCTCATGACGTCGCAGCTCGGGTCGGCGAACCTCGACCGCTACGACATCTTCCTCAGCCTGTCGCTGCTCGTCCTGACCGTCGTGGGCGGCATCGGCTACGTGAGCGGGGCGCTGTTCGGCGGGATCCTGTTCGGCGTGGCGTTCGTCGCCCTGCAGAACACCTTCGACAAGCTCGGCGTCGACTACCCCGACGCCGAGGGACTCTTCGACTTCCTGGCCCGGTTCACGACGGTGTTGCCGGCGCTGATGGGCGTGAGCATCGGCCGCAACCCCACGGGCGCGGTCGAACAGATCGTCGTGGAGTTCGGCGCGCTGCGCCGGGCGAAGCCCGTGGTGGTCGCCGGGTGTGCCGCCGTCGCGGTGTGCTACCTGCTGGCGCGCAACGACACCATCAGCAACTGGTGGTTCGTGGTGCTGGTCGGGCTCGTGATCGCCGCGATGCCGCTGGCGGCCAAGCGCCTGGCGCCACCACCGGCGCCGGTCGCGGCCTCCGCCGACGGCAGCGACGACGTCCCCCTCGAGCTGGTGGGCGTCTCGCGGCCCTTCCGGCCCGCCGACCGCGACAGGCTCGACCGCGAGCTGGGCCTGCCGGTGGGGGGTCGCTGACCGTGGCCCTGCTCGAGGCCCGGGACGTCACCGTCCACTTCGGGGGCAAGGCGGCGCTCGACCGGACGTCGATCGATGTCGAGCGCGGCATTATCACCGGGCTGATCGGGCCCAACGGCGCCGGCAAGACCACGCTGTTCAACGTCGTGTGCGGGCTGCAGGCCCCTCAGGCGGGCCGCGTGTTCCTCGACGGGGCCGACATCACGTCGGCGCCGCCACACCGCCGGGCCCGGCAGGGGCTGGCGCGGACGTTCCAGCGGCTGGAGCTGTTCACCTCGCTCACGGTGCGCGACAACGTCCGGGTGGGCGGCGACATCCGCAACCGCTGGAGCGGCCGGCGGTGGATCGGTCGGCGCGCCAATGCGGGCGACGAGGCCGAGCGGATCATCGAGCTGACCGGCCTGGAGGCGATCGCCGACCGCGAGGTGTCGGAGATACCGACCGGCCGGGCCCGCGTGGTCGAGCTGGCCCGGGCGCTGATGACGCGCCCGTCGGTGCTTCTGCTCGACGAGCCGGCGGCCGGCCAGACCGAGCGCGAGACCGAGGCGTTCGGCTCGCTGCTGCGGCGGCTGGCGGCGGACGGGCTCGCGATCTGCCTGGTCGAGCACGACATGACGCTCGTGATGGACGTCTGCCACACGATCAACGTGCTGGACTACGGCCGCACCATCGCGGCTGGCCCCCCCGACCAGGTGCGCAACGACCGGGCCGTGATCGAGGCGTACCTGGGAACCCCCGAGGGGGTCGGCTGATGGAGCCGTCTCGCCAGGAACGGGGTGTCGGCGTGAGCCTGGCGGCGAACGGCTCGGCGTCGCCGGCGGCACCGCTGCTGGAGCTGGTCGGGATCCGGGCCGCGTACGGCGGCATCGAGGTCCTGCACGGCGTCGACCTGGCCGTCCCCCGGGGGGCTGTGGTCGCCCTGCTCGGCGCCAACGGGGCGGGCAAGTCGACCACCGTCAAGGTGGCCGCCGCCCTGCTGGCGCCCACCGCCGGCCGCGTCCACGTTGCCGGCCACGACGTGACCGGGGCCTCGTGCCACGACCTCGCCCGCATCGGGGTCTGCACCATCCCCGAGGGCCACGGCGTGTTCCCCAACCTGACCGTGCGGGAGAACCTCTGGATGGCGACCCAGGTGTCGGGTCGCCTCGACGGCCTCGAGGAGGCGGCCTACGCCCGGTTCCCGCTGCTGGGCCCGCGCCGCCACCAGCTGGCCGGATCGCTGTCGGGCGGCGAGCAGCAGATGCTCGCACTGTCGCGTGCGCTCGTGACCGACCCGGCGTTGCTGGTGCTCGACGAGCTGTCGATGGGGCTGGCGCCGATCGTGGTGCAGCAGCTGTACGAGATCGTGGCGCAGGTGGCGCAGGAGGGCATCTCGATCCTGGTGGTCGAGCAGTTCGCCCGGGCCGTGCTCGGCATCGCGGACCGGGCGGCCATCATGGTCAACGGCGTCGTGGCCCACGCCGGCACCCCGGCGGAGCTCCAGTCGGAGCTGTCGTCGGCCTACTTGGGGAGTGAACATGAGTGATCGGATAGCCCGCCTCGAACAGGAGGCGGCCAATCTGAAGGTGAGCACGTCGGCCAAGCGGGATGGCATCCTCCAGGCCGTCGGCGCCGTGGCGATGGTGGCCGGCGTGGTCATCGCGTTCGTCGCCTACCAGCTCTCGCTGGACAAGTCCGACGACCGCGACATCCAGTCCCTCGTGATCCTCGCGGTGTCGATGCTGGGGTTGTCGGTTGCGGGCGCCGCGGTGTTCCTGCGCTACTCGCTGGCCCGGTTCCTGCGCTTCTGGCTGCTGCGCCAGCTCTACGAGGGCCAGGCGCACCTGGATCGGCTGGTCGGGGCGCTCGGCCAGCCCAACAGCTCCGACGAGCACGAGGTGTCCGAGCCGGAGGCGAGCCGATGACCGGCGTGGAGTCGCCCGACCTGCACCGCGGCATTCATCTGCCCGACCTGCTGATCACCGCCCTCGGCCGCAACCCCGACAAGCCCGCGGTCTACCTCGGTGATCAAGTGTTGACCGCGGCCGAGGTCGCCGACGAGATCAGCCGGTACGTACAGGCGCTCGAGGCCAAGGGCCTGGGCCGGGGGAGCCCGGCGGCGGTGCTGGCGCTCAACCGGCCGGAGGTCCTGTTCAACATGGGTGCCTCGATGCTCGTGGGCTGCCGGACCACGCCGCTGCACCCGCTCGGGTCGCTCGACGACCACGCCTACGTCCTCGAGGACGCCGGCGTCGAGACCCTCGTGTTCGACCCCCAGTTCTTCGGCGAGCGCGCCGCCGAGCTGGCCGCCCGGGTTCCGGGGCTGAAGAACCTGCTGGCCCTCGGCCCCGGCGACGTGGGCGAGGACTACATCGCCCTGGCGTCGACCTTCGCCCCCCGGCCGCTGGTGGCACCCCGGGCCGACGGCACCGACATCCCGGGCCTGGCGTACACCGGCGGCACCACGGGCAAGCCCAAGGGCGTCATGGGCAGCTACCGCTCCGGCGCCGCCATGTCCCAGATCATGCTGACCGAGTGGGAATGGCCCCACGAACCCCGGTTCCTCATGTGCACGCCGCTGAGCCACGCCGGGGCGGCGTTCTTCATCCCCGTGCTCCTGCTGGGCGGGTCGCTGGTGGTGGTGCCGTACTTCGAGCCGGGCCTGGTGTTGGAGACGATCGAGCGCGAGCGCATCACCGCCACGATGGTCGTGCCCACGATGCTGTACATGCTCATGGACCACCCCGACTTCGCCACCCGGGACCTGTCCAGCCTCGAGACCGTCTACTACGGCGCCGCCGCCATGTCCCCCACCCGGCTGGCGGAGGCGATCGACAAGTTGGGGCCGATCTTCTTCCAGTACTACGGCCAGGCCGAGGCGCCGATGACGATCTGCGTGCTGCGCAAGGACGAGCACGACGTGACGCGCCCGGAGCGGCTCGCAACGTGTGGCCGCCCGGTGCCGTGGGTGCACGTCGCGCTGCTGGACGACCCCGGCCACGAGGTGCCGCGGGGCGAGCCCGGCGAGATCTGCGTCCGGGGACCGCTGGTGATGCAGGGTTACTGGAACAAGCCCGAGCAGACGGCCGAGGCGTTCGTCGGCGGCTGGCTACACACCGGCGACATCGCCCGCGAGGACGACGAGGGCTACTACACGATCGTCGACCGCAAAAAGGACATGATCGTCAGCGGCGGCTTCAACGTGTTCCCGCGGGAGGTCGAGGACGTGATCTCGTCGCACCCGTCGGTCGCGGCCGTGGCGGTCATCGGGGTGCCCGACGACCGCTGGGGCGAGGCCGTGAAGGCCGTGGTCGTGCCCCGGCCGGGGGCCGAGATCGTGGCCGACGAGCTGATCGAGCTGGTCAAGCGGGCCAAGGGGTCGGTGCACGCGCCCAAGTCGGTCGACGTCGCCGAGTCGATCCCCCTCAGCCCCCTGGGCAAGCCCGACAAGAAGGCGCTGCGCGCGCAGTACTGGCAGGACGCCGACCGGCTGGTCAACTGATTCCTTGAAGATCCTCGGGGCCTCGAGCCCCGAAGATCTTCGAAGACGTCACCGGCCGTGGGGCACGCCGGCGTGGACCGTCAGCGCCACGTGCTCCGACGACGGTTCCTCGAGGACCAGCGACAGCGAGGCGTCGAGCAGGCACAGGTCCGCGGGGGCGCCGGGGCGCACGCGCCGCACCTCTCCGCCCGGATCGTCGGGGGGCGTGAGGAACAGCGCCAGCGCCCGCTCGGGGGACACGGCCTCGCGCAGCCCCAGGGGCGCGCCCCCGGCGGTCCGACGCTCGACGGCCGCCCTGATGGCGAGCCAGGGATCGGGATCGCCGAAGGGCGCGTCGGTCCCGCCGCCCACGCCGATCCCGGCGTCGAGCAGGCTGCGGCACGGGTACAGGTGCGGCTGGTCGCCGGCGTCGACCTCGGCCAGGTAGCGATCGCCGCGCTCGGCCACGAAGTTGGGCTGCGTCACCACGACCAGCCGGAGCGACGCCACCAGCCGGCGCAGCTCGGGCGGCACCACGGAGCCGTGCTCGATGCGGTCGCCGATGATCGCACCCCCGGCGTCGAGCGCGGCCAGCGTCAGCGCCAGCGCGGTGCGGGTCACGCAATGCACCGCCACGGGGCGGTCCTGCTCGTGCGCGGCCCGGACCCAGCCCATTAGGTCCTCGAGGCTCGGCAGGGCGTGGTCGGCGATCACGAGCTTCACGGGGCCCCGGGTCAGCGGTGACGGCATCTCGGCGGCCGCGAGGCCCGGTCCGCCCGTGACCACCGTCCGCTGCGGCAGGTCACCTGCGGCCGCCGCCTCGGCCAGCGGGGCCAGGTCCTCGATGCGGTCGATCGGCGTCGCGTCCGTCACACCGGTGACCCCGAGCCGCGACAGTCGCTCGCCCACCGCCGCCAGGTCGGGCGGCCGCTCCCGTGGCAGCCGGTCGCGCAGCCAGCGATCGAGGCCGCGGAGCCTGCCCGTGGGCCGCCCCCGGGCATCGCGCTCCACGCCCACGACGGGATCGGTGATCGCCGGGATGTCACCGGTCCAGTCGGCGGCGCCGCTCGGCCCCGGAGCCTCCACGTCGAGCCCGGTCAGCTCCACGCCCCTCGAGTTGAGGACCCACTCGATGCCGGTGCGGTGCTGCACCCGGACCGGCCGGTCGAGGACGATGTCGTCGATCCGCCAGCGGTCGAGCGGCCCGGCGATCGACTCGTGGTAGCCAACCGCACGCAGCCAGGCCCCTCGGGGCAGCGAGCGGTCGGCGGCGGCCAGTGCGTCGGCGAAGGCGGCGGCATCGGGCGTGACGGCCGGGCCCACGGAGACGGATCGCTGGGCGGCCGCCAGCGCCAGCAGGTGGATGTGGTGGTCGTGCAGTCCAGGAACCAGCGCACCCCGCCGGCCGTCGATGATCGTCTCCCCGGGGCGCGTCTCGAGGCGGGGACCGACGGTGGTGATGGTCCCGTCGCTCGCTCGGACGTCGACCAGACGTCCCTCCACGATGACCTCGCGCAACAACAGCTCGGTCATGAGTGGGGAAGCGTACGGTGCGTCACGTCGTGACGCCGAGGCCGCCGAGCACCTCCGCCGTGTGCTGCCCGAGCCCCGGACCACGGAGGGCGGCCGGCCGCGCCCGGGGCGGAGCGACGTCGGGGATCGGCCCGCCCGCCGGGGAATCGCCGCCGGCCACGAGCGTCGGCCCGACCAGCGACGCCGCGACCCCCGCCAAGGCGACGTCGAGGATCCAGCGCCCGCCGACAGCCAGCGCGTCCAGGCATGCCGCGGCCGCGGCCAGCCCGGCGGCCGGGTCGGCGGCGGCGTCGGCGCAGAAGCACGGTCCCGACGCGTCCGCCACGACCAGCCCCCCGGCAACGGCGGCGTCGTCGCCGAACGCCACCCGGTCGCGGCCGACCCCGGTCCGCCCGTGCCCGGTGATGGACAGCCAGACCCGCGGGCCGGCGTTCCCCACCACGTCGGCGGGAACGATGCCGCGCTGTTCGAAGACACGCGGCCGCGAGCCCTCGATGACCACGTCGGCGGCGGCGAGGAGGCGGCGCAGGACCCTCCAGGCGTCGTCGTCGGCGAGGTCCAGGGCCACGCTCCGCTTGCCGCCGTTCACCAGGTCGAAGAACCGCCGGGGCCCCGCCCGGCTGCCGTCGGGCCGGCGGGTCGACTCGACCTTCACGACCCGGGCCCCGGCCGATCCGAGGATGCTTCCGCACAGGGGTCCGGCCCACAGCGACGACAGGTCGATCACCGTCATGGCCGTCAGCGGCCGCCGATCGGGGGCCGGCCCCGGGACCGAGGTCGCCTCCACCGGCAACGGCGCCAGCGGTGCCGGCGGCGCAAGCGCGGCGACCGGCTCGTCGGGCAACTGCGACACGGGCAGGCCCAGCAGCGAGGCCCGCTCGACGGCGTCACCGGCCGGCACGCCCACGAGCGCGACCACGACCGCCGGCCAGGGCGCCTCGGCGTCGCTGGCGTCGCCGGCGTCGATGCCGAGCCAGGCGGGGAGCAGCTCACGGTCGTCGGGCCGGGGGAGGGCGACCGCGAGCCATCCATCCATGGCCCGGACGAGGCGGGTGGTGCCCCCACAGCTCGTCTCGCCGTGCCGGGTCAGCCCGGCGATGGCGGCGCGCTCGCCCAGCAGCGCGACGGCGTCGACGTCCACGGGGACGCCGAGCGATGCCGACCGGTCCCGGACGACGGAGGCCGACCGGGCCAGGCCGTCCACCAGCCGATCGGGCGGCCCCAGCGGGGGGCCGTCGGACCGCCCCGTGATCGCCATCGCCCCACTCGCGGCCCACGCCGCCAGCGCCCGGCGGTCGTCGTCGCCGGCAACGGGCCTACGAGTCGGTGGGGACATGCGCGAGCATGATGGCCCCTTCGATGCGCATCCACCGATTCACCGCGACCGAGTTCGTCACCACGTTGTCCGGCCCCGAGCCCGCGGATGCGCTGGGCGATGCCAAGGGATCGGTGGTCGTGGTCGCGCTCGACGAGCCGCCGGCGCCGGGCGTCACGTTGCCGCCGCTCGTCCTCGCGACGCTGCCGGCGGTGGTCGTGGGAACGTCGGCGTCCGCCGTGCCTCTGGGCGCCGACCTCGTCGATGTCGTGCTGCCACCCGAGGGCGACGAGCTCGATGCGACGATCGATGCCGTAGCCGCCAACCCCGTTGCGGCCGTGGCGCTGGCGCTGGTGCTGCGCGGCAGCGAGGCCCGCCCGGTGGCCGAGGGCCTGCAGCTGGAGTCGGCGGTCTACGCCACGCTCCAGGCGGGGCCGGAGTTCGCCGCCTGGCGCGCCACGCATCCCGTCCACCCGCCCCGCCCCGAGGAGGGTCCCGCGGTGGCCGTGCGCCGGGACGGTGACCGGCTCGAGCTAGTGCTCAATCGGCCGGGGGTTCGCAACGCCCTCGACGCCAGGATGCGCGACGAGCTGGTCGCGGGCCTCGCCATCGCCGCCGGCGATCCGACCGTGGCCGAGGTGCGGGTGCGGGGCGAGGGGCCGGCGTTCTGTGCGGGTGGCGACCTCGACGAGTTCGGGTCCAGGCCCGACGTCGCCACCGCCCATCTCGTCCGGCTGACCCGCAGCCCCGCACGAGCACTGGCGGCGGTAGCCGACAGGGTGGTCGCCGAGCTGCACGGGGCCTGCGTCGGTTCGGGCATCGAGCTATCGGCGTTCGCGGCGCGGGTGGTGGCCCGGGCGGACACCGTCGTCGGCCTCCCCGAGGTGTCCCTGGGGCTCATCCCTGGGGCCGGCGGGACGGTCAGCCTCCCCCGGCGGATCGGCCGCCACCGCACGGCCTGGCTGGCGTTGACCGGTCGCACGATCGATGCCGCCACCGCCCTGGAGTGGGGCCTCGTGGACGAGATCGTGTGACCGGGTTGCCGGCGGTCCGCGCACCGCCGGCGTGCGATCACACGGCGAGCTCGACAGCGGTCCCGATCGGCACGAAGTGGAAGCTCAGGCGGATGTCGGCCGGAGCGTTCGCCAGCTCGCGCTCAATGGTGGCGCGGTCCTGTTGGAAATGGGACCACCCCTCGTAATGGATGGGGACGGCGGTGCGCGGGCGCACAAGCCTGCACAGCTCGACGGCATCGCGGGCGGTCATGGTGTAGCGCACCGGACCCGACACCGGGAACCGCACGCCGCCGAGGTGCACGAGGGCGGTGCCGACGTGCAGCCGATCGGCGACCTGGCGGACGCCGTCGTAGAGCACCGTGTCGCCGCTTATCCAGAGCACCCCGTGCTCCTGGCCGTCCCAACGGAGGGCGAAGCCGATGACGTCGCCGACGATCGCGTGGCTGCCCCGTGGACCGTGGCGGCACGGCGTGGCCGTGACGTCGATCGCCACCCGGCCGGTCCGCTCGAGCCGAGTCGTACCCCAGGCCGCGAGGCCGCGCGCGTCTCCGCCCAGGCGCCCCGCACCGGACTCCGTGGTCAGCACCGTGCCCACCGTTGGCAGCATCGCCCTCCCCGCATCATCGAGGTTGTCCGCATGGTGATCGTGGCTCAGAAGCACGGCATCCACTGGTCCGACCTCCCCGGCCGCGACGCCGGGCCCCGTCACCTTGCGCGTCGACGCACCCCAGGTGATGTGGTACTTGCGGCCGGGGGCATCGAACGTCGGGTCTGTGAGCAGCCGCCAGCCCTCGACCTCGATCAGCGCAGTCGGCCCTCCGATGTGGGTGAGGCGGACCCTTGTCATGTCGGTGGTTCGCTGGCCCCGCCCGGCGTCGCGTGGCTGGACGCCCACGACAGGGCGTAGTCGGCGACCTCTTCCCAACCGTCAATGGCGGGAAGCAGGTGGGGGCCCTCGAACTCCTTGACCTCGGTGATCGTGCCTGGGGCCTTGTAGTGCTTGGCGTTCGAACGCTGGATCTTCGGCGGCATGAGGTGGTCCTCGCTGCCGGAGATGAACAGCAGCGGCGCGCGGGCGGCGTTGTGGTAGTCGACCCAGTTGTCGTCCCGCCCGGGACGGACATTGGCGAGCGCAGTGCCCCAGAAGATCCGGCCGGACGCCGGGATGTGATAGCGCTCGTACAGCCGGCGCGACTCGTCGGCGCCGAAGGTGTTGGTGAACGCGTAGTGCCACTGCTCGTACGTCAGCCCGACCGCCTTGTGGCGGTTGGCCGGGCTCCTCAGCACCGGGAACGCGGCGCGGATCTGCGACAGGGGCACCACCCTGACGCCCTCGGTGGGGGCCGAGTTGATCACCACGCCCGCCGCGCCGAAGCCGTGGTCGAGCAGGATCTGCGTGAACACGCCGCCGGCCGAATGGCCGATGATGATCGGCGACGAGTCCAGCCCACCGACCACGCCCTCGAGGTGGTCGACGATCGCCGGGACCGTCAGCGCCTCGATCGGCGCCGGATCCGCGTTGAGCGCCTCGACCTCCACCTCGAACCCGGGGTACGCGGGCGCGATCACGCGGTAGCCGCGGGCCTCGTAATGGGTGATCCAGTGCTCCCAGCTCCGGGGGGTCACCCAGAAGCCATGGATGAGAACAACGGTGTCGGGGGTGGTCGCGCTGCCGTCCATCCGGGTGAGTATCAAGGGAGGACCGCGGCACCGCAAGGATCCGACGTGGCGAGTCCAGGGCCGTTCCGCTCGGATCGCTCCCGCCTCTCAACGCCCGGAGCGGCCGGCTCCCGGTAGGGTCGCGCCCCGATGGCTCGCTACATCGCGTTCCTGCGGGGGATCAACGTCGGCGGTCACCAGGTCAAGATGGACGACCTGCGGAAGTGGTTCGAGGCGCTCGAGTTCGACAACGTCGCCACCTTCATCGCCAGCGGCAACGTGATCTTCGAGGCCGGGAGGGCCAAGCCGGCGGCCCTGACCGCCCGCATCGAGCGACAGCTGCGCGACAGCCTCGGGTACGAGGTGCCGACCTTCCTGCGCACGGATGCCGAGCTGGCCCGGATCGCCCAGCACGATCCGTTCGCCGACCTGCAGGTCTCGGACGGCGAGTCGTCGTACGTGGCGTTCCTGTACGAGCGCCCGAGTGCGGCGGCGGCGAAGAAGGCGATGGCGTTGTCCAACGAGACGGACCACGTCGTCGTGCACGACCGCGAGCTCTACTGGCACGTCCGCGGCCGCATGGCCGACTCGACGCTCGGCCCGCCGGTCTTCGAGAATGCGCTGGGCTCGGTGCCGGCCACCGTCCGCAACCTCAACACGGTCCAGCGGCTGGCGAAGAAGTACCCACCCGCTCGCGCAGGACGTACTTGAGCACCTTGCCGCTGGCGTTCAGCGGGAGGGCGTCGACGACGCGGATCGACCGCGGCACCTTGTAGTTGGCCATCCGCTCGCGACACCAGGCGATCAGCCCCGCCTCGTCGACGCTGGCATCGGCGCGGGGCACGACGAACGCCACGGCGACCTCGCCCAAGCGCCGGTCGGGCGTGCCGACCACCGCGACCTGACCGACGGCAGGGTGCTCCATCATCATGTTCTCGATCTCGGCTGGGTAGGCGTTGAAGCCGCCCACGATCAACATGTCCGTCAGCCGGTCGGTGATCCGGAGGTTCCCGTCGGCGTCCAACACGCCGATGTCGCCGGTGTGCAGCCAGCCGTCGGCGTCGATGGCGGACTCGGTCGCCGCCGGGTCGCCGATGTACCCCGCCATCACGTTGTAGCCCCGCACGACGACCTCGCCCGGCTGGCCGACCGGCACGTCCGTGCCGGCTTCGTCCACCGTCCGGACCTCGACGTCGGGGATCGGCCGACCCGCGGTGTTGGCGATGGTCTCGGGGTCGTCGGTGTGCCGGCACATCGTGACGATGCCGGTGGACTCGGTGAGGCCGTAGCCGGTGACGATGTTGGTGAACGTGAGCTCCGAGGCCATCCGCCGGATCATCTCGACGGGCACGGTGGCCGCCCCGGTCACGGCCAGTCGCAGCGAGGACAGGTCGAACCGGTGCAGGTCGGGGTGGTCGAGGATCGTCTGGTAGATCGCCGGCGCTCCCGGCAGCATCGTGATCCGCTCGTCGTCGACCCGCCGCATGACGCTGGGCACGTCGAAGGTTGGGTGGGGGACGATCGTCGCCCCCTTCACCAGGCAGGCGAGGATGCCGGCCTTGAGCCCGAACGTGTGGAAGAAGGGGTTGATCACCAGGTAGCGGTCGCCCTCCCGCAGCCCGACGACGTCGGACCACGCGGTGAAGGCCCGCACCGAGGGCCCGTGCCGCAGCATGGCGCCCTTGGGCGCGCCGGTGGTGCCGGACGTGAAGATCACGGTGGCAACGTCGTCGGGTGCGATCGCCCCGGCGCGGGCTGCGACCGCCCCAGGGTCGACGGCGGCGCCGGCGGAGAGGAAGTCATCCCAGGCCACCGACCCGCCGGCCATGGGGCCGTGCAGCACGATCGTCCGCTCGAGGCACGGCGGCGGCCCGGCCCGGTCCAGTGCGGCGACGTAGTCGGTGTCGAGGAAGTCCGTGACGGTCACCAGCAGTCGGGCGCCCGCAGTGCGGATGACGTGTGCCGCCTCTGGGCCCTTGAACCGGGTGTTGACCGTTGTCACCACGCCACCGGCCCGGTAGGCACCCAGCGCCGCGACGACCCAGGCGGCGCTGTTGGGTGCCCAGATCGCCACCCGATCTCCCGGCTCGAGGCCGTGTGCGACGTAGGCCCGGGCCGCGTCGTCGGTCGCTGTAGCCAGGTCCCCGAAGCTCATCCGCCGTTCCTCGAGGCGATCGCCGCCGGCCGCGTCGGCCCCGACCAAAGCCTCCCGGGGCCCGAAGCATTCGGCCGCCCGCTCGACCAGTGCGGGGATGGTGGTGGCGTCGACCATGGTCGCCATCCTGACAAACCGGGGCCGCTGGGCAAGGATCGTTCCGTGGCCACCCCCGACGGCGCCGACACCGAAGCGCCCGATGATCTGGACGGCGCCATCGGCGCGATCTACGGCGGCCCGCTCGACGAGTTCGTGGCCGGGCGAGACCGGCTGGCCAAGGACCTGCGGGCGGCGGGGCGCCGCGACGAGGCGGCGGCGGTACGCAAGCTGGCGAAGCCCAAGCGCGTCGCGTGGGCGCTGGATGCGGCAGTGCTGGCCGAACGGGCGAAGTTCGAGGACGTGGACGCCGCGGCGGCGTCCCTGGCCGACGCGCACACCGGCAGCGACGTGCGCGAGGCGACCAACGCGCTGCGGGCGGCGGCCCGGTCGCTCGCGGACGCGGCGTCCGAGCGGGTCGCAGCGTCGGGAGGCGCCGCGCTCGACCAGTCGGAGCTCGTCCCCGCGGTGCTCGCCGTCGCCGCCGATCCGGACGCCCTGGCGACCCTGCGCGCCGGCAGGCTCGTCGACGTGCCGTCCGCGGGTGCGTTCGGTGCGTTCGCCCCCGGGCCCGGGCGCCCCTCCGGCTCACCGCCCCCGAGGGCCGAGCCGGACGCCGGGGCCGGGTCCGACACGTCGGCGGCACGGGGAGCGCAGCGTCGCGAGGCACGCCCGTCCGTCGGTCGCGACCGCGCCACCGCGCGCGAGATCAAGGCAGCCGAACGGGCGGCCGCGGAGGCCGAGTCCCGCTACCAGGCCGCCCGCCGGCGGGCCGAGGAGGCCGCCGAGGCCGCGGATCGGGCCGCGGACGACCTGGCGGCGGCCGAGGA
>JBKOUY010000081.1:0-37105 GCA_046723645.1 Actinomycetota bacterium | reverse complement strand
TCCTGGTCGGTGGCGTCGACGTCCTTCGCCCCGTCATAGGGCGGCGGGGGCGGAGGTGGCGGCGGGACCGGCGGCGGTGGTGATGGACCCGCCCGAGCCGGCGACGCCGGCGGGCTTGGCGGAGCGGCGACGGGTTGGTCCTCGACGCGCTCGCCGGCACGGTCACGGCCGCGGCGGGCCTCCATGGCCGCCTGGATGCGCCGAACCACCGGGTTGCGGCGCCGGGCGGGCAGCTGGCCGCGGCCGAGCGCCCGCAGCCCCGCGAGGTAGGAGAACAGCGCGAACCCGCCGCACGCGGCGACGACCAGGAAGCCGACCCGCACGGGGATCGACACGACCACGGGGACGAACGCCCCGATCACCCACGTGAGCTGGAACCGGGTCTCGAACTTGGCGAACGAGCGCCCCCGGTTGGCGTCGGGTGCGTCGCGCTGCACCACCGAGTCGAACGCGAGCTTGGCGCTGCTCGCGGACACGCCGACGCACGCGGCCAGGGCCGCGGCCGCACCCAGTCCACCGGACCACGCCGCCAACACGGCTGCGCCGGTGGTGATGCCGAGCACGATCTGGACGATCCGCTCCTCGGGGACGCCGGCCCGCCGCATCCCCGGCGCCACCAGGGCGCCGAGCAGCGATCCGATGCCGCTGGCCGCGAGCACCAGGCCGAACTCCCAGGCGGCGGCGCCGGTACTGCGCAGGTAGAAGGCGACGAGGAACGTGAGGAACCCGACGATGCCGCGCATGAGGCCCATGGCCGAGGCCGCCAGCACGATGCCGCCGCCCCGCAGCTCGTTGCGCTCGGTCTGCGACGTGTCGTCCTGCGCAACCTGGGTGGCCGGGATGCGGATGCCCAACCCGGCGGCCAGTGCGCAGGCGGCGGCCGCGAGGACGAGCACGCCCTGGCTCCCGGAGATGGCCGCGGCGACGCTGGCCGGGATGGCCGCGGCGAAGGTCATGACGCCGGACAGGAACGACAGCTTCGCGTTGGCCTCCACCAGCTCGTCGTCGGACCGCACGACCGTGGGCACGATGGCGGACTTGGCCACGTGGTAGCTCTTCGACAGCACGAGGACCGCGAACGCCTCGGGGAACAGCAGCAAGCTGTCGATGTCGCGGATCATCAGAAGGGCGAGGAGGCCCCGCAGTGCGTTGGCGGCGATCACCATCCAGCGCCGGCCGCCCTTGACGCGGTCGAGCGTCGGACCGATCAGCGGCGCCACCACGGCGAAGGGCGCCATGGTGAGCGCCAGGTAGAGCGCTACCCGGGACCGGGCTGCCTCGGGGTCGATCGACAGGAACAGCGAGTCGGCCAGGGCCAGCGTGATAAGCGTGTCGCCGGCGACGGTGGCGGCGTGGGTGCGGGCCAGGCGGGTGAAGGGTGTGACGACGAACGCCGCCGCCCCCGTGCGCCTGGGCTTACCCAGCGGCTGCCACCCGGCATTGCCGGCGTTCGACGCCATTGCCAGCGAGGGTAACGGACGGCTGTGACGGCCCGGTGTGTCCCCGCCGGCCCCGAGGCAATGACGATCGTTGCCGGAACGTCGAGGCAATGACGAACGGTCTCCGTTCGGTATTGCCTCGCCCTCAACCGCCCGTTCGCAATTGCCTCGCGTCCGTCAGGCGGTAGCGGCGGTCTTCGGGGTGTCGTACTTGTAGCCGAGGCCCCGGATGGTGACGATGCGGGTCGGCATCGACGGATCCTTCTCGACCTTGGCCCGCAGGCGCTTGATGTGGACGTCGAGGGTCTTGGTGTCGCCCACGTAGTCGGTGCCCCACACCCGGTCGATGAGCGTCTCGCGCGGCAGGACCCGCCCGGCGTTCGACAGCAGGATCTCGAGCAGCTCGAACTCCTTGAGCGGCAGCCGCACCTGCTCGCCCCGGATCTCCACCTCGTGGCGCTCGGGATCCAGCCGCACGTCGCCGATCTCGAGCACGTCGCCCGACGCCGCCCGCGTCGCCGCGTCCGGTGGCCGCCGGCGGAGCACGGCCCGCATGCGGGCCACGAGCTCGCGCAGCCGGTACGGCTTGGTGACGTAGTCGTCGGCACCGACCTCGAGCCCGACAACGGTGTCGATCTCCGACCCCTTGGCCGTGACCATGATGATCGGCACCGCCGAACGCCGCCGGAGCTCGCGGCACACGTCCACCCCCGAGATCTTCGGCAGCATCACGTCGAGCAGCACCAGGTCGGGCTTCACGACGTCGAACAGCTCGAGCGCCTCCGCCCCGTCGTGCGCCACCTGCACGCGGAACCCCTCCCGCTTGAGGCCGACGGTGAGTGCCTCGACGAAGCTGTCCTCGTCCTCGACGAGGAACACGGTGGCCTCAGGGGTGCTCATCCTGCCTCCTTGGTGACGGCCACCGGGCCGGGCCCGGCCGGGAGCCGCAGTGTGAACGTCGAGCCCACGCCCTCGCGGGAGTCGACCCGGACCTCGCCCCGGTGGTTGGAGGCGACGTGGCGGACGATGGCGAGCCCCAGCCCGGTGCCGCCGGTCTCGCGGCTGCGGGCCCGGTCGACCCGGTAGAACCGCTCGAAGATGCGCTCGAGGTCGCGGCGCGGGATGCCGATGCCGTGGTCCCGGACCGTGACGTCGACCCAGGTGCCGTCGGTGCGCGACTGCACCTCCACCGTGCTCCCGGGCTCGCTGTACTTCACGGCGTTGTCGAGCAGGTTGGTCACCGCCGACACGAGCTGGCGGCGTTCCCCGACCACGGTGAGCCGGGCGGGCGCCTCCTCGACGTCGAACTCGATGCCACGCTGCTCGGCGGCGGGCTCGACCCGCGCGCAGGCCTCTGTCACGAAGGTCGCCACCGGCACGTGCTCGTTGGCGGGCGCCGACGCCACCTCGAGACGCGAGAGCTCGAGCAGGTCGTCGATCGTGCGACCCACGCGGAACGCCTCGTTGGCCAGCCGCTCCGCCAGGCGACGGGTCACCTCCGGGTCGCGCTCGTCGAGCAGCGTCTCGGCGAGCAGCGCCAGGGCCCCCACCGGTGTCTTGAGCTCGTGGCTGATGTTGGCCACGAAGTCGCGCCGGACGTTCTCGAGCCGCCGCCGCTCCGACGTGTCCTCCACGACCACGAGCACCCCCGAGGGCCGCGCCGGATCCGCGAGCGGCACCGCCCGGACATTGAGGATGCGGCGCGGCGGCCCGAAGAGCTCGAGCTCGCGCTCCACCCGGCGGCCGCGAAGGGCGTCGGCGGCGAGGATGCTGATCGCCTCCTCGACCAGTGCGTCGCTGTGGCGGGCGGCGAGGAACGAGGCCGCCGGGTCGTTGCGGTAAGCCACCTCGCCCCGCTCGTCGAAGATGACGACTCCGTGGCCGATCGCGCCCAGCGCCCACGCCAGCCGGTCCTCGGCGCTCGCCACCCGCGAGCGCCGCTCCACCGCGTGGGCCACCGACTGCTCCAGGTGATCGAGCGCGGCATCCAGCCCGCCGGGCGGCCGGCTCGCGGGCTGGCGGGGGTCGGCGTCGAGCACCCGGGACGCGGCGACCAGCCGCCGGATCGCGGCCCGCTGGGCCACCAGCGCCGCCGTCCATGCCGCCAGCACGGCCACGAGGACGACCACGAGCACCGTCAGGGCGACGGTCATGACGTCGACCCACCGCGGCGCACGGTCAAGCCGTCCTCCGGTTCTCCGCCGACATGAAATCGAGGACGGCGGACGCGTCGACGCGTTCGTCGATTCCGATCCCGCTCAGCGCCGTGACGGACACGAATCCCTGGTTGATGATGGCGGTGTCGGAGTCGGGCGGAAGCTCCGTGTCGCTGGGACGGAACTCGACCTGCAAGCGGCCTCCGTCGGGCGCGGCCTCGACGACGGACGATCGCACCGTACCGAACGGAGCGAGGCTGGCGGCGGCCCGGACCCCCTTCAGGCGGTCCACAGTCAGGTTGGGCACGTTGATGTTGAGCACCGTGCAGGGCGGCGCCTCGCCGCTGGCGAGCCATGAGACGGCCGAAACGGCGACAGTGGCCGCCGTGTCCCATTCGGCGGGTCGGTCGAACATGATGCCGGAGACGTCGCGCAGCCGGCCCCGGGCACCGGGATCGTCCCCCATCTCGGGGCTCTCGACCACCTCGGCCCGGGCCCGATCGCCGTCGCCCACTGGGACGGTTCCCCTTGCCTGCTCGTGCAGGTGGAGCGTCGACACGTCGATGCTCACGGCCAAGCCCCGGCAGCCGAAGTTGGCGCCCGTGAGCGCGGCGCCCACCGTCCCCGAGTGGAGCACCGCCCGGCCGGTGTTGGCGCCAGGGTTGATGCCCGAGACGACGAGGTCGGGCGGGTCGCCGAACCCGCCGAGCCGGGCGGTCAGGACGCACAGCCCGGGCGGGCCGGCGATCGCGTAGGCGGGCACACCGTCGAGGCGGGGCAGGTCGACGCGCTCGGCGTCGATCCCCTCCTCGATGTGCACCTGGCCGATGGCCGCCGCAGAGCCGCTCATCTCTCGATCAGGGGCGACGACCACCACGTCGTAGCCGTCGTCCACGAGGGCCCGCGCCAGGGTGTGGAGCCCGGGCGAGCCAACGCCGTCGTCGTTCGTGACCAGGACTCTCATCTGTCCTCCGGGCGATTGGGGGTCGCTACGATTCTGCCGCCGCGACCCGGCGACGGCATCGACCCCATAGCGCGTACCCCGTTCGACGACGTGTTGGTCGGCCTGCTCACCGCACCTCGGTGGCCAGGTGCGCGGGCTCGCCGGTGATCAGGTAGCGGAGGCGCGCGCCGATGATGGCGGCGTGGTCTGCGATGCGGTCGGCGGCCTGCCCGATGATGTAGACGCCCATGGCCGTCGCCGCCGACTCGGGTCCCTGAAGGCGCCGCAGCTCGGCCAGCAGGCGCTCGTGGTACGTCTCCGCCGGCGGACGCTGGTCGGCGAGCTGGCTGGCGAGGCCGAGGTCCTGCGCCGACCACGCCCGCAGCGCGGTGCGGTACTGCTCGACGGCCAGGTCGACCATGGTGACGGCGATGTCCCACGGGGGGCCGCACGTCGACAGGCGGTCGACCTGGGGGGTGAGCTTGAGGATCCGCAGCGACAGGTCGCCCACACGCTCGAACTCGGACAGGACGCGTACCACGGTCAGGATGAAGCGGAGGTCGCTGGCGACCGGCGCCTCGCGATTGAGCAGCTGGTAGCACCGCTCCAGCAGGGAGAGGTGCATGGCATCGATCTCGTCGTCCGACCGGAACGCCTGGGCCATCAGGCGCGCGTCGCCGGTCTTCAGGGCCTCACGCGCCAGCTCGAGGTTCTGGTCGACGCGCACGCCCATCAGCTCGACCTGGAGCCGCAGCTGGTCGAGCTCCGCCTGAAATGCGGTCCGCAGCGGGATGGGCGTGGGTTCCGACATCGACACCCCGGCGGGACCTAGCCGAACCTTCCTGTGATGTAGTTCTCGGTGCGCTCGTCTGAGGGGTTGGAGAAGATCGTCTCGGTCCGGTCGAACTCCACGAGGAAGCCCGTACGGCGGTCGGATTCGGGGTTGATCTCGGTGGAGAAGAACGCCGTGGCGTCCGACACCCGGGCCGCCTGCTGCATGTTGTGGGTCACGATCACGATCGTGAACTCCGACTTGATCTCCTGCATCAGGTCCTCGATGCGGGCGGTGGCGATCGGGTCGAGCGCCGAGCAGGGCTCGTCCATGAGCACGACGTCGGGGCGGGTGGCGATGGCCCGGGCGATGCAGAGCCGCTGCTGCTGGCCGCCGGAAAGGCCCATGGCCGACTCCTTGAGCCGTTCCTTGACCTCGTCCCACAGCGCCGCCTTGCGCAGCGACGACTCGACCACCTCGTCGAGCTCCGCCCGTCTCCTGGTGCCGAAAAGCCGGGGCCCGTACGCCACGTTGTCGTAGACGGACTTGGGGAACGGGTTGGGCTTCTGGAACACCATCCCGATGCGCCGGCGCACCTCGACCGGGTCGACGCCGGGCCCGTAGAGGGGGATGCCGTGGTAGTTGAGCGTGCCCTCCGCCCGCGCCCCGAGGATGAGGTCGTTCATCCGGTTGAAGCAGCGCAGGACGGTCGTCTTGCCACATCCGGATGGCCCGATGAACGCCGTGATCTCGGTCTTGCGGACGTCGAGGCTGACATCGCGCACAGCCCGGAACTCCCCGTAATAGGCCGAGAGGTCGCGCACCTCGAAGACGACGGGCAGGCTGTCCGGCGCCACGTGCGCCGGCCGCTCCTGCGTCGCGACCTCCAGCCCTTGCGGCAGGGGGGTATCGGGCGTGTCGGTCGCGATGCGGCTCCCGCCGGACTCGGTCATGCGGACCTCTTCTTCTCGAAACGGTTGCGAAGCACGATGGCGATGGAGTTGAGGAGCAGCACGAACACCAGCATGGCGATGATCGTGGCCGATGCGTTCGCCACCCTGAACTGCTCTTCGGGCTGCTTGGCGAACGTGGTGACGATCGAGGGCAGGGCCACGAAGCGATCGGTCAGGTGGCTGGGATCGATCACGTTGCCGACGGTGAGCCCGCCGCCCCGGCTGAAGAACCCGGTCACGGCGCCGACCACGATGAGCGGCGCCGCCTCGCCGACCGCCCGGGAGATCGAGAGCAGCGCACCCGTGAAGATCCCCGGCGCGGCGTACGGCAGCACCTGGGAGCGGATGACCTCCCAGCGGGTGGCGCCGACTCCGTAGGCGCCCTCGCGCAGCGACTGGGGCACGGCCCGAACCGCCTCTGCCGTGGTGATGATCATGATCGGCAGCACCAGCACCGCCAGGGTGATGCCGGCCGCGGCGAGCGTCCGCCGGTCGACGCCCTCGGCGCCGCTGAACCCGCTGAGGGCATTGACGAAGATGGCGAGCCCCAGCAGCCCGTAGACCACCGATGGCACGCCGGCCAGGTTGCGGATGTTCAGCTCGATGAACGAGGTGAGCCGGTTCCGGGGGGCGTACTCCTCGAGGTAGATGGCCGCGCCGATGCCCAGCGGGACGGCGACGACCACGACCGACACCGCGATCCAGAAGGAGCCCACGATGCCCTGGGAGATGCCGGCACGCTCGGCGCTGCTCGACAGGCTGCCGTCGAGGAAGGCCCAGCCGCGGTCCTGGTAGACGCCGACGCCGTCGATCAGCACCCGGGAGATCAGGACGCCGAGGATGACCAGCGACGCCAGGAGCGCGATCAGGAGGGCGACCTCGAACACGCGCCCGCGGATGTTGGTGCGGTGACCGCGCAGCGCCGCGGCGACGCTGCCCTGGACCGCCGCCTCGCCGCTGGAGCCGATGGTGGTGAGTGCCATGCGAAGGCGACCCTCAGTACGCCTGGCGCACGCGGCGCACGACGCGGTTGGCGATGAGGTTCAGGAGGAACGTGAAGAAGAACAGCACGATGCCCACGAAGTACAGGCTCGGGACCGCCAAGCCGGCGCCCCGCACGTTCTCGGTGCCGACGGCCAGCGAGGCCATCGCCGCGGTCATGGTCAGGCTGCCGTCGAGCGGGTTGGTCGTGAAGTTGGCGGAGTCGGAGGCACCGCCGGCGATGAACACCACCATGGTCTCGCCGATGGCGCGGGAGGCGGCCAGGATCAGCGACGCCACGATGCCGGACACTGCGGCGGGTAGCACCACCCGGACCGTCGTCGACATGGGGCGGGCCCCGAGCCCCGCCGAGGCGTGGCGCAGGCTGTCGGGCACCGCCCGCATGGCGTCCTCCGACACGGACGCGACCAGCGGGATGGTGAGAATGCCCACACCGATACCGGCCGCCATCATGCTGCCGCGGTTGTACTCCGGGCCGAAGATGCGCCCCACCACGTCGGGGGCGATCCAGTTGAGGGCGAACACCCCGAGCACGACCGATGGCACACCGGCGAGCACCTCGAGGATCGGCTTGAGCACCGTCCGGACGCGCGGCCGGGCGTACTCGGAGAGGTAGATCGCCGCCCCGAGGCCGAGGGGCGCGGCAACGAGCATGGCGACCCCGGTGACGATGAGGCTGCCCGCCAGGATGGTGCTGATGCCGAACTGGTCGCGCCGGGGGGCCCAGCCGCGGGCGTCGAACACGTTCGACCAGTTGACCTCGGTGAAGAACTCCATCCCGTTGCTGAACAGCGAGATGAGGATGAGCGCGCTGATCAGCAGCGAGGTGGCGGCCGCCAGGAAGAAGACGAAGCCCATCGTCCGCTCCCGCCGGTGCCGGCGGCGATCACCGGACAGATCCACCGATGGGCCGGCGGCGGGGCCTCCGGGCGGGGGAAGCGTGGTGGTTGCCATCGATCAGGCCTCGACGGGGTGCGGGTCGCGGTCGGGGTCGGCGTGGGGGTGGCGTGCGGACGCAGAGGGTCGTGGGGTCGGGCTGTCACGGCCCGATTCCACGATTGCACGCACAGGACTATCTGCGCTTCTCAGCGACCCTCCCAGGCCGAGGTCGTGGACTGGACCTGGTCGTCGGGCATGGTCACGTAGCCGCCGTCCTCGACGAACTGGCTCAGGTTCGCGAGGTAGTAGTCGACGAAGGGCGCAACCGCCGCGTTCTCGTCGGCGGCAGCCGTGCTCACGTAGATGAAGAGCGGCCGGGACAGCGGGTAGCTCTGATCCGAGATCGTGTCGGCCGAAGGCGCAACGCAGTCGCCGCCCGGCTCGGACGAGACCGGGATCTCGGTCACCTGGTCGCCCGCCGCCTCGGCGAACGCGAAGCCGACCCAGCCGAGCGACGAGTCCGACGCCTCGACGTTGCTGATGATGACGTTGTCGTCGGCGTTCGACTCGTAGTCGGTGCGGGTGCTCTCGATCTGGTCCTCGGGTAGGCCGCGGGTTTCGGCGATCCCGGACAGCGCGATCTCGATGAACGAGTCGTAGGTGCCCGACTCCGTCCCGGGACCGGTCAGGTCGAGGGGTGCATCGGGGAACTGAGTCGTCGAGCCCAGCTCGTCGGCGAGGCTCTGGGCGTCAGACCAGTTGGCGAAGCCCTCGGCCTCGGGGCCGATCAAAGCGTAGAGATCGGCGAAGCTGAGGCACTCCGGAGCGTTCTCGTTGTTGGCACTGGTCAGCACGGACATGCCGTCGTAGGCGATCTGGAGCTCGACGTACTCGATGCCGTTGGACTCGCACGCCGCCGCCTCCTCGTCCTCGATCTGACGCGAGGCATCGGAGATGTCGGTCTCGCCGTTGCAGAACAGCTCGAAGCCGTCGCCGGTGCCGGGACCATCGACCGCAATATCGACGTCGCCGTTCTCGCCGGTAAAGGACTCAGCCGCCAACGACGTGATGGGCTCCACGGTCGACGACCCGGAGATGTTTATCGAGCCGGAGACGTCGCCATCGCCCTCGGAGCCGCCGTCGCTGCCGCCGCCGGTGCTGGCGTCGTCGTCATCGTCGCCGCAGGCGGCCGCCGTCAGGCTGAATGCCAGGATGATCGACAGCCACGCCAGCCGGCGCTTCTTGATGGACTGCACAGATGCCCTCCCTTGGGCTTGCTGTCGCGATGAGCTGAACGCTCCTGTCGCGGCCACGGTAAGGAGGCGAGGTAAACGACCGGGGAGAGCGACGGTGAACGCGGAGTAAACGAGACGGGAACGTTGTGGTAACCGGTCCTGCGATCCCCCGGACCAGGACGGTCGGGCGTCGAGGCAGCACCCTGCGCGCGCCGACCGGGCGCCCGCCGGGGCTTGAACGTTTCCCGGTCAGCTGGCGCCGGACGCGTCCGGGGGGCAGTGGACGATGCCGCCGGCCAGCTCGGCCAGCTCGGCGAGCATCTCCCGGTCATGGGCGTAGGTCAGCATCCCGTCGGCCTCGTCGATCGGCACCCAGCGGCGCTGGTCGACCTCGTTGTTGGGTGCCCAGGGCTCGAAGCCGACGACCCGCATGATCCAGTAGCGGACCAGCTTGGTGCGACCCTTGCCGTCGGTGTACACGGTCGACGGCAGCTCGTCCCCCGGCTCGCAGACCAGCCCCGTCTCCTCCCGCACCTCGCGGAGGGCCGCCCTCTTGTAGGCCTCGCCCCGGTTGAGCTTGCCCTTGGGGAACGACCAGTCGTCGTAGCGCGGCCGGTGGATGAGCACGATCTCACCGCTCGGGCGGGTCGCGCCAGCCTCGTCGGCGACCGTCACCTCCCGCCAGATGACGCCGCCGGCGGCACGCACCTCAGCTCTCGGCTGTCTGGTTCGTCGGGGACGGATTGGTCGAGCGGACACGGTGGCGCCGTTCACTTCCTCACCCGCACGGGACCCACCCGCCGTCTAGCGCCGACCGAGCACTCAGCGCGCCGCGTGCGTGAGGTCGAGGGTCCAATACAGGAAGTTGGTGGTCTGGTCGAGGATCGTCGTGCGGTTCTGGGTGTACGGCACGTGGCCCGCACCCTCGAAGGTGGTCAGGTTGGCGATGAGGCCGGCGGCCTCGGCCGCCGCCACGGTGTCGAGGGCCCACTGGTAGGGGACCAGCGTGTCGGCCGTCCCGTGGAAGAGCAGTGCGGCGGCCTCGCCGGGATTCGGGGTGGTCAGGATCCTCGCACCGGACAGCGACACCGCGGCACGGACAGTGGAGGCGAACCCCGGGTTGCCGCTGTCACCGACGTCCTCGGGCCCGTAACCGACGTTGAGCGCGGTGATGGCGCCCGCGGACGTGCCGCCGATGGCGATGCGGTTCTCGTCGACGCCGTACTGGTCGGCGTGGGCCCGCAGGAACCGGACCGCCGCCTGGGCGTCGTGCTTGGCGTCGACGATGGCGGTCAGGCACTCGGCCGTGACCGTCGTGCAGCCGTTCGGGGAGAGGCGGTAGTTGATCGAGACGTTGACGAAGCCCTTCTTGGCGAAGGTCGTGGCCTCCTCGACGATCTCGGGCGACGTCTTGCTGCCGAACGCGAACGAGCCGCCGTGCACCCACACGATCGCCGGGCGGTCGGTCACGGCGTCGCCCGCCGGCCTGTAGACGTCGAGCGTCAGCGTGACGGTCGCGCCCTCCTGGTCGACGGCGCTGCCGTACACCACGTTGGAGGTGGTGCTGACCCCGTTGAACACGGCGTCGCGGTAGCGGAGCGGTGCGTCGCCCGGCGGGACCACCTTCTGCCAGTCGCAGCCGGCCGCCACCACCGCCAGGACGGCGACAACGGCGATGAGCAAACGGCGCATCGAGAACCCTCCGATCTGACCGCGCTCGCCCCTCCGGAAGTAATAGCACTCCGAATGCATCAATGCGTCACCCGGTGGCGGCCGTGCCGGGGAGGCCGGGTGGCCGCGGCAGCTCGCGCACGTCGCCCACAGGACCGCCGGGCTGGCCGCCGAGCTCGTCGCGTTCGCCGTCGGAGGCCGCCACGAGGCCACACGCGTCGATCGTGGCGTTCCGTGCGCTGCCGGCGTCGGCCGTCAGCTCGCGTCGTGAGCGGAGGTCGCCCACCCGGTCGAGCTGGCGCTCGAGCTGGCGGCGGCGGGTACCGGTCAGGTCGTCCCAGCCGCGGCGGACCGTGTCGAGCCCGCGGCCCACCTTGTCGAGCGCCTCGGTGAACTTGCCCCACTGCTGCTCGAAGGCCGCCAGGCAGGCCAGGATCTCGTCGGACGTGCGCTGCAGCTGCACCTGCTCGACGGCCTGGCGGATGACGGCGAGCACCGAGAAGAGCGTGCTCGGCGAGCAGAGCACGACCTTCTGCCGCAGTGCCACCTCCACGAGGTCGCGGTCGTGGGTGTGGACGAACGCGTACACGGACTCGTTGGGGATGAACAGCAGGACCTCGTCGACCGTGTCGTCGGGGTGGATGTAGACGCGCCCCGACAGCTCCTTGACGCGGGCGCGGACGTCGCGCACGAACGCGACCCGGTGCCGCTCGCGTTCACCGTCGGTGGGCGCCTCGAGGTAGCGGAGGTAGTTGTCGATGGGGAACTTCACGTCCATGTGCAGGAAACGGCCCCCGGGCAGCATGAACGTGAAGTCGGGGATGGTGCCCGCCCCCGAGATCCGCGCCTGCTTGCGGTAGTTGATGCCCTCGACCAGCCCTGCGGCGCGCAGCACGTCGTCGGCCATGCGCTCGCCCCACTGGCCCCGAGCCTGCGGGCTGGCGAGCGCCTGGCGCAGGGACTGCGTGGTGTCGGCCAGCCGGGCACCGACCGCCGCCACCTCGGCGAGCCGCGACTCGACCCGGCCCTGCTGCTCGGCCCGCTCGCGCTGCAGGCTGGCCACCAGCTCGGCGACCTTCGCGAGCTCACTGCGCACGTCGCCCATACGCTGCTCGACGGCAGCGTTGCGCAGCGCGATCTCGTCGGCGACGCGGCCCCGCATCTCGCCGACACGCTGCTCGAACGAGCGTTGGCGCGCCTCGAGGTCGCGGGCGCCGGCGTCGGCCTGCGCCCCCAGCCGCTCGCCGGCAACGGCCACCACCGTGTCGACCGCAGCACGCACCATCGCCTCGCGGTCGGCGCCGGCGTCGCTCCGCAGCCGATCCGCCGCCGCCTCTGCGGTCGCCCGCGCCGCCGAGCGTGCCGCCGAGGCCGTCACGGAGCGCGCAATGCCCGCGGCGGCCAGCCCGGCAACGAGCCCGGCCACGATGCCCACGACGAGCGCTGCTGAGTCCATGCGCGCAACTTACGGGCGACCACTGACATTTAAGGAGCTGCGCGGACAGGTCCGTCGTCTCGGCGAACCGTGGGTCAGTGTTGCCCGGAGGCCGAGCCGTGAGGCCTGGGCTTACGCTGCTAATCCCGTACGCTTCGGTGCCCACATGCGGGCCTATCCGCTCGGCCTCTAAGGGGATTCGCCTACCGCGCCCTGCTCGCCGGTCAGAGGGTGGCCGCCGTGGCCGGCACCGTGCTGCCGCGCTCGGTCGTCAGCTCCTGGAGGCGGGCGTGGGTCTCGATCGAGCCCCCCGGACCGACCCGGGTCCAGCCGCCGTCCGGGCCGAGCGTCCACGCCAGGACGTCGTCGGCCAGCTCGACGTCCAGCACCTCGTCCAGTCGCTCCTGCAGCTGGGGCTCGAGGACCGGCGTCAGCACCTCGACGCGGCGGTCGAGGTTGCGAGGCATGAGGTCGGCGGAACCGATCAGCACCCGGGGCCGGCCGGGCCCGTCACCGTTGGCGAAGCGGTAGATCCGCGAGTGCTCGAGGTAGCGACCCACGATCGATCGCACCCGTATCGTCTCGGAGAGCCCAGGCACGCCGGGGGTCAGGCAGCAGATGCCCCGCACGATCAGGTCGACCTCGACGCCTGCCTGGGACGCGGCGTAGAGCTCGTCGATCAGCTCGGCGTCGACCAGGCTGTTCATCTTCATCGTGATGTGGCCCTGCCCGGGCTCGGCCCGCGCCGCCGCCACCTCGCCCCGGATCAGCTCGACGATGCCCGCGCGCAGCATCCGGGGAGCGACCAGGAGCCGCCGGTAGTCCACGTTGCGGCCGTACCCGGTCAGCTCGTTGAACAGCTGGGTGAGGTCGCTGCCGATGTCCGGGTCGCACGTGAGCAGCCCGATGTCCTCGTAGGTGCGGGCCGTGCGGGAGTTGTAGTTGCCGGTGCCGATGTGGCAGTAGCGCCGCAGCCCGTCGGCCTCCTCGCGCACGACGAGCAGCGTCTTGGAGTGCACCTTGAGCCCGATGAGCCCGTAGGCCACGTGGACACCGGCGGTCTCCAGGGCGCGGGCCCACTCGATGTTGGCGCCCTCGTCGAACCGGGCCTTGAGCTCGACGATGACCGCCACCTGCTTGCCCCGCTCGGCGGCGCGGATGAGCGACCGCGCGATCGGACTGTCGCCGGACGTCCGGTACAGCGTCATCTTGATCGCCAGCACGTGGGGATCGGTCGACGCCCGCCGCACGAACTCCTCGACCGACGTGCGGAAGCTCTCGTACGGGTGGTGGACCAGCATGTCCCCCCGCCGCACGGCCGCGAACGTGTCGACGCGCTCGCCCTCCTCCGCCGACAGCCGCGGCGGCGTCACCCGCGTATAGGGCGGGTCCTTGAGGTCGGGCCGGTCGAGGCCGTGCACCGCCCACAGGCCCGCCAGGTCGAGGGGGGCTGCGGACTCGTACACGTCGTCGTCCGCCAGCACCAGCTCCCGCTGAAGCAGCTCGCGCACCTCGTCGGACGTGGCGGCGTCGATCTCCAGCCGCACGGCGCGCCCGAAGCGCCGCCGGCGCAGCTCGATCTCGACGGCGGCCAGCAGGTCGTCGGCCTCCTCCTCCTCGAGCGTGAGGTCGGCGTTCCGGGTGACCCGGAACGCGTGGTTCTGCTCGATCTCCATGCCCGGGAAGAGCTGGTCGAGGTGCGCAGCGATGACTTGCTCCAGCGGCACGTAGCGCTCGCCGTCGGGCAGCACCACGAACCGCGGCAGGAGCGACGGCACCTTGACGCGGGCGAAGCGCCGCACCCGCTCCTCGGGGTCGCGCACCATCACCGCGAGGTTGAGCGACATGTTGGAGATGTACGGGAACGGGTGGCCGGGGTCGACGGCCAGCGGGGTGAGGACGGGGAAGATGCGTTCCTCGAACGTCTCGACCAGGAACTTCTCGTCCTCCTCGTCGAGGTCGGCCCACGACGACAGCCGGATGCCCGCCTCGGCCAGCGCCGGCGACACCTGGTCGAGGAACACCGCCTGCATCCGTGGCAACAGCTTGTCCAGGCGGTCGCGGATGTCCAGGAGCTGCTGCGCCGCCGTCCGGCCGTCGGGGCTGCTCGTGGCCACACCCGCCGCCACCTGGTCCTTCAGACCGGCGACCCGCACCTGGAAGAACTCGTCGAGGTTCTGGGAGAAGATCGCCAGGAACTTTGCCCTCTCCAGCAGGGGGACCCGCCGGTCCTCGGCCATGGCCAGGACCCGCTCGTTGAAATCCAGCCAGGACAGCTCGCGGTTGCGGTACCGCTCGACGAGGGGCTCGCCCTCCGTCGTCAGCGTGTCTGGCGGCTCGGGCACGCCGCCAGGGTAGCGATGGCGATCGATCCTGTCCGGGGTCGGATCACGAATGCCGGCCCGCGACCGGCCTCAGGACTCCTCGTCCTCGGGATAGCCGAGGTCCCATTCGAGGAGGATGTGCTCGCGCTCGGCATCGCGGACGACCCGCTCGCGGTTGCGCCGGAACTGGGGATCGTGGGGCGGCAACAGCACCAGGCGCGCCATCACCCGGGACCGGAAGTCGTCGATCATCTGCCGGTCGCCGAAGTCGGACTGCACCTCCCAGTGCGGCGCCACGGGCCCCAGGTACACGATGCGGGCATGGGCACGGGGTGGTTCGACCTCAGGTGCGACCTCGGACATGGCTGGTCAGGCTAGTGGGCGCTGGTGGGTACGGAGCGGTGGCCGGGGAACGTTCAGGGAACTCCCAGGCGCGTTGGTTAACGCTACGCATCGAGTACGCACCAAAACGTCGGGAACCGAATCCCCCCCGGTTCCGTATTAAGAGGCAGCAGGCCGTATCTGGAGGAACGATGGATACCGAGTGGATGGCACGCGGTAACTGCGCCCACGAATCCCCGAGCACGTTCTTCCCCAGCGACGGCGTGGGCGTCGAGATCGCGCGGCGGATCTGCGCCACCTGCCCGGTCAAGGAGCAGTGCCTGGAGCACGCCCTGGCCAACCGCATCGACCACGGGGTCTGGGGTGGCTGCTCGGAGCGGGAGCGGCGACGCATCCTCAAGCGGCGCCGCCTGGCCGCCTTTGCGGCGAGCCCCCACTCGTAGGCTGCAGCGACCGCCCGGGCGCAGCCCGCGGGCGCCGACGGCGAGGGCGCCCGGGGATCGTCAAGCGAGGGCAGGCGCGTCGGCTTGTGCGGCCGGCGCCGGCCCCCTGTGACCCGACGGGTCAGTCGGCCTTCTCTTCTTCCTCGTCCTTGGACGTGCCCTGGTCCTTGAGTCCGCGCTTGAACTCGGACTGGGCCTGGCCCATCGAGCGGGCCAGCTTGGGCAGCTTGGCCCCACCGAAGAGGACGAGGATGACGAGCAGGACTATGAGAAGTTCCGGTGCTCCAAGGTTCACGGCCGCCACTGTACCTTTCGTCGGTTCGCCAACCGCATCGGGGGTTGGCCGTTGCTTGAATGCGTCGTGAACATCAGTGAAGGATCTCGCCCCCACGTCGTCACGGCGATCGCTTTGTCTGCGGTTGGTTCGTTGCTGGACGTGCACTCGGATGTCCACCACAACCGCACGGTGCTCACGCTCGTCGGCGAGGAGGCCCCGCGGGCCGTGGCGGCGGCCGCCGTCGCCGCACTCGACCTGCGCCGCCACCAGGGCGTCCATCCCCGCCTGGGCGTGGTCGACGTCGTGCCCTTCGTGCCGCTGGCGGGCTCGACGCTGGGGGACGCGGTTGCCGCCCGCGACCGGTTCCTCGACTGGCTAGCCCTCGAGCTGGGGGTGCCCGGGTTCGCCTACGGACCGGAGCGGACGCTCCCCGAGGTCCGCCGCCTGGCCTTCGAGGGTCTGGCGCCCGACCGGGGCCCCTCCCGGCCGCACCCCACCGCCGGGGCCACGGCGGTCGGAGCGCGCCCACCGCTCGTGGCGTGGAACGTGTGGCTCGCCGAGCCCGACCTGGCGCTGGCGAGGCGGATTGCCCGGGAGGTCAGGGGCCCACGCGTGCGGGCCTTGGGGCTGCCCGTCGGTACGCAAGTGCAGGTCTCGATGAACCTCGTCGAGCCCGACGAACTGGGTCCGGCGGAGGCGTGGGACCTGGTGGCGGACCGGGCGGCGGTGGCCGGTGCAGAGTTGGTCGGGCTGGTGCCGGAGTCCGTCCTGGCACGGATCGAACCGGCCCGGTGGACGGAACTCGACCTGGCGGAGGACAGGACGATCGAATCGCGCCTCGCTCGCCTCCGGTGACGTGACCCCGGCCGCGCGCTGCCGGGGATCGCCCCAGTCAGGCGGACGCGGTGCTGGCCGCCTGGCGTGCGAGGGCGCGCTGGCGTCGGATGCGCCGGCGCTCGCGCTCGCTCATGCCTCCCCAGATGCCGAACTTCTCGCTGTGGACGAGGGCGTACTCGAGGCACTGGGCGCGCACGATGCAGCCCCGGCACACCTCCTTGGCCTCGCGCGTGGACGCCCCGCGCTCGGGAAAGAAGAGGTCGGGGTCGACGCCCAGGCAGTTGGCGTAGTCCTGCCAGGTGTTGTCTTCGGGATCTGTGGCCACGGGGAGTTTCATCTGGCCCCCTTCCCGCCTATCGCAGCTGGGTCCGAGTGCGGCACGCTCGGGGAGCACCACCATCCCCGCTCTGATGCCACACGTGTAATTACATTGGTGTGATCTTCCACCACAGACGGCGATTGCGCAAGGGGTAGACGGGTTTGACGCGCGCGCCGGCGGTCGAGGCGGTGCAGGCCGACATCACCACCCTGGGGGTCGACGCCATCGTCAACGCCGCCAAGGCGAGCCTGCTGGGAGGCGGGGGCGTCGACGGCGCGATCCACCGAGCCGCGGGGCCCGAGCTGCTCGAGGAGTGCCGCACCCTCGGTGGGTGTGCGACCGGCGATGCCAAGGCCACCAGCGGCTACGGGCTCGCGGCTCGCTGGGTCATCCACACCGTGGGACCAGTGTGGCGGGGCGGCGGCCAGGGCGAGGCCGAGCAGCTGGCCTCGTGCTACCGGCGGTGCCTCGAGGTCGCCGACGAGCTCGGCGCCCGCAGCCTCGCCTTCCCCGCCATCTCCACCGGGGCGTACGGCTTTCCCCGCCGCCAGGCCGCGGAGATCGCGGTCGACACCCTTCTCGGGGCGCAGACCGACGTGGAGCGGGTGTTCCTGGTGGCGTTCGACGAGGACACGCTGGGGCTCTACCGGCAGCGCCTCGAGCGTCCGCCGGGATGAGCCGGGTGAGCCGGGTGCCACCCCGGATACGCCATCCGGGGCCCGGCGGTCAGGCCGAGCGGCGGCCGCCCGAGCGCCGCAGCTCGCGCTTCTGCTCGATGAAGTCGACCAGCACGTAGTCGCCCAGCGTCTCGGGCGTGGTGAAGAACGCCCGGCCCTTGTTGAGGCGGGTGAGCTTCTCGACGAACGAGCGCAGATGGCCGGTCGGGTCGAGCATGAACGTGTTGATGCGGATGCCCTCGCGGGTACAGCGCACGACTTCCCGCAGCGTGGCGTCGACGGTCTCGCGCACGGGCGGGTACGAGAAGAACGGCTCGGCGATCCCCGGCTCGAAGTGGGCGGTGGGCTCGCCGTCGGTGATCATGATGATCTGCTTGGTGCCCGCCTGGCGGGCCAGCAGGCGCCGGCTGATCTGGAACGCGTGCTGCATGTTGGTGCCGTACACGAAGTCCCACGAGACCTCCGGCAGGTCCTGCGGGCGGATCTCGCGCGCGACTTCGCTGAAGCCGACCAGTCCCAGGTAGTCGCGGGGGAACTGCAGGGAGATCAGCGAGTGCAGCGCCATGGCGACCTTCTTGGCGGCCAGGAAGTTGTCCCGCATCGGCATCGACAGTGACAGGTCGAGCATGAGCACGGTCGACGAGCGCACGACGTGCTCGGTGCGCTCGACCTCGAAGTCGTCGGGTGACAGGAGCACGGGCGTGCCGCCGCCTCGGCGGCCAATGGCGTTGCGGACCGTGCGCTCGATGTGGAGGTTGAACGGGTCGCCGAACTCGTAGGCCTTCGTCTCGTAGGTGCGCTCGTGGCCGGCACCCGACCGCTCGAGCTCGTGGCGGCCGAGCTTGTCGCGGGCCAGGCGCTGGAACAGGTCGTGCAGGGCGTTGCGGCCGATGCGGCGGAGTCCCTTGGGCGTGAGCTCCAACCGGCCCTCGCGCTGGTCGACCAGGCCGGCGTCCTGGAGCATCCGGGTCAGCCGGGCCAGCTCGTCGAGGCTGCGGGCGGAATCGTCGCCCAGCAGCTCGCGGGCCCGCTCGACGTCCACCTCGGCCAGCGCGCCGGGGTTGGCCGCGCCGCGCAGGAGCTGCTCCAGCCGGTCGAGGTCCCCCAGCTCCTCCATGGTGGCGGCCGCCTCGGCCATGCCCAGTGGATCCTGGCCCCGGAAGTTGTACCGCTGGTCCCAGCCCATCCCGGGGAACATGCCCCGGAGCTGCTGGCCAAGCTGGTCCACTTGCCAGCGCAGGTCCATGTCGTCGAGCAGCTGTTCCGCGAGCTGCTGGATCTGCGCCCGCTGCTCGGGCGTCATCGACGCGAGCATCGCCTGCATGGCGGCCATGCGGCGGGCCAGCACCTCCAACAGCTCGTCGAGGTTCTGCGGGTTCTCGGGGAAGAAGTCGCCGTAGCGCTGCATGAACCCCTCGAAGTCGGGCTCCTCCCCCCGCGAGCGCTGCTCGAGCATGTGGTTGAGCTCGGCCAGCATGTCCTTCATCCGCGCCATGTCCTCGGGCGTCATCGACTCGACCGCGCCGGTCATGCGGTTGACGTACGAGTCGAGGACCTGCTGGCGGAGCCGCTCGACCAGCTCGTCGAAGCGGCGCTGGGCCTCGCCCGAGGCGAAGTCGTAGTTCTGGAGCTCCCGCACCATGCCCGCCAGGTCGGCCGGCAGCATCTCCAGCTGCATGTTGCGCTCGTCGGCGGCCCCCTGCGCCACGTCTGCCCGGCGCTGGTCGCCGCTGGCGCGGGCGTCATTGACCTGGCGCTCGATCTCGGCCCGCTCGGTGTCGACGACCTGGCGGAGCTCCTCGGCGATCTCGTCGTACACACCACCGAGGTCGAACCGCTCCAGGCGCTCCTGGCGCTCGCGCCGGAGGCGATCGAGCAGGTCGCGGATCCCCTCGACCATCTGGCCCTGCCGGTCGCGGAACCCCGACTGCAGCAGCCGCCGGAGGGCGGCGTTGAGGTCACCGTGGTAGAGCAGGTCATCGGTCATCTGCTCGAGCACGGCGTCGGCATCGAGGTCGAAGCCGACCTGCGTGCCGTCCCAGCGGCTGTACCGGAACCGGGGGCGAGGCATTGGTCGCCACCGTACCGGTCGACGTTCCGGAACGCGTCGGCGGATCTGGCCGGCGAGAGGCCACGATGACTCCCGGGGGGTCCACTAAGTTGGCGAGGCCCATGCAGGTGGAGATCTGGTCCGACGTGGTGTGCCCGTGGTGTTACGTCGGCACGCGGCGCTTCTCGGCTGCGCTCGAACGGTTCGACGGCGAGGTCGACGTGGACTACCGGGCGTTCGAGCTCGACCCCACGGTCCCGGCCGGCGGCATGGACCTCGCCGACTACCTCGCCCGCAAGTTCGGCAGCCCGGCGGCACTCGACCGGGTGCACGACCGCCTCGCCCACGTCGGCACCGACGTGGGCATCGACTTCCGCTGGGACGGTAAGCGGCGCGTCAACACGTTCGACGCCCACCGGCTGGCCGCCTGGGCCGAGGACGCGGCCGGCGCCGATGGGCGGGCCGCGCTCGAGCAGCGGCTGTTCCGGGCCTACTTCACCGAGAACCTCGACGTCGCCGACCATGGCGTGCTGGCCGGGCTGGCGGCGGAGGCGGACCTGGACCCGGTCGCTGCGTCCGAGGCGCTGGCGACGGGTGCCGGGGCCGACCAGGTGCGCGCCGAGGAGGCCAGGGCAACCGAGCTGGGGATCAGCGCGGTGCCGACGTTCGTGATCGAGGGCCGCTGGGCGATCCCCGGCGCGCAGGACGTCGACACGTTCGTCCAGGTGCTCCAGCGGGCGGCCGAGCGCATCCTGCCGCTGGCAAAGTCTGAATGAGCGAGCGTTCATCCCCCTGGTGGGGCACGGGCGCGGCGGCGACGCAGTGCGAGGGCGCGGCCCCGCGGTCCGACTGGGCGGGCTGGGAGGCCGAGGAGCGGGTGCCGCCGTCGCGCGACGGCAACGGATTCCGCACCCGCTATACCGACGACTTCGCCCTGCTCGCCGAGCACGGGATCACGCACCACCGGCTCACGGTCGAGTGGGCGCGCCTCGAACCGGAGGAGGGCCGCTGGAACGAGGACGAGGTCGCTCACCTGCGCCGGGTGCTGGCCGCGGGCTGGGATGCGGGCGTGGCGGTGTGGGCGTGCCTGTTGCACGGCTCGGCGCCCGGCTGGTTCACCGACGATCGGCGGGGCTGGCTGGACGACAAGGCGGCCACCCTGACGTGGCCCCGCCACGTGGACCGCGTGGCCGAGGCGCTCGGCGACCTCGTGGCGGGGTGGCTGCCGATCCACGAGCCAGACCTCCAGGCCCGTTTGGGCTACGGCGAGGGCGTGTTCCCGCCCGGCCGGCGTAGCGAGGACGACGAGCGCGACGCGGGGGCCGCGCTGCGGACCGCGGAGGCCGAGGCCGCCCGCCTGCTGCGGACCGGGGGCGCGCCGGTGGCCGTGACCGCCCGGCCCGGTGAGCCCCGCGAGGCCGACGACCTGTTGGTGGTCAGCGCCCCCGTGGACGGGCTGGAGACGCCGCTGGAGCAGGTCGCCGGTGCCTTCCCGGACGCAGGGATCGTGGTCGTGACCGGCGACCCAACCGGCGAGGGGCGCGTCCAGCGGGCCGCCGATGCCGTTGCCACGGCCCACCGTGACGGCATGCGCGTGGTCGGCGCCTTCCACCTGCCAGCGGTCGACGGCTACGAGTGGCACCGAGGGTTCGATGCCCGGCTCGGCCTGTTAGACCGGGATCGCGCGCCGAAGGACGCCCTCGGGTCGCTGCCGACCGCTCTCTGAAGATTTCGGGCCATGGCCCGAAATCTTCTTCACAGACTGGGTTCAGCTCCGTGAGCGGTACGTGGCGCGGCCGTCGACCGCGTCCTTGTTGAGCCGCTTGGAAAGGTGCAGGCCCTCGAGCACCAGCTCGACGGCGCTGGCCACGGCGGCCGGGCTCTCGTCGCCCCCCGTGAGCTCGGCGACCGACTCGCGCAGCGCGGGGACGTCCTCGACCAGGTGGGCGAGGTCGGCGGACGCCACGTCCTCGCCCGTGTGGACGACGGCGCCGTCGTCGAACGAAACCACCACGTCGCGCAGCTGGCCCGGGTTGACCCGGCGCTTGAACACCGTGAGCACCGCCGACCGCAGCAGGTGCTCGGCGATCTGCTCGTCGCGGCCCTCGTCGAGCGTCTCGATCTCGACCTTGCCCATCGTCGACGCCGCCAGTGCGTTGAGGTCGCTCACGCGGGGGCTGACCTCGCGCTCGCCGTGGCGCAGGGCGCGCCGGGTGGCGTTGGCAACCAGCACCTCGCTGTTGGAAACCGTGAGCCGCACCGACACGCCCGAGCGCTGGTTGATGTGGGCGCTGTCGCGGGCCAGGTGGCTCAGCGTGGCGACGATCTCGGTCATGTAAGGCGGCACCGAGACCCGGACGCCCTCGACGTCGAACGGCCGCGCCTCCTGGGCGGCGATGGCCACCTCGGTCTCGACGTCGAGCGGGTAGTGCGTGCGGATCTGGCTGCCGAACCGGTCCTTCAGCGGCGTGATGATCCGACCCCGGTTCGTGTAGTCCTCCGGGTTGGCGGAGGCCACCAGCATGACGTCGAGGGGCAGGCGAATCTTGTAGCCGCGCACCTGGACGTCCCGCTCCTCCAGCACGTTGAGCAGGCCGACCTGGATCCGCTCGGCCAGGTCCGGCAGCTCGTTGATGGCGAATATGCCCCGGTTGGTCCGCGGCACCAGGCCGTAGTGGATGGTCAGCTCGTCGGACAGGTAGCGACCCTCGGCCACCTTGATCGGGTCGACCTCACCGATGAGGTCGGCCATCGACGTGTCGGGGGTCGCCAGCTTCTCGCCGAAGCGGTGGTCGCGGTGGACCCACTGGACCGGCGTGGCGTCGCCGTGCTCGGTGACCAGGTCGCGTGCGTAGCGCGACACGGGGCTCTCGGGATCGTCGTTGATCTCGCTGCCGGCGACGATCGGGATCCACTCGTCGAGCAGCTCGACCAGGGTGCGGATCATGCGGGTCTTCGCCTGGCCCCGCTCGCCCAGGAAGATGATGTCGTGGCCCGCCAGCACGGCGTTCTCGAGCTGGGGGAGGACCGTCTCGTCGTAGCCGATCACCGACGGGATGAGCTGCTCACCGGCGGCGATGCGGCGCACGGCGTTGCGGCGGATCTCGTTCTTGACCGGAACCGAGCGCCAGCCCGAGGCCCGGAGCTCTCCCAAGGTGGAGGGACGGGGGGAGTCCGACATGGCCGCCAACCTACCGCCGGGCCGGTGCGCAGCGATCCGCGGGTCAGGTGAGCCGCCGCAGCGTCGACGCGAGCGCGACCGCCTCGTCCCGGTCGAGCGCCGACTCGAGGCGGTAGGTGACGTCGCCGTCGGTCCAGATCAGCGTGTTGCCCGCCAGCCGGGAGCTGTCGTGGACGATGTCGCCCTGGGCGTCGGTGAGGACGACCTCGTGGGGTTGGCCGGCGATCCAGTAGGCCGCCTCGTCCCCCACCCGTACCAGCTGGATGGTCGTGCTGCCCGTCGCCTGCTTCGACATCCCACCGGCATCAGTCGTCCCCGGCATTGCCGTGAGCAGCAGGCCGATGCCCGAATCGGCGATCTCCGGCAGCTCCGCGGACGGCGCCCACACCAGGTTGACCGCCCCGGCGGGCAGGCCGACGAAGGCCCGATCCGGGTCGCCGGCGGCGGTCGGTGCCGCCAGGCGCCAGCCGGCCGCATCCGCGCGCCGGATCGCCCGCGCCACCGAGGTCGGGGCCCCGAGGTCGTAGGTGCGGCCCACCCCGGCGGGGACCCGGTCCGTGTAGGTGACGGTGACGCTCCCGATCCCGAGCCAGCGGGCGACGGCGTGGCGGGGACCGGGTGCCGCCAGGGTGGCCGCCAGCGCCACCAGCAGGGCGGCCGCTGCGGCCCAAAGCACACGTTCTCGCGCCCGAAATGGTCGCCGGGACGACCATTCTTGGCGCGAGAACGCGTCTAGCCCCCCGCCGTCGGCTCGGAGGCGGTCGACGGCGGCCGCGACCGGATCGCCCGGCGGGAGGTCGAGCCACTGGCCCAGCTCGCGGAGGTCGTCGACCAGGTCAGGCATCGCCGGTCCCGCCGATCTCGATGCGCTCGGGCAGCAGGTCGCGCAGCCGGGACAGGCCCCGCGCCGCGCGCGACTTCACCGTCCCCCGCGGCAGGCCCAGCACCGCCGCGGTCTCGGCCTCGTCGAGCCCGACGAGGTAGCGGCACGCCACCACGTCCCGCTGCGGCGTGGGCAGCCCGGCCAGCGCCGCACCGACCGTCCGCCGGCGGTCGGCCGCGAGGACCGCAGCCTCGGGCGAGGGGGCCGCCCCGCCCGAGGCCCGGTCCTCGGCGAACCGCAGCTCGTAGCCCGCCCGCCGGCCTGCCGACCGGCGCAGGTTGCGGGCCTCGTTGGCCACGATGCGCAGGAGCCACGGCCGGAAGGTTGCGCCCTCGCGGAAGCCGGCGAGCCCGTACCACGCCTTGACGAAGCCGTCCTGCACGGCCTCGTCGGCCTCGCCTGCGGAACCGCACACCACGAGCGCCAGCCGGCGGGCCGGACCCTCGTGCATGCGGAGCAGCGAGGCGTACGCGTCCACGTCACCCTCCTTCGCCCGTCGTGCGAGCTCCCGGTCGTCGGGTGGCCGGCCCACCACCGCATCGTTGCGTCAGAGCGGGATCGGGGCCACCCGCTCGCGGCGCCGGGCCCGGTGGATGGCGACCGCCCCGCCCGCACCCGCCAACGCCGCCACGGCCGCCCCCGCGATGATCACGGCCGGCCACGGCGAACCGCCCGAAGAGGCCGCGGCGCCCTCGGGCGTTGCCGCCGACGCCTTCGCGGCCTTCGCAGGCCCGGGGTCTGCCGCCGGCACACCGAGGGAGCCCAGCAGGTCGCGCAGCTCCGGGGGCGCCGCGTACCAACCGCCGACGGTCGCTCCCTCGAAGATGCGCTGGCCGGCGGCGGTGTGGACCAGCGGACCGCCGGCGGCGTCGGGGTAGAGGTCCTGGCGGATCGCGGTGGTCTCCTCGGGCCCGGTCATGAGGCGCCAGGTGATTGTGTACCGCGGCCCGAGTTGTCCGGGCGGCTCCTGTTTCGTGAACGTCGGCGGCCGCGGCTGGCCGGGCATGACGTCCCAGAACCCGGTCAGGTTGGCCAACGTGCCGCCGTCACCACTTGGGGGCGTGACGTCCAACGGGTGGTCGAGGCCGGGGCCGCTGATGGTCGCCGACTCGATCCCCTTGGCCCACGCCGGTCCGGCCAAAGCCACCGCGCCCGCCAACGCCATCCCGCACGCGCCGGCTGCCACCCACATCCTGGTTCGCATACCGGTCCTACACCGCCCCTCTGCCCGTGGTTCCCTCGGTACTCTGCGACACAGGAGGACCACGTGCAGCAGACCGTCGACACCGCTCCTGTCCCCCGGGGGTTGACCGACGCAGAGGTCGCGGAGCGCGTCGAGAGCGGCCGGGTCAATCGGGCGCCGGGCGGGACCAGCCGCTCGCTGTGGGCCATCGTGCGGGCCAACGTCTTCACCCGCTTCAACGCCATCCTCGGTGCCCTGCTCGTCGTCATCCTGACGATCGGCCCCCTGCAGGACGCCCTGTTCGGCGTGGTGCTCGTCACCAACACCGGCATCGGCATCTACCAGGAGTGGCGGGCCAAGCGGACCCTGGACCGCCTGTCGCTGCTCACCGTCCCCGCGGTCACCGTGGCGCGCGATGGCGCGCGCCGCGAGATCCCCCTGGAGGAGGTGGTCGACGGCGACGTGGTCGAGCTGGGGCAGGGCACCCAGATCGTTGCCGACGGCGAGGTGCTGTCCGCCGACGCCCTCGAGGTCGACGAGTCGCTGCTGTCGGGCGAGTCGCTGCCCGAGGCCAAGGCGCCCGGCGAGGAGGTGCTGTCGGGCAGCTTCGTGACCGCCGGCCAGGGCTGGTACCGGGCCGACCGCATCGGCGCCGAATCCTACGCCAACCAGCTGTCGGCGGAGGCGCGCCGGTTCTCGCTGGTGCGTTCCGAGCTGCGGCGGGGCACCGATCAGATCCTCCGCCTGGTGACGTGGCTCATCATCCCCACCGCAATCCTGCTGATCTTCAGCCAGCTCGCCGAGTCGACCGACGACTCGGTCGGCGACGCCATCCGCGGCACGGTGGCCGGCGTCGGCGCCATGATCCCCGAGGGCCTGGTGCTGCTGACCAGCATCGCCTTCACTGCCGGCGTGCTCCGGCTCGGCCGCCGACAGGTGCTCGTCCAGGAGCTCGCCGCCATCGAGGGCCTGGCCCGGGTCGACATCGTGTGCACCGACAAGACTGGCACGCTCACGGAGCTGGGCCTCGAGGTCGCCGACCTCCACACCCTCGACGGGGCCGGTGCCCGTGAAGCCGAGTCCGCCCTCGGCGCCCTGGCGGCCGCCGACCCGGAGCCCAACGCCAGCATGCGGGCGCTGGCCGAGCACTACCCGTCGCCCGGCTGGACCCCGACGTGGCGCGCCGCGTTCTCGTCCGCCAGGCGCTTCTCGGGGAGCGGCTTCGACGGGCACGGCGACTGGGTGATCGGCGCCCCCAATGTGCTCCTGGAGGCCGCCAGCGGCGACGGGCCCGAGGTCGACGGCGAGCGCGACCGGACCGCAGAGCTGGTGGACCAGGAGACCCGCAAGGGCCGCCGCGTGCTGTTGCTGGCCCGGACCACGGGAGAGCCCAGGGGCGACGGCCCACCGACCGGCGACCCGGTGGCGCTGGTGGTGATCGAGGAGCGCGTCCGCGAGAACGCCCGCTCCACGCTCGAGTACTTCGCCTCGCAGGACGTGACCGTCAAGGTCGTCTCGGGCGACGACCCGCGGACCGTTGGAGCCGTGGCCGCCCGGGTCGGCCTCGACAGCACCGAGCCGCCCCGCGACGCCCGGGACCTCCCCGACGACCCCGACGAGCTGGCCGACGTGATGGAGCGGACCGGCGTGTTCGGTCGAGTCGGGCCGCAGCAGAAGCAGGCGATGGTGCGGGCGTTGCAGGCGCGCGGGCACACGGTCGCCATGACCGGCGACGGAGTGAACGACGTGCTGGCGCTCAAGGAGGCCGACCTCGGCGTGGCCATGGGGACCGGGGCGCCGGTCAGCCGCGCGGTGGCACCCGTCGTCCTGCTGGATTCCGAATTCGGCAGCCTGCCGCCCGTTCTGGGCGAGGGCCGGCGGGTCATCGCCAACGTCGAGCGCGTCGCCAACCTGTTCCTGACCAAGACCGTCTACGCCGCCCTGCTGGCGCTGATCGTCGGCGTGGCCCGGGTGCCGTTCCCCTTCCTCCCCCGTCACCTGACGATCGTGAGCAGCCTGACCATCGGCATCCCCGCGTTCTTCCTGGCGCTGGCCCCGAACGCGCAGCGCGCCAGGCCGGGGTTCGTCGAGCGGGTCCTGCGGTTCGCGGTGCCCGCCGGCACCGTCGCGGCCGCCTGCACGATCGCGGCCTACGCGCTGGCGCGTTCGGAGAGCGGCGTCAGCCAGACCGAGGCCCGCACGACGGCCACGATCACGCTGTTCCTCGTGACCCTGTGGGTGCTTGCCATCCTCGCCCGGCCCGCCAACCCGTGGCGGGCGGGGCTGGTCTTGTCGATGGCGGCGGCCTTTGCGGTCATCATGGCGGTGCCGGGGTTGCAGGACTTCTTCGCGCTGAACCCGCCGCGCACCGAGCTCGTCCTGTCGGCGATCGGCATCGCCGCCGCCGGGGGGTTCGTCATCGAGGTGGGCTGGCGCATCACCGGGTCGGTGCGCTCCCACCACGCCGGCGAGCCCGAGGAGGCCGAGAAGGCCGAGGAGGCCGAGAAGGCCGAGGAGGCCGAGAAGGCCGGGGATTAGCCTCCTCCCACCATGCACCTGAGCGACGGCTGGCGTGCGGCGATCGCCGACGACGACCTGCGGCGCCTCTACCATGGCGACGACTTCGACGACGGCGCCTGGGAGCCGATCATGGTGCCCTGCCACTGGCGGTCGACCGCGGCCTTCGCCGACAGCGACGGCCCGCTGTTGCACCGCTGCCGGTTCGAGGCGCGCAGGCCCGATGACGGCCGCCGAGCCTGGCTGACCTTCGACGGCCTCTTCTACCAGGGCGACGTGTGGCTCGACGGCGGCTACCTCGGCGACACCGAGGGCTACTTCGTGCCTCACACGTTCGAGGTGACCCACCAGCTCGGTGGCCGGGTCGAGCACGTGCTCGCCGTGGAGGTGACATGCGCCCCCGAGCGGGCCAAGACCGCCAAGCGAAACCTCACGGGCGTCTTCCAGCACTGGGATTGCCTCGACCCGGCGTGGAACCCCGGTGGCATCTGGCGACCGGTGCGCATCTCCGAGACCGGGCCGGTGAGGATCTCCCGCCTCCGCGTGCTCTGCCGCGAGGCGACGGCCAACCGTGCGGTGGTCGCCTTCCGGGCGACGCTCGACAGCGATTCCCGGCGGGCGGTATGCGTCCGCACCGAGCTGGGCACCCTCGACCACGAGCTGACCCAGACGCTCGCCGCCGGCGCCAACGAGCTGGAGTGGACGGTCACGGTCGAGCGGCCCGAGCTGTGGTGGCCGCGGGCCCTTGGCGATCCGGTCCTCCACGACGTGACGGTCGCCGTCGACGTTCCTGCCGCGGAAACGGTGGCCGGGGCAGCCAATTCCGCGGCAGGAATCCGGAGCGACGTCCGGCGGTTGCGGACCGGGCTGCGGTCGGTCCGGATGCGGAACTGGACGTGCTCCGTGAACGGCGAGCGGCTGTTCCTGAAGGGCGCCAACCAGGGACCGACACGGATGGCGCTGGCGGAGGCGTCGCCCGACGAGTTGCGGGCCGACGTCGGATGGGCCCTGGACGCGGGGCTGGACCTGCTGCGGGTACATGCCCATGTCTCGCGTCCCGAGCTGTACGACGCCGCGGACGAGCGGGGGCTCCTGCTGTGGCAGGACATGCCCCTCCAGTGGGGCTACGCCGCGGGAGTGCGCCGTCCGGCCGTGCGCCAGGCGCGCGAGGCCGTGGACCTCCTGGGGCACCACCCCTCGATCGCCGTGTGGTGTGGCCACAACGAGCCGATGGCCATCGACCCCGACGCCGCCGGTGGCACCGGCGCCGCCGCGTGGCGCACCGCTATCCGGGTGCTGCGTGCCCAGCAGCTGCCGACCTGGAACAAGACCGTGCTCGACGCATCGATCAAGCGGGCACTCGAGAAGGCCGATGGGACCCGTCCGGTCGTGGCCCACTCCGGCGTGGCGCCGCATCCGCCGCAGTTCGACGGCACCGACAGCCACCTCTACTTCGGGTGGTACTGGGGCGACGAGCGCGAGCTACCGGGCTTCGCCCGCACGTTGCCGCGGATGGTGCGATTCGTGAGCGAGTTCGGCGCCCAGGCCGTGCCCGCAGCGGACCCCAGCGGTGACGGCGCCGCATTCTGCGAGCCCGACCGCTGGCCCCACCTCGACTGGGCCCGGCTGGGCGAGCGCCACAACCTCCAGAAGTCCAGGTTCGATCGCTACGTGCCGCCTGCTGCGTTCGACAGCTTCGACGACTGGCGCAGCGCCACCCAGCGCTACCAGGCCGAGTTGATCCGGCGGCATGTCGAGACGCTGCGGCGGCTCAAGTACCGGCCCGCCGGCGGGTTCGCCCAGTTCTGCCTCGCCGACGGCCATCCCGGGGTCACGTGGTCGGTGCTCGACCACGAGCGGCGGCCCAAGCTCGGATACGACGCCCTGCGCGAGGCCTGCTGCCCGGTGATCGTCGTCGCCGACCGGTTGCCGGAGACCGTCGCGCCGGCCGACGCATTGGCGCTCGATGTGCACGTCGTCTCCGACCTCCGCGTGGCGGTCGACGACGCGCGCGTGACCGCCCGGCTCGAATGGCCGGGCGGTCATCACGACTGGAGCTGGATCGGAAACGTCCCCGCCGATTCATGCGTCCGGGTCGGGACCCTCCAGACGGTGGTGCCCGAGGCCGACGGCCCGCTCCGCCTCGACCTCGGGCTCCACCTGTCCCGCCAGGACGTGATCGTCAACCACTACCGATCGACGATCGCCCGCTGACGGTCACCGCGTCGGCACGTGATGGCTGCCGGGCAGGAAGTCGTCGTCGTAGGAGTCGTTGCCGTTCGAGCTGGTGTCGACCCGATGCTGTAGCTCCCACACGTACGCGGGGGACTTGGTCATCTGGACGGCCCGGGTGCCCGAGACGCTCTCGGCCCGGTCCTTCTGCTGCTGCACGTACGACTCACCCTGGGCCCTAAGAGCCGCCTGGTTGCCGGCCTTGACTGCACGCTCGTACTGCTCGGCCTGGGCCGTGAGCCTGGCGCTCGCAGCCTGGTAGGACCGCTGCTCGCGGCTGAGCTCCGTAGCCCTGTTGTTGAGGTGCTGGTCGCTGCCGGCGCTGGCCGACACCCGAGCGAGCTCCTCGGACATGTTGTTGAGGTGCTGGTCGCTGCCGAACCCTGCGACGCTGGGCGCCGCGACCCTGACGGCCTCGGTGTCGTCGTTGCCGCAGGCGGCGAGTCCAAGAGCTCCCACGAGGGCGACCGGTGCCGCCCAACGCAGTGCCCGATTGCTGAAGTACGACATTGGTCTGTCCTCCTCGCCGGATGTCCGCCACCCGGCAAGGGCAACGATGCGCCCTCGGGCCGCCGGCTTCCGTCACACATGACGCAGGCGTCAGGTGTCCTTCGTCATGGTCAAACGTCACCCACCAGCGACCGCCCGCCGCGGTCGGTCGCGGCTCGGATTGCCGGCGGAGAGCGCGCGAAACCGCCCGGCCGGAGCGGCCGGGCGGTCTGACGCTGGAGCCGGAGCTTCGCTGGTCCCTATTGCGACGGCACGTGATGCCAGCCGGGAAGGATCTGACGGTTGCTGTCGGCCCGATCCTGCAGTTGGTCGACGTACGCCTCAGCCTGGGCCGCCTGGGCCGCCCGGTTGCCCGCCTCGAACGCGTTCGGCAGGTCGGCGTCGGAGTTCGTGGGCACGTCGGTGCCGTAGGTGTTCGCCTGGCCCTCGAGGTGCGCCGACCGCTCGAACTGCTCGGCTTGCACCGCGATGCGTGCCGCCTCGGCGCGCCGGATCTGCTCCGCCTGGCCCGTCATCCGGGCCGACCAGGCCCTGTTCGCCCGCTGGCTGGCGATCTCGGCAGCCTTGTTGTTCAGGTGCTGATCGCTGCCGGCGCTGGCGCTCGCGGCCCGGAACGCCCGCTGCTCCGCGGCGAGCTCCTCGGCCTTGTTGGTGAGGTGCTGGTCGCTGCCGACGCCCGCGACGCTGGGGGCCGCGACCCTGATCGGTTCGGTGTCATCCCCGTTGCCGCAGGCGGCGAGTCCAAGGGCCCCCACGAGGGCGACCGGTGCCGCCCAACGCAGTGCCCGATTGCTGAAGTACGACATTGGTTCGTCCTCCTCCGCCGGATGTCCACCACCCGGCAAGGGCGACGATGCGCCCTGCGGCCACGCGCTTCCGTCGCACATGACGCAGGCGTCAGGTGCCGTTCGTCATTGACCGATGTCACGCGGGCAATCGCCCGCAGCGTTGAGGAATGGCAATTGCCATCGGCCAAAGTGGGAGGAGTACGGTCACGCCAGATTTCGGTTCAGGCATGTTCAGGCGTGTCCCGGAGGCTGATCGAGGATGCAGACCATGGAGCGACCCCGCGTCGCCCCCGTGAACCGCCGCCCCCGGCGCCCGGCGCCGTGGCCGGTCGAGTTCTACCGGTCGGCGGTCGGCAAGAAGTGGGTGATGGCGCTCACGGGCATCGCGCTCATGGCCTACGTGTTCGCCCACATGTTCGGGAACCTCAAGCTGTACTTCGGCGCCCAGGACTTCAACCACTACAGCGAGTTCCTGCGCGAGCTGCTGGTGCCGATCCTTCCCCGCACGTGGACGCTGTGGCTCCTCCGGATCGGGCTGATCGTCGCCTTCGTGTTCCACATCCACGCCGCCGCCAGCCTCACGCTGATGAACCGGCGGGCCCATGCCGAGGGGCGTTACGTCGCGCCGCGGGATTGGCAGGCTGCCAACGCCGCCAGCCGCTCCATGCGCTGGACGGGCGTGGTGATCCTGCTGTTCCTCGTCTGGCACCTCTCCGACCTGACCTGGGGTCCGGCCAACCCCGGCTTCGTCCGCGGCGACGTCTACCGCAACCTCGTCGCCAGCTTCGAGCGGCCCTGGAGCTCGGCCATCTACATCGTCGCCAACGTCGCCCTGGGCGTGCACCTGTTCCACGGGGCGTGGTCGATGTTCCAGAGCCTCGGGCTCAACAACCCCAAGTGGAACTCGTGGCGCCGCGGCTTCGCCGGGACGTTCGCCGGCATCGTGATGCTCGGCAATCTCAGCTTCCCCATCGCGGTCTTGACCGGCGCCGTGAGCGCCGACGACAACCCCGACTGCCGGGTGTCGGGCAACACCATCGAGACCTGCGAGCTGTACACCCGTGAGGCCGAGCAGGGGCTCGGCCGGGGCCCGAGCGGCCCGCTGGCGCAGCCAGCACGAGCGGGAGCCATCTGGTCGGAATGATCGGCGACCTCAGCAGCCGCGAGCCCGAGGGCCCTCTCGAGGACCGCTGGACCCACCACCGGTTCGACATGAAGCTAGTGGCGCCCCACAACCGACGCAGGTTCGACGTGATCATCGTCGGCAGTGGACTGGCGGGCGCCTCCGCCGCCGCCACCCTCGGCGAGCAGGGGTACAACGTCAAGGTCTTCACCTACCACGACAGCCCGCGGCGGGCGCACTCCATCGCCGCCCAGGGCGGCATCAACGCCGCCAAGAACTACAAGGGCGACGGCGACTCGATCGAGCGGCTGTTCTACGACACGATCAAGGGCGGCGACTTCCGCAGCCGCGAGTCCAACGTGTACCGGCTGGCCGAGTTGTCCGTCGACATCATCGACCAGTGCGTGGCGCAGGGCGTGCCCTTCGCCCGGGAGTACGGCGGGCTGCTCGACAACCGCAGCTTCGGCGGTGCCCAGGTCTCCCGCACCTTCTATGCGCGGGGCCAGACGGGCCAGCAGCTGCTGCTCGGCGCGTACCAGCAGATGATGCACCAGGTCCACCTCGGCACCGTGAAGCTGCACACGCGCAGCGAGATGCTCGACCTCGTCGTGCGTAACGGACGGGCCGTCGGCATCGTCGTGCGCGACATGGTCACGGGGCAGGTCACGTCACATTCGGCGCACGCCGTGGTGCTCTGCACCGGCGGTTACGGCAACGTCTTCTACCTGTCGACCAACGCCAAGTACTCCAACGCCACGGCCATCTGGCGGGCCCACCGGCGCGGAGCGCTGTTCGCCAACCCCTGCTACACGCAGATCCACCCCACGTGCATCCCGGCCAGCGACGAGTTCCAGTCCAAGCTCACGCTGATGTCCGAGTCGCTGCGCAACGACGGGCGCATCTGGGTGCCCACGGACCCCGAGGACACGCGGCCGCCCGACCAGATCCCGGAGCCCGACCGCGACTACTACCTCGAGCGCAAGTACCCCGCCTTCGGCAACCTGGTCCCCCGAGACGTCGCCTCCCGCAACGCCAAGGCGGTCGTCGACCACGCTCGGGGCGTGGGACCCCTGCGCAACGGCGTCTACCTCGACTTCTCCGAGGCCATCGGCCGGCTCGGCGAGGGCACCATCCGCGAGCGCTACGGCAACCTCTTCGACATGTACGAGCGCATCACCGACGAGGACCCCTATCGGGTGCCGATGCGCATCTACCCGGCGGTGCACTACACGATGGGCGGGCTGTGGGTGGACTACCAGCTCATGTCCAACGTGCCCGGCCTCTTCGTCCTCGGCGAGGCCAACTTCTCGGACCACGGCGCCAACCGCCTCGGGGCATCGGCGCTCATGCAGGGCCTGGCGGACGGCTACTTCATCATCAGCTACACGCTCGCCAACTACCTCGCCGCATTGCTGGGCGAGCCGACCGTGCCGACCGACGACCCGGCCTTCGCGGACGCCGAGCGCTCGGTGGGCGACACGGTGGCGCGGCTCCTGTCGATCAACGGCACCCACTCCGTCGACCACTACCACCGCGAGCTGGGCAAGATCATGTGGGACTACTGCGGCATGGCCCGCAACCGCTCCGGGCTCGAGAAGGCCCTGTCGGAGATCCCGGCCCTGCGCGAGGAGTTCTGGAAGGACGTGCGCGTGCTGGGTGGCCCGGCGCTCAACCAGTCGCTGGAGAAGGCGACCCGCGTCGCCGACTTCTTCGAGCTCGGCGAGCTGATGGTGCGGGATGCGCTCCACCGCGAGGAGTCGGCCGGCGGGCACTTCCGCGAGGAGAGCCAGACGGAGGACGGTGAGGCCCTGCGGGACGACGAACACTTCGCCTACGTCGGCGCCTGGGAGTGGACCGGTAAGGGCAACGAGCCTGCGCTGCACCGGGAGCCGCTCGAGTTCGAGTACGTCAAGCTGACCCAGCGGTCGTACAAGTAGTTCGGGAGCACCTCCACATGGATCTGACCCTGCATGTCTGGCGGCAAGCCGGTCCCGACGAACCGGGGCGGATGGTCACCTACGTCGACGAGGCCAGGGACATCAGCCCCGACATGTCCTTCCTGGAGATGCTCGACATCGTGAACGAGCGGCTCATCGCCAAGGGGGAGGACCCGATCGCCTTCGAGCACGACTGCCGCGAGGGCATCTGCGGCAGCTGCGGGATGATGATCAACGGCCAGGCGCACGGCCCGCAGAAGGGCACGGCCACGTGCCAGCTCCACATGCGCCGCTTCGCCGAGGGCGACGAGCTGTTCATCGAGCCGTGGCGGGCGCGCGCGTTCCCGGTGCTGCGCGACCTGATCGTCGACCGGCAGGCGTTCGACCGGATCGTCGAGGCCGGCGGCTACATCACCGCGCCGACCGGCGCCGCCCCCGACGCCAACCTCATCCTTGTGCCCAAGGAGGCCGCCGACGCCGCCATGGACGCCGCCGCGTGCATCGCCTGCGGCGCGTGCGTCGCCGCCTGCCCCAACTCGGCCGCGCAGCTGTTCACGGCGGCGAAGATCCAGCACCTCAACCTGCTGCCCCAGGGCCAGGCCGAGCGCTACGCCCGCACCAAGGCGATGGTCGACACGATGGAGGCGTACTTCGGCTCCTGCACCAACCACGCGGAGTGCCAGGAGGCCTGCCCGAAGGAGATCTCGATCGACTTCATCGCCTACATGAACCGCGACTACGTCAGGGCCCAGGTCAAGAACCGCAAGCTGACGGGCCAGGCGGCGTCGTAGGCGGCGCCGCTCTTTGTCTTTACAGGAACGTGGTGTCGACGTCCTGGCCTGCCAGCACGGCGCCGACGGTCGTCAGCGAGTCGAGCTTGACCAGGAAGTGCTGGGTCAGCGCGTGGACGTCGCGGAACCGGCGCTGCAGCGGACTGGACCTATACAACGAGCTGCCTCCCCCGGCGCGGTACGCCATGTCGACGACGGCCGCCGCGGTGTCGGCCGCCCACACGCCAGCCGCACGGATCCGGGCGCGGCGCTCGGGCGGAAACGGGTCGCCGGTGAGCGCCCTCGCCCAGACCTCGCCGGCCTCGGCGTAGACGAGCGCGCGGGCCGCCCGGAGCCGGGCGTCCGCCTCGCCGAGCTGATTCTGGAACAGTGGGTTCGCAGCCAGGGACGCCCCGGCGAACAGCGGCACCTTGTCGGTCGCCAACGCGAGGATGTCGTCGAGTGCACCCTGCGCGATGCCCAGTGCCCCGCTCGCCATCTGGAGCACGTACGGCGACGGCAGCGGGATACGCACCAGCGGACCGTCGACGCAGGGCTCAGCCGACAGCAGTGCGAAGGTTCGTTCGGCGGGCACGAAGACGTCCTCGGCCACCACGTCGTGGCTGCCGGTGCCGCACAGCCCCGACACCGACCACGTGTCCTCGATTTCGACCTCGCCGGCACGGAACAGCGCGACGCGCAGGGGCGGTATGGTGCCGTTCCCCGTGGCGCCTTCCTCGATGCAGTTGCCGTAGATCCAGTCGCAGTGCTGGCAGCCACTGACGAAGCCCCATCGTCCGGTCACCCGGTAGCCGCCGTCGGCCGGCACCGCGACGCCCGCGGGAGCGATGCCGCCGCCGAGCTTCGCGTCCGGATCCTCGGCGAAGGCGGCGTCGAACGTCGACCTCGGTAACCCCACCACGTCAAGCCAGCAACCTGCGCCGATCGCGACGGTCCAGCCCACCGAGGCGTCGGCCCGGCTCAGGTCCTCTGTCACCCGCATCGACGTGGCCAGGTCGAGGCCCGACCCGCCGTGGCTCGGCGGGCGCAGCATCCCGAAGCAACCCGCCGCCGTCAGCTCGGTGACCAGGTCCGGCGGCAGGCGCCGCGCGGCCTCGATCTCGTCGGCGCGCGCCGCGATGACCGGCGCCAACCCCGCCACCGCATCGAGTAGTCGCTGACCCGATGCCGATGTCGTGTCCGTCAAAGCAACCATCGTTTCGCCCTCCGCTTCGCTGGAGGGACCGTACGGGCACATCCGAACGGGCCGCATCGGGCGAACTACCCAACCCGGGCGCAGGCCTTCCTCGGTCGTTCTACCTAGCCCATGGCGTCGTAGGGGCGTCGTAGGGGCGGCCCGCCGCGACCGCCCCTACGAGCGAACTACCTCTCGCGGTTGTAGAGGCGCATGGTGAGCGGGGCGAAGATCGCCACCAGCACGGCGCTCCACAGGAGGACCCAGCCGATCTGGTCCCAGTAGCCCGGCGTGCCGTGCATCAGGCCGCGGGCGGCGGTCGTGAGGTGCGTGATGGGGTTGTTGTTGACGAACGCCTGCACCCAGCCGGGCATCGTCGACGGGTCGACGTAGACGTTGCTGGCGAAGGTGAGCGGGAACATCACGGTCATGCTCGCCTGCATCACGGCCTCGGGCGTCTGCATCCGCAGGCCCAGCAGGGTCCAGATCCACGACAGGCTGAAGGAGAACAGCAGGAGCAGGGCCACGGCCGCCGCCACCCCGACGGGCCCGCCATCGGGCCGGAAGCCCAGGGCGAAGCCGAGGACGAGCATGATCGCGATCGCGATCGTGTAGCGGACGATGTCGGCGAGGAGCATGCCCACCAACAGCGCGGGCCGCCAGATCGGCAGCGACCGAAACCGGTCGAACACGCCCTTGCTGATGTCGGTGTTGAGCCCCATCCCCGTGTAGACGGTGATCCAGGCCACGGTCAGGACCAGGATCCCCGGCAGGAGCTCCTGCAGGTACTCACGCGGCGAGCCGGCCAGTGCGCCACCGAACAGATAGGTGAACAGCAGCACGAACATGATGGGGAACACCGTCACGTCGAACAGCTGCATCGGGACGTGCTTGATCTTGAGCAACGCCCGCCAGGCGAAGCTGAGCGAGGCCGAGAGGGCACCGGGCCGGTGGGGCCGGGCGTGCGTGTGCAGCGCGGACCGGAGCGCCCCCACCTCCAGGAGGTCGGACTGCATCTCGGTGGCGGTCATG
>JBKOUY010000084.1:0-34320 GCA_046723645.1 Actinomycetota bacterium | reverse complement strand
TCGTGAACGACTTGCGCGTCTTGGGCGCTCGTGCCTCGGGCAGCAGCACGTCGGCCGCCGGGTTCTGCTTCGTACGGCGCTGCCGGAGCGCGTGCAGGCACGCCTGGTTGAGTAGAGCCACGTGTGGTGGATCGTGCTGGTGGCGTAGCCTGCCGCGACCATCTGCCGGAACACCCCCCTCGAGGCGCTCGGTCGTCGTCCGGTCGACCCAGAGCTTGCCGATCTCGGGACGCACGTGACCGTCGTGCCACCGTCGAACCTCCCCGACGTAGCCCCTGCTCAAATGGCTACGCTCAAACCGGCTACGTTCGGGTGATTCGCGAAGCAGCCCCAGCCAGAGACCTACTCTGACCAGGGCTTCCGGGTGGGCCGTGAGGGACTCGAACCCCCGACCCCTTGCGCGTCATGCAAGTGCTCTAGCCAACTGAGCTAACGGCCCGGCGGAACGAAGAAGCTACCACACCGGTGCCACCCGCCCACCCGCCTGCGAGGCCGTTCGGCGTCTCCGCGGGCAGGTCCCGGATCCTGCCGATAGCCTCTACGAACCGGTCCTACCAGGAGATCCCCCACTGGCCGAGACAACCCCCGATCCGCTGCCCGCAGAGCTCGCACCCTTCATGGCGCAGGCCCGCGCCCGCCTCGAGCGGGCGACCGACGGCCTGGACCACGAGGCCGCCGTCGAGCACCTCGAGGCGACCGTCGAGCAAGCCGCCATCGAGGCGTCCAGGCTGGGGTTCAGCTTTCCCTCGGCCGACGTCGCCGGGGAACCACTGGCGCTGGGCGACGGCGACGGCTCGATCGTGGTCGTCCAGCGGCTCACCGGCCCCGACCAGCCCGACTGACCACCGCCCTGGCGGGCCGGGCACGGGCGCGCAGCGCGTCGACGCTGCGCCGGGGCCGCGCAATCAGAGGTTGCCGCGGGCGGCCTGGGCGCGCTCGATCGCCTCGAACAGGGCCTTGAAGTTGCCGGCACCGAAGCCGGTCGCGCCCTCGCGCTGGATGATCTCGAAGAACACGGTGGGCCGGTCGCAGATCGTCTCGGTGAAGATCTGCAGCAGGTACCCCTCGTCGTCGCGGTCGACCATGACCCCCAGCTCGGCCAGGTCGGCCCACGGCAGGTCGATCCCGGCCATGCGCGAGCGGGCGTCGTCGTAGTACTCGGGCGGGATATCGAGGAAACGCACGCCCCGATCCCGCATGGCCCTCACGGCGTGGACGATGTCGGGTGTGTGCAGCGCCAGGTGCTGGACCCCGGGCGCCCGGTAGTAGTCGAGGTATTCCTCGATCTGGCTCTTACGCCGGCCCTCGGCGGGCTCGTTGATCGGGAGCACGACCTTGTCGTGGTTCCACACCACCGTCGACATGAGCGCCGAGTACTCGGTCGAGATCTGGTCGTCGCCGAAGTGGACCAGCAGGTCGAAGCCCAGCACGTCGCGGTAGTAGTCGACCCAGCGGTCGAGGTGCCCCAGCTCGACGTTGCCGACGATGTGGTCGAAGCGGGTCAACCCCACCACCGGGAGGCCACGGGGGGTCGGCAGCACGGGGGGACCGAACTGTGGCGCGAACGGCCCTGTGTAGGCGGAGCGGTCGAGGAAGGTATGGACCGTCTCGCCATAGGTGCGGATGGCGGCCTGGTGGATGCCCCCCAGCTCGTCGGTGTCGACCCTCGGTTCCCGTTCGGGCAGGGCGCCCCGCGCCACCGCCGCGGCGAATGCGGCCTCGGCGTCGTCGACCAGGAAGCAGATGTCCTTGACGCCGTCGCCATGCGTGCGGACGTGCTCGGCGATCGGCGACTCGGGCCCGAGCGCGCCGGTGACGATGAACCGGATCCGGCCCTGCTGCAGCAGGTGCGACACGCGGTCGCGGCGGCCGGTCTCCGGCCCGGCGTACGCCACCTCCTCGAACCCGAACGACGACGTCAACAGGCCGGCGAACGCCCGCGCATTGCCCACCCACCACTCGACGTGATCGATCCCGCCGATAACGGGTGGTGCAATCGGGTTTCCCTGGCGATCATGGTGGAGCGCGGTCGTGGCCATAGTCACCCCTGGGTGGGCCGCCCCTGGGGCCGACCCACGTGGTCGAACTGCACGACCCAGGAAACGCGTAGGGGGGTCAAGACGTCAACTCAGCGGTCAGACGCTGGACAATTCATCCAGTGACGGCGCTGGTGTGGTAGACACATTGCTCATGTTGCCCACCGGGATGGACGGCCTTGATGCCCGCCTGATCCGGGCCATGTGCGACACGCCGCGCGCCGGGGTCATGGAGCTGGCCCGCCAGCTCGGTGTCGCACGCGGAACGGTGCAGGCACGGCTCGACAAGCTCCAGCAGCGCGGCATCATCTCCGGGTTCGACCCCGACCTCGACCTGCGCGCGATGGGCTACGAGGTGCTGGCCTTCGTCAGCCTCGAGATCGCCCAGGGTCGGCTCGACGACGTCACCAGGCACCTGCGCGAGATCGCCGAGGTGCTCGAGATCCATTCGGTGACTGGGCCCGGGGACCTCCACTGCCGCGTCGTGGCGCGCACGAACGACCACCTGCAGTGCGTCATCAGCCGCATCCTCGAGGTGCAGGGCATCGACCGCAGCACGACGCAGATCGCCCTCACCGAGCAGCTGCGCCACCGCGTCCTCCCCCTGGTCGACCTCGTGATCGACAGCGAGGACCACGCGCAGCAGAACGCAGGCTGACCGCCGCTGCCACCCGCTCCTCAGGCAGTCTCGGGAGTGAAGCCCTGGCGCAGCGTGTTCTCGGTGATCACCCGCGGGTCGAGGAACTGATGCAGGTAGTCCGGGCCGCCCGCCTTGGAGCCGACCCCGGACATGCCGAAGCCGCCGAACGGCTGGCGGCCCACGACCGCACCGGTGATGTGCCGATTGATGTAGACGTTGCCGGCCCGCAGCTCGGCCGCCGCGCGCGCGATGTTGGCCGGCGAGCGCGAGTAGATGCCCGCGGTGAGCGCGTACTCGGACCGGTTGGCGATCTCGATGGCGGCGTCGAGGTCGTCCGCCCGGAGCACCGTGAGCACCGGGCCGAAGATCTCCTCCCGGGCGATCGCGGCGTCGGGGTCGTCGACCTCGACCACGGTGGGGGCCACGAAGTAGCCCTCCTCGGGCACGTCGTCGTGCTGGCCGAGGATGCGGCCCTGCTGCGGCGCCTCCTCGACCCAGCGGAGGACCCGCTTGTGCGCCTCCTCGTCGATCACCGGACCGACCTGCACCTCGGGACGGGAGGGATGGCCGACCAGCAGTTCGCGGGTGGCACCGACCACGCGCTCCACCAGCCGGTCGTGGATCGAACCCACGACGATCAGCCGGCTCGCCGCGGAACACTTCTGCCCGGCATAGCCGAACGCGGACACCACGACCCCCGGAACGGCCTGGTCGGGGTCGGCGTCGCCGTCGACGATCAGGGCGTTCTTGCCTCCCATCTCGGCGATGACCCGCTTCACGTGACGCTGGCCGGGCACGGTCACCGCGGCCTGCTGGTTGATGGCCAGGCCGACGGCCCGCGACCCGGTGAACGCGATCACCGCCACCTCGGGATGCTCGACCAACCGGGCGCCGACGACCTCGCCCAGGCCCGGGAGGAACTGCACCACGCCCGCGGGTGCGCCCCCGGCCACCAGTGCCTCGATCAGGCGCCACGCGACCCCCGGCGCCTGCTCGGCCGGCTTGAGGATCACGGGATTGCCCGCCACCAGCGCGGCCACGGTCATGCCGGTGGGGATGGCGAGGGGGAAGTTCCACGGCGCGATGACCGCGGTGACGCCCTTGCCCTGGTAGACGAGGCGGTTGGTCTCCCCCGGCGGTGACTGCACCAGGTCGGCGGCCGCGCCGTCGAGGCGGAGCATCTCCCGCGCGTAGTACTCGCAGAAGTCGATTGCCTCGCAGACGTCGGCGTCGGCCTGGTCCCAGGGCTTGCCGGCCTCGAAGCACTCGAGGGCTGCGATCTCGTAGCGCCGAACCCGCATCCAGTCAGCGGCCCGGAACAGCACGGCCGCGCGTTCACGTGCGGGTGTCCGGTGCCAGTCGTGCGCCGCCCGCGCCGCGATCGCCACGGCGGCGTCGACGTCCCCCGCCGTGCACGAGGCGGCACTGGCGACGACCGTGGCGGGCATCGCCGGATCGACCGACGCCAGCGAGTTGGGGGTGGTCACCCGCTCGCCCCCGATGAGGGCGGGCACCTGCTCTCCGACGCCGGCCGCCACCGAGCGGACGGCGGCCGACATGGCGTCGCGTGCCGGACGCCGCCGCCACTCGGAAACCGGCTCCGGCTCGTAGGGGGTGGGGTCCGCGGGGTCGGTGGGTGCGCGCCGCTCGCCTGGCGCCGACACCGGAAGCTCCCGGGGACCCGGGCTCGCCAGCAACTCATCGAGGTCCCGGCCCTCGGCGAAGCGGTGCCGTACGAACGACTCGTTGGACGTGTTCTCGAGCAGCCGCCGCACCAGGTAAGCCATCCCCGGCACGAGCTCGCCCACTGGCGCGTAGACCCGCAGCCGGAAGCCCAGGCGCCGAATGGCTTCGTGCATCGGCTCGGCCATGCCGTAGAGCATCTGGATCTCGTAGCCGGTGTCGGGGATGCCCTTGTGGCGCGCGTAGGTGATCGCGTAGGCGAGGGACCGGATGTTGTGGGACCCGAAGGCGGCGCGCACCTCCCCGTGGTGGTCGTGCAGGAGGCGGACGCAACGCTCGTAGTTGGCGTCCGTGTCGGCCTTGTCCTCGTACACGGGCACTGGCCAACCCTCGGCCCGGGCGTGGACAATCTCGGCGTCCCAGTAGGCACCCTTGACCAGCCGCACGGTGATCGGCTCGGCGCGGTGTGCCGACCAGGCGATCAGGCCGGCGAGGTCCTCGCGGCTGTCGCGCAGGTAGGCCTGGACGACGATGCCGGCCGGCATGGTGGCGAACTCGTCCTCCGACAGCAGGTCGCGGAAGAGCTGGAGCGTCATGTCCTTGGCGTCGTAGTGCTCCATGTCCACGTTGACGAAGGCGCCCCGCTCCCGGGCCAGCCGGAGGATCGGCCGGAGGCGCTCCTTGGCGGACGCCAGTCCCGGCTCCCGCGAGAGTGGCTCGTAGTGCGTGGCCAGCGCCGTGGGCTTCACGCTGACGTTGACGCGGTGCAACGGCCCGAGGTCGTCACGCTCCAGGTGGTCGTCGGGGGCCCAGTGGCGGCCGGCGTCGTCGAGCGCCACGACCAGCTCCTCGACGCGGGCTGCATATCGGTCGGCCTCCGTGCCGACCACGGTCTTCTCGCCCAGCACGTCGACGGTGTACGCGCTGCCGGCCCGCCACAGCTGGTGCAGCCCGGCGACCGCATCGCGGGCGGAGTCCCCGACGATGAACTGCCGGGCCATGCGCATGATGTTGCGGCGCGCGATCCGGGCCTCCACGCGGGCACCGAGGGGCACCCGGTCCGCGAGGTCGATGCCCAGGTCCAGGACCTTGGGCGCGTCGACGCCGTCGAAGTACTCGGACAGGTGGCGGGCGACGTCGGGCGCGCCCGTCAGCGCCGGGAAGACGTCGACGAAGCGGAACAGCTGGGTCTTGAATCCCGGCCGCTCCATCGCCCAGTCCATGACTCGGTCGCTCCACCAGGCGCCGCGGAGGACGCCGGCGCGCCGCGCCGTGGCCAGGTCGGCGATGCGACGGGCCAACGTGACGGTGTCGCGCTCGATCTCGGCGACCACGGGGTCAAGGTAGCCGGGCCGTGGCGCATCCCCGCCGCTACCGGCGGCGTGAGGCGCCCGGCCGCTGCGGACGGCGATTCGAAAAAGCGCGATCCGGCGCCCGTACGGCGTAGCCTCATCCCTGCAGTACCGCGCCTCGAGTCGGCGCGGGCACAGATACAGATAGGCAGAGACACCATGGCAGTAGGCACCGTCAAGTTCTTCAACGCCGAGAAGGGCTACGGCTTCATCTCGCGTGAGGACGGGAGCGACGTGTTCGTCCACTTCTCCAACATCCAAGGCACCGGCTACCGCTCGCTCGAGGCGGGACAGCAGGTCGAGTTCGAGATCGGGCCGGGCCGCAAGGGCGACGAGGCCCAGAACGTCCGGGTGCTCTGACTAGACGTGTCACGGCGGCGAACGACCTTCGGCAAGCTCCAACGGGACCGCGACAAGCAGGCCAAAGCGCAGGCCAAGCTCGAGCGGCGGGCCCAGCGCGCCGAGCAGAGCGATGAGCAGGGGTCCGAGGCCCCCGCTCCCGAGGTCGACCAGGCGAAGGTCCTGGCGCAGCTGGCCGAGCTGCACGCCGCCTTCGACGACGGGAAGATGGGGCTCGAGGACTTCGAGGCACGGCGCGACGAGCTGACGAGCAAGCTGCGGGTGGACTGAGCCCCGAGCGGCGGGCTCCGCTCCCCTACATCAATCCGGCATAGGCGCCGCCGTCGATCCAAACGGCGGTGCCGGTGATGAATCGCGCCTGCTCGGAGCAGAGGAATGCCACCGCGTCGCCAAAGTCGTCGGGGTCGCCGAGCCGGCCAGCCGGCACGCTCGCCGACGCCGCTGCCAGGTCGCCGCCGTAGAGCTGGGCCAACCGGTCGGTTGCATGCAGTCCGGGCTGGACCGAATTGACCGTCACTCCCTGGGGCGCAACCTCGGTCGCAAGGGTCTTGAGGAACGCCGTGGCGCCGGCACGGGCGGTGTTCGACAGGATCAGGGTTGGGGACGGCTGGCGCACGGTCATCGACGTGACGGCGACGACCCGACCCCAGCCGCGCTCGGCCATCGCCGGCACCGCCGCCTTGCACATGGCAACCGTCGACAGCAGGTTCAGCCGCAACGCGGGCGGGTAGGCGGCCAGGTCAGTCGACGCGAACGTGCCGGGGGGCGGCCCGCCCGCGTTCGTCACCAGGATGTCCACGCCACCGAGCGCCTCCACGGCGCTGGCGACGAACACGCCGCAACCCTCCGCATCGGAGACGTCCGCCACCACGCCCACGACGTCGCCGCCCTCGGCCTGGAGGGTGGCCACGGCGGCGCCGACCCGGCCCGGACGCCGACCGCAGAGCGCCACGCGCACGCCCTCCCTGGCCAGCGCACGTGCACACCCGAACCCCAACCCGCCCGACGCCGCAGCCACCGCGGCTCGACGGCCGCTGATCCCGAGATCCATTGGCCGGAAGCTAGTGGGCGCTCACGGAAGTCATCGTGGTGTCTCGCCGGCCAAATCCATTCACGGAGCTCCGCGAGCGCCCACTACTTGTGTAGCGATGGGCTGATGGGGGAAGGGATGGGCCACATAACCCATGCGAAGCGAGACTGTCGTGAGCACCGAAGCGTCCGCCACCAGCACGAATCGCACGAACCGCAGCGACCACGAGCTGTTCCGGAAGTACCGGACCAGCGGCGATCGAGCGGTCCGCAACCGCCTGATCGAGGACCATCGCTGGCTCGCGGTCCACTGCGCCCGCCGGTTTGCCGGCAAGGGTGAGCCGCTGGACGACCTGACCCAGGTCGCCATGCTGGGCGTGCTCAAGGCGGTCGAGCGCTTCGACCCCGACTACGGCGCCACATTCGCCACCTTCGCCGTCCCCACGATCACAGGTGAGCTGCGTCGCCACTTCCGCGACACGACGTGGGCGGTGCACGTCCCCCGGCGGGTTCGGGACCTGCAGCACACGATCAAAGTCGCGGTCAATGACCTGAGCCAGGCGCTGGGCCGCTCGCCGACGGCCGAGGAGGTCGCCGACCACACGGGCGTGGCGGTGGAGGACGTGCTGGATGCCCTCGAGGCGGCACGCTGCTACCGGAAGACCCCCCTGGCGCCTACTGGTGACGACGACGAGGACGACCTGGAGAACCTGGGACATGACGACGCGGAGCTCCATGCCGTGGATGCGCGCTTGACCGTCGAGCGGCTCCTGCGCGAGCTACCCGCACGCGAACGCCGCATCGTCGAGCTCCGCTATCTCAGCGGGCTCAGCCAGTCGCAGATCGGCGAGATCGTGGGCGTGAGCCAGGTGCAGGTGTCTCGCCTGCTCCGGGCCAGCCTCGCGCGCATGAACCTGTCTGCCATCGACCCGACCACCCAACCCGAGTTGGTCTCATGACAACCTGCCAGCTGGTGTTCGTCGAAGACATGCCGGAGCGAGTGCTGCTCGACGTGCTACCGCTGGACCCGCTGCCCATCGATGGCGGCGTGGTCCCGGGAGGAACCCCGGTCACGCTGAGCTTCCAGCCGAGCGGCGACCTGGGCGACCACGTCCAGATGGTGGAGTTGCTCGACCGGTGGCGGAGCGACGATGGCGTCATCGACCTCGCGGTCGTCGACATCTCCGGCGTCGGGGGCCTGCGCTACATCTTCACGCGCGACGACGAGCAACTCGTGCTCGACGTCGCGGCCTGAGCCCGCGCCCGAGCCCCGGCGACTCGGCGCATCCGTCAGCCCACCCCGCTCCCCCGCAACCGCTTGCGGGCCGTGAACGCGAGCCGGCCGGCGGAGCGCTCCAGCCCATGGCCGTCGGTCACCACGTCGAGGATCTGCCGGCTGAGGCTCAGGCGATCGTCGTCGATCACCTCGTTGCCCGAGGCGGTCGTGGTGCCCACCACAACCAGCGCATCGCCCGTCATCTGGAACGCCAGCTGCACATGGTCGCCGTCACCCATCTCGATCAGCGTTGCGCACAGCTCGTCGACGGCGATGCGGAAGTCCTCGACCTCCTCGAGCGGCAGCCCGCACGACGTCGCCACCCCGCTCGCCATCAGCCGCGCCAGCCGCATGTACCGGCTGTCCGGCGGCAGCGACAGCTCGATGCGGTCGGCCGCCTTGTCATGCTGCTTCGGACTCCCATCGTCCATGCGATCACCCCGCTCCGAACACGACCACGGCACCGCCGCCCGGCAGCGGTTGGACGTCCATCGGCATCGACTCCGACCCGGCATCGTCCGCCGCCCCATCGTCCGAGCGACTCTCCGCCCGCACGAGGCGCGCCTCCAACGCCCCGAAGACGTCCTCGGGCACCACGGACGACAGGGCCCTGCCGACGACGGCGCCGTCGCCCGGGAGGTGCTCGCTGGCTCCCCGGCTGAGAGCCCGGATCCGCCTGTCGTCACCGACTATCACGACCTGGGTATCGAGCATGCCCAGCACGATGTCGATGACGGTCTCCAGCTCGTCGACCAACTCCTCCCGGGCCGTGACCTCCGACGTCAGGCGGTCGATCTCGGCAGCGGCGGACTCGACGCGGACGCGCATGTCCGCGAGCACCTTGGTGTGGTCATCGGTGGCTTCTCGTGGCATTACCATCCCGAGCGGATCGTACGCATGCGTCCGCGAACGCCATACCCGTGGGACCCTCCCCTGATCCCTCGACCCGGGCAGGTGTAGCGACGGCGCCCGGCGGGAACGGACGGAGGGTGCCGTCCGGTGTGCTCGCCCGGGAAGTCCGCCGTTGTCAGCGGGCGCTCGATGACCTCTCCCGTGCGTCCGACCGCGCCCACGCCGCCCTGACGATCCCCGCCGATGCGGTGGACCGGCGCTGGCTGGAGGGGCGCGCGCAGCGTCCCGCCGTCGATCGGGAGGTATGGGCACTGCACGTGCGATACGCGCACCGACGGGACGTCGAGGCCCTCCAGACGCTGGTCCAGCAGTACCGCGGCCACGCCGAGGCTCAGGCGCGGCGCCACTACCGGCGAGGCGAGCCCGTCGACGACCTGACCCAGGTCGCCTACGAGGCACTGCTGCTCGCCCTCAGGCGTTTCGATCCCGACCGGCGGACCCCGTTCCTGGCGTTCGCCAAGCCGACGATCATCGGGTCACTGCGGCGCCACTTCCGCGACACCGGCTGGGCGATCCGCGTGCCCCGCCGGGTGCATGAGCTGTCGACGCCGGTGCGCGACGCCCAGGAGTTGCTCACGCACGACCTCGGGCGCCCGCCGTCGCCGGGGGAGATCGCCGATTTCATCGGTGTCGACGAGCACGCGGTCCTCGAGGCGTTCACCGCCGAGGACGCCCGGATCACGACCTCGCTCGACGCGCCCGACCCCGCCAGCGGGCTGCAGGCGGAACAGGTGATCGGCCAGCTCGACCGGGGCTTCCTCGGCATCGAGAACCGCTTCGCGCTGCAGCAGAGCCTGGAGCTCATGTCGGAGGAGGACCGCGACCTGCTCCGCCAGTACTTCCTCGAGGAGCGCACGCAGTCGCAGATCGCCGAGGTGCTCGACTGCAGCCAGATGCAGGTGTCACGGCTGTTGCGCAAGGCCATCCATCGGCTGCGCCGGCACATGCTGGGCGCCTGACCACCGCCCGATCGACGGCGACACGCCAAAGGCCGGCGCCCGTTTCGTTGCCCGTCTGCGGGGTAGCGCGTGCGCAGCCCACCCAGGGAGACGAGCGATGGGACCGTCGTGCGCAACGTGATGATGAGGAACCGGCGGAGCGCGGCGTCCGGAGCCGATGCCCGCCAGCTCGCCGAGGTCGCCGCCGCGGCCGCCCAGTGCGAGCGCTGTGAGCTCTACCGGCGCGCCACCCAGACGGTGTTCGGCGAGGGGCCGGTCCCCGCACCGATCATGCTCGTGGGCGAGCAGCCCGGGGACGAGGAGGACAAGAGGGGGGCACCATTCGTCGGCCCCGCGGGGCGGGTCCTCGACGACGCGCTGGAGGCCGCCGGGATCGACCGCGGCGCCGTGTACGTCTCCAACGCGGTCAAGCACTTCAAGTGGGAGGCGCGCGGGAAGCGCCGCATCCACAAGCGCCCCAACGCCACCGAGATCGAGGCGTGTTCCCCGTGGTTGCACGAGGAGGTCGCCCACGTGCGCCCCGGCGTGATCGTCGCCATGGGCGCCACCGCGGTGCGGGCAGTGCTCGGCAAGGCACGCGCGATCGCGTCGCTGCGCGGCCAGGTGCTGGACTCCGCGTTCGGTCCGCCCATGGTCGCGACGGTGCATCCCGCGGCCATCGTGCGCGTGCCGGACCGGGACGACCGGCGCGCCGCATTGCAAGGCTTCGTGGCCGACCTGCGATCGGCCCTCGAGGTGGCTGAGTCGCCCAGCAATCTGACCCGGCGCCGCCGGACCTGACCACGAAGATGTGGGCGATCTGCCCAGCCCGAACGTGTGACGGTTGACACATAGTTCCCCCCCAGGGCAGGCTCGATTGCGGATCGACACCGCATCGACCAGGGGGGCCACTACTCATGAAGCGCACGCCGCGCCGACTCGTCTCCGTCCTGGCCGTCATCGTCCTGCTCTCCGGGCTCGCAGCCGGCAGCGCTACCGCCGCCCCTGCCCAGAGCCAGCCGGCTGACGACGACGACCAGCTGGACGCCTATACCGCAGTGGTCCAGACCGACCAGCTATCCACGATCGCCGAGCAGGGCATCGACGTGAGTGGCCAGCGACGGGTCGCGGACGGCATCGAGCTCGACATGGTTCTCGACCGCGCCCAGGCCGATCGGCTCCGGGGCAAGGGAGTCGACCTGAAGCTGACCCGGGTCAAGGGCGGCAAAACCGTCCAGCAGTTCGCGGCGGAACAAGCCGCCGATGGCTTCAACGTCTGGCGCTCGTACGACGAGGCCGGCGGCATCCGCGACCAGCTCTACGCTGCGGCCCGCACGACCCCCCAGCTGGTGAAGCTCGAGGTCCTCGGCCACACCGGCCAGGGCCGCGAGATCATCGCGGTCAAGCTGACCCAAGGCGCTGGCGACATACCCGACGGCACGCGCCCGGCCGTCCTCTACAGCTCCACCCAGCACGCCCGCGAGTGGATCTCCACCGAGGTCAACCGGCGGCTGATGAACCACTTCATCGACCGGTGGCGGGCCAACGACCGCGAAATCCGCAAGCTCCTGCAGACGACCGAGTTCTGGTTCATCCTCGTGGCCAACCCCGACGGCTACCAGTACACGTTCGACCACGAGCGGCTCTGGCGGAAGAACCTCCGCGACAACAACGGAGACGGACAGACCCAGGTCGGCGACGGCGTCGACCCCAACCGCAACTTCCCCAATCACTGGGGCTACGACGAGGAGGGGTCGTCGTCCATCCAGTCCAGTGACACCTACCGGGGCCCGGCGCCGCTGTCGGAGCCGGAGACCCAGGCGATGGTCGGCCTGCTCGACCGGATCGGGTTTGCGTTCCAGGTCAACTACCACTCCAACGGCCAGTGGCTTCTCTACGCCGAGGGCTGGCAGACCAGCACACCCACCGCGGACGACCCGATCTACTACGCCATGTCCGGCAACCTGGACAACCCGGCGATCGCCGAGTTTCACCCGGGCCTGAGCTCGGACGTCCTCTACGTCACCAACGGTGAGACCACCGACTACGCGCACGCCACGACCGGCGCACTGGCGTGGACGCCGGAGCTATCCGCTGGGTGCGACGGATGTGGCTTCGTCTTCCCCGACGACGACGAGCTGGTGCAGGCGGAGTTCGAGCGCAACCTGCCGTTCGCCATGTCGGTGGCCCGCTCGGCGGTCGACCCCGCCAACCCGAAGACGGTCACGGGGATCACGACCAAGCCGTTCTACGTCGACAGCGACGACCCCTACAAGAGCAGCAACCCGGGCACCCAGCTGAGCTTCACCAAGTCGTACGGCGACCCGCAGCCGGTCGCCGTGATCGCCAAGCGCAGCCTCGGGGCCGTGACGGTGAAGTACCGCATCAACGGTGGCGACGTGCAGTCGGCACCCACGTCCGAGTGGGAGGGCGGGTCGAGGTACAACCCGGCGTCCGTCTACTACCACCAGATGCGAGGCGTGGTGACCGGCACCGACCCCGGTGACTCGGTCGAGGTCTGGTTCGAGGGTGGCGGCGCGGTCAGTGACTCGTTCACTTACGACGCGGTCTCCGAGACCGGCAACCGGGTGCTCGTGGTGGCCGCTGAGGACTACACCGGAGCCTCGCCGGTGCAGGATCCGGCAGGCCCGCACTTCGTCACCCAGTACACCGACGCACTGGCCGCCAACGGCGAGCAGGCGGACGTCTACGACATCGACGCCGCGGGCCGGATCGCCCCGGACGCCCTCGGCGTGCTCAGCCACTACGATGGCGTGGTCTGGGAGACCGGCAACGACCTGGTGACCCGCACCGCCGGCCTGGCCGGCGGCAACGCCGACCGGCTGGCACTCGACGAACTGCTCGAGTTCCGCTCGTACATGAACGAGGGCGGCAGGGTGCTCCTCGCCGGCGACTCCGCAGGCCAGCAGTACACCAGAGCCGCCGTGGGCGACCAGATGTACGACCCCAAAGGTGAGGTCGTATGCACGATTGCGGGAGAGCCCAACCCAGACATCGACGAACGTCGCTGTCTGCCCTTGTGGGGCTCGTTCTTCGGTGGCGACACCATGAACGACGTGGTCCAGTACTACCTGGGTGGCTACGTTGCCGTGGCCAACGACGGTCACGTTGGAGGCGTCGCGTTCGACTCGATAGGCGTCGACGACCCGTTCACGGGCCTCACGTGGGGCCTCGACGACCCCATCTTCGCAGGCAACAACTTCCGGAGGTCGTCGTTCCTCGCCACGAGCGGCATCCTGCCGGTCGACCAGTTCAAGCAGTTCGACAGCTGGCCCGCGGCGCGATACGCCAAGCCCGGTGGTCCGTTCGATCCGCACACCGGAACCCAGTACGTCTACTCGCAGATCGCCGACGTCTCCTACAAGAGGCTGACCCGCGAGATCGCCGTGCCGACAACCGGTGGGTCACTGACATTCTGGACGTCCTACGACACCGAGGCGGAGTGGGACCACCTGTTCGTGGAGGCGCGCACTCCCGGCGGTGACGACTGGACGACGCTGCCGGACGCCAACGGGCACACGACGACAGCGACTGGTCAGAGCTGCCCCGCGGGCTGGGTCGAGCTGCATCCCCACCTCGCCCACTACCAGACGTGGGACGGGGTCGACAGCTGCACGGGAACCGGCACGACCGGCGCCTGGAATGCCGCCAGCGGCAACTCGGCGGGTTGGCAACAGTGGAGCATCGACCTCTCGGCGTACGCCGGCGGGACTGTCGAGATCTCCATCGCCTACGCCAGCGACTGGGCGTCGCAGGGCATCGGCGTCTTCGTGGACGACATCACGCTCCCCGACGGCACCAGCACCTCGTTCGAGACCGGCCTGGACGGCTGGGCGATCGCCGGGCCGCCCGAGGGCAGCGCACCCAACGTCAACAACTTCACCCGCACCGACGCATCCGGGTTCCCGGTCGGCAACGCGATCGCCACGCCGCACTCGCTGCTGCTGGGGTTCGGACTGGAGGGCGTCTCGACTGAAGCCGAGCGCAATGCGGTCATGGGCCGGGCGCTCGACCACCTCCTGCAGTAGGAGGAGGCCCGGGCATATCCCGAGGCAATCACGAACGCCGAACCGAGCCGGAGGCGATGACGAACGCAGACCGTTCGTGATCGCCTCCGGCTCGAAGGACCGTTCGGCATTGCCTCGCGGTCCGCGGTCAGTCAGGCGCCCAACCTGCCCAGATGGTGGAGCGGCTCGGCGACGGTGAGCATGAGGAGCCACACCGACACGCCCAAGACCGCCAGCGTCAGCAGCACCTGACCGGCTGCAATCGCGATCCGCTGGTGTCGGGGTCGCTGGAGCCTCAGGACCAGCGCCTCCCAGGCGGCGTCCCAGTCGATGGGCTCTCGGTCCCTGCTGACCTCCATGGCCGGACCCCCTCCCGACGCCCGTGTGTCCTAGTTCACAGTACCCTCGACAGCGTGGGGGAGCTGCAGCGATCGAGTCGGGACCTCGACCAGCTGCGCCGGCGGCTGGAGGCCTGGCTGGCAACGAAGCTGCCGCCCGACGCCGACCCCGCCATCTCCTCGCTCGAGGGCACGTCGGCCAACGGGATGTCGAGCGAGACGCTGCTGTTCGACGCCGAGTGGACCCGCGACGGCGCCCGCCGCCCCCAGCGATTGGTGGCCCGAGTCGCGCCCGACGACGCCGACGTTCCGGTGTTCCCCAGCTACGACCTCGACCGGCAGTACCGGGCGATCCGCCTGGTCGACGACCTGACGACCGTGCCGGTGCCGCCGGTGTGGTGGTCGGAGCCCGACCCCGATCCCCTGGGGGCGCCGTTCTTCGTGATGGGACGGATCGACGGCCAGGTGCCGCCCGACGTCATGCCCTACAACTTCGGCGACAGCTGGTTGTTCGACGCCGACCCCGCCGACCAGCGCCGCCTCCAGGACGCCACGGTGGCCGTCCTGGCAGAGCTCCATGCGATCGACCGGCCCGAGGAGCGGTTCGGCTTCCTGACCCACGACGCCCCCGGGGGCAGCCCGCTGCGGCGTCGGGTGAGCCACACCCGGGCCTGGTACGAGTTCGCCGCCGCAGGGCTGGGCCGGCCGTCGCCCCTGGTCGAGCGGGGATTCCACTGGCTGGACGCCCACTGGCCCACCGACGAGGGACCGACGGTGGCGTGCTGGGGCGACTCCCGGATCGGCAACGTGATGTACCGCGACTTCGCGCCGGTGGCGGTGCTGGACTGGGAGATGGCCGCCTTGGGCCCGCGCGAGCTCGACGTCGCCTGGCTGATCTACGGCCACCGGATCTTCGAGGACATCGCGCACTCCATGGGCCTGCGGGGCATGCCGGACTTCCTGCGGCCCGACGACGTCGCCGGCGTGTACGAGTCGCTCACGGGGCACGCGCCCCGCGACCTCGCCTTCTACGGCACGTATGCCGCCCTCCAGTACGGGATCGTGTTCCTGCGCACCGGGCACCGCCAGGTCCACTTCGGCGAGGTCGACGAGCCCGACGACGTCGACGACCTGGTGATGAACCGCGAGCCGCTCGAGCGCATGCTCGCGGGCGGCTACTGGGACTGGTAGGACGGGCCGATGCTTCCCGTGCCCCTCGACGAGTACCCGATCCACCAGGCCCCTGTGTCGCTGCGCTACGTGGCGTCGAGCGACCGCAACTTCTACGACCGGTCCTACTTCAATGCCCACAACCGGACCGGCGACCTGTTCTTCGTCACGGGGCTCGGCGTCTACCCCAACCTCGGCGTCATCGACGCCTACGCGACGGTGCGCCGGGGCGACCGGCAGTGGACGATCCGCTGCTCCGACTCGCTGGGCGACGAACGGCTGGCGCCCGGCGTCGGCCCCTACCGGGTCGAGGTCGTCGAGCCCCTGCGCCGGATCCGCCTGGTGTGCGACGGCGACGACCATGGCGTGGGCTTCGACCTCCACTGGGAGGGCTCGTTCCCAGCGGTGATGGAGCAGCCGCACGTCATGCGGGCGGGGGCACGGGCGATCCTCGACGCCTCCCGGTTCGCTCAGTTGGGCACCTGGGAGGGCGTGATGCGCATCGACGGCGACGAGCTGGCGGTGTCGCCCGATGTCTGGGTCGGCACCCGTGACCGGTCGTGGGGCATCAGGCCCGTGGGCGAGGGCGAGCCGCCCGGCCGCCCGGCGGACGACCCGACCGCCGGCCTGTGGTGGCTCTACGTCCCGCTCCGGTTCGACGACTTCGCCGTCATCGTGATCGTCCAGGAGGACGCCAACGGCTACCGGACGCTCAACGATGCCAGCCGCGTGTGGCCGGACGGACGCGTCGAGCAGCTGGGCTGGCCCGAGGTCGAGATCACATACCGGACGGGCACCCGGCTCCCCGAGCGGGCCACCATCCGCCTGACCGAGAGGGGCGGCAAGCCGCTCGACCTCGAGGTCGCGTCGCTGGGCTACGTCGCCCTCCACGTCGGTGCCGGCTACGGCGGCGACCCCGACTGGGGCCACGGCCAATGGCGGCGGCCAGGCTGGGTCGAGGGCGCGGTCTACGACCTCACCGATCCCGCCATCGTTGCCCGGATGCCCTACGGGGTCGTCGACCACGTGGGTCGGGCCACCTGCGACGGCGCCGAGGGCTGGGGCCTGTTCGAACACGGCACGATGGGCCGCCACGACCCCTCGGGCTTCGCCAACTGGGACTCGGTGGCGCCCTGACGCGTGCCGTCGTCGGCATTGTCGGCCGGCCGTGGAAATGACCGGGTCACCGCCACGACCGCGCCGTTACGGTGGCGCCATGGGTGACCGCGCTGCATCACCGTTGGCGGCCGGACAGGTCGTCACCGTGTTCCGCTCACGGCTCCGGCCGGATGCGATCGACGAGTACGAGCCCCGGGCGGCGGAGATCTTCGCCCTGGCCCAGACGATGCCGGGACTCGTCGACGTGAAGACGTTCGCGGCCGACGACGGGGAGCGGGTGACGCTCGTGACGTTCGCAGACGCCGACTCGCAGCGAGCCTGGCGCGAGCACCCGGAGCACCGCCTCGCGCAGCAGGCCGGCCGCGACCGCTTCTACGCCGAGTACAGCATCCAGGTGTGCGAGTGCACGAGGGTACGCACCTTCGCAGCCGTGGCGGCTGCCGCGCCCGTGGCCGGCGGGTCAGGCCCAGATGGCGGCGAGGCGCCCGCCGGGTAGCCGCTCGGGCGGATCCGGGAAGCTGCGTGCCCGACCGGCGGCGATGCGCCGGGCGGTCCAGGCCACCACCGCGGCGTCGACGACGTCGTCGGGGGCCACGCCGCGAGCGTCGGGGGGGCGGGCGGGCACCGCGATGCCGGCGTCCGAGAGGGCCTGCCTACGGGCCGCCAGTCCGGCTGCCGTCCGCTTGCCGGCAAGGATCGGCGCGCCGGCCAGCAGCGAGAACGACACCTCGGGGTGGACCTCGTAGACCGGGCAGGGGGCCGTGGGCAGCCACGCGCCAACCTCCAGGATCTTGGTGCGCAGTGCCCACGCCTGCCGGCTGATGGCCCGGCCATCCAGGGCCCGGGCCACGGCGCATGCGTCGGCGTACGACGCCGCGGCGAGCACCGGCCGCGCCGGCGTGGGGAAGATGCTGCTCGCCTTCCGCCCCAGGTGGGCGCGCGCGGCGACGTCGGCGGCCCGGAGTCCGGCCTCCGGCGGATGGATGGGCATGTCGATGCCGATGGCGTCGAGCCGGCCCGCGGCGGCGCAGGCGGCATCGACCAGGGCGGCGATGGTGGCGCCGACCACGCCCGCCGCCGGGCCCTCCGGCGCCAGCACGGCGCCCACCCAGCCCGAGCGGCAGCCGTCGACGCCGAGCACCACGTGGGTTAGCGGACCGCCAGCCGGGAAGCTCACACCGACCACATCCTCCAACGGGAAGGATCGACCATGGCCGAATCCGGTGCCAAGTCCGGCCTCCGGGGCATCCTCGAGGGCATCAAGGGCAAGTTCAAGGAAGCCACCGGTGCCGTAGCCGACAAGGAGAGCCTCCGCCGGGAGGGACGCGCCCAGCAGGACAAGGCGGACGCGGAGCGTGAGGCCGCCATGCGGGAGACGCAGGCGGCGCGGGCGAGGGCCGAGGCGCAGGTCCAGGAGACCCGCCAGGAGGCGCATCAGGAGGCCCACCGGGACCGTTGACCTCGCAGCTCCCGCCCCGGCTGGGAACATGCGCCGGGGCGGGGGCCTTGGGGCGGAGCGGTCAACGCGAGGTGATCGGAGCGGTCAACGCGAGGTGATCAAGGCGTGGACGGCTTCGCACGTGGACGGCAGCCCGGACAAGGTTCGCCGGCAGCTCGCCGAGCTCGTCGACCTCACCGGCGCCGACGAGCTGATGATCACGACGATGACGCATGGGCCGGCGGCGCGATTGCGCTCCTACCGGCTGGTCGCCGAAGCGACAGGCCTGGTGCCAGGCAGCGACGAGTCCCCTGTCCGCCTGTTAGAGGACCGGACCGTCGGTTAGCGTCCCCGGGGCAATCGAAGGTGCGAGGGAGGAGTGGCCCGATGACTGACGTGATCCGCGGTCTGACCGACGCCGACATCGCCACCGAGTGGCGTCACGAGCGGGCAAGCGAGGTGACCGACGACGATGACGCCGCCGACCCCAAGGAGGACGTCGACGGAACCGACGACGCCGACGGCGTCGACCCTGACACCGGCCCCTCCGACAGCGACTCCGACGGCACCGATTCGTAACGGCGACCCTGCCTCGGGGGGCAATGGGGCCGGCCTCACCGACGCCGGGCGCGACGCACTCGGCCGCTGTGTCGACGATCCGGACGCATTCCTGGCGAACATCTTCGGTGTGGGCCCCCACCTGCGCCGAGGCGCCGGATCGTTCGACGACCTGCTGTCGCTCGGCGACGTCGACGGCGCGCTCACGGGGTCCGGGCTCCGCTACCCCGCGTTCCGCCTCGTCCGCGACGGCGAGGCGTTGGATCGCCGCAGCTACACACGCCCCGCGCGCACCGGCCGCCATCCGTACTCCGACCTGATCGACACGGGCCGGGTCATCGACCTGTTCGCCGGCGGTGCCACGGTCGTGCTGCAGGCGCTGCACCGCTGGTGGCCAGCCCTAGCCCGGTTCTGCGCCGATCTCGAGCTCGCGCTGGGGCACGCGTTGCAGGCCAACGCCTATCTCACCCCGGCCGGCGCCGCCGGGCTCGCCCCGCACCACGACACCCATGACGTGTTCGTTCTCCAGGTGGCGGGCGTCAAGCACTGGGTGGTGCGCACGCCGGTCGTTACGGCGCCGCTCGCCCACCACCAGTCCATCAGCGAGCTGGCCGAGGCGCAGCCCGTGATGTTCGAGACCGACCTCCATGCCGGGGACGCGCTCTACCTGCCCCGCGGCGTCGTCCACTCGGCGGCCACGCAGCAGGGGGTGTCGCTGCACCTGACGCTCGGTGTGCTCGCCACGACGGTCCACGACGTCCTGCGCCGGGTCCTGGATCGGGCTGGCGACGATGCCGCGTTCCGCGCCAGCCTGCCGCCCGGCTACCCGTTCGACCGGGACGCGGCGGTGCGCTCGGTCAAGGCGGCGCTGTCCGAGTTCATGGGGTGGCTCGAGCGGCTCGACCCCGGCGACGTGGCCGACGAGGTGAGCGAGCAGTTCTTCGCGCGCCGCACTCCCCTGCTCGACGGCCAGCTCGCGGAGGTCGCGGCGCTCGACCGGATCGACGATGCGACCGTCGTGCGCCGCCGGCCCCGTGGACCGGTCGTGCTCGCTCACGACGACGATGGGCGGGTGCGACTGACGCTCGGCGATCGCCGCCTGCGGCTCCCGGGCGCGCTGGAGCCGGCCGTGCGCCGGCTGCTCGACGGCGGGCCGTTGCGGGTGGATGACCTGGCCGACCTGCTCGACGCCGACAGCCGGCGCGTGCTGGTGCGGCGGCTGGTGCGGGAGGGCGTCCTGCGCACCGCCGAGCCCGCGGCGACCGCCGGCGGCGCGGGCACCGCCGGTGGCTGAACGACTCGGCCTGCGCTGCACACCCGAGTCGCTGCGGCGCGGCGAGCCCCTGATCGCGACGGCGTCCCGGGTCCAGCGGTGGATGATCGTCGAGCAACCCGGCGCCTGGGGCGTGGACGCCCTCACGGAGAGCAACCTCGATCCTGACACCGCCGCCGCCCTCGGCGAGGCCGCACGGGCCCACGGTGTGCGGGTCCTGTTGGCCCGCCGCCGAGCCGGTCAGCGACGGCTGGGCGCCACCCGCACGGTCTTCCTCGCCCACTCGGGTCCCGAGCGCTGGTGGCTGGAGCAGCTCGACATCGACCCGGCCGACCCCAAGGCGCTCCTCAGGCTCGACCTCGGGGTGCTGGCGTTCCCCGAGCGGCCGGGTTTCGGGGTTCCGGGGCCGCCGTCCCTCCACCTCGTGTGCACCAACGGCCGGCATGACCCCTGCTGTGCCGACTTCGGTCGCCCCGTCATGCGCGTGCTCGCCGGCGCCGGTGCGCCCGACGTCTGGGAGTGCTCGCACGTCGGCGGCGACCGCTTCGCAGCCAATGTCGTGTGCCTCCCCGAGGGGATCTACTTCGGCCGCGTCGAACCCGAGCGTGCGCCGGGGCTCCTGGCCGACTACCGCGAGCGCCTGCTCGACCTCGACCACTACCGCGGCCGCAGCTGCTACGGGCCGCTGGTCCAGGCGGCCGAGGCGTTTGGACGCTCGCACCTGGGCGAGCGACGCCTCGACGGCATGTCGGTGCTGGCCGCCGACCAGCGCGCCGATCGATCCGTCGCCGTGCGCCTGCAGCAACGCGACGGCGCGACGCTCGAGGTGGTGGTCGCACGCGACCGCGGCGGGGAGCCGGTGCAGATGACGTGCCACGGCGGCCCGGGCGTGCCCTGGCGCTACCGGCTCGTCGAGACCGGCTCGCCCTGACCGTTGCCCGACGGGACGTCCGCCAGCCGCTGGTGCAGCCGCGCTCTCAGCTCGTCCGGCGTGTACTGGCGCTGGGTGCGACGCCTTCGGACGACCACCACCCCGGTGGCCGCCACGCCGGCCAGCCCCGCCAGGCCGATGAGCTTCCAGGGCACGCGCATCGCGATCCGTAACCTACTCGTGTGCCCCCTGCGGTGACGGTCGACCTGAGCCGCGACGAGGCCGTGGACACGGCGGCGACCGGTGACGTCTGGCTGTTCCGCGGCGCTTCGGTCGCCGACAGGGCGATACGGACCTTCACCAACGCGCCGGTCAACCACGTCGGCATGGCCGTGGCCCTGGACGACCTGCCGCCGCTCCTGTGGCACGCGGAGCTCGGCCGGTCGTTGCCCGACGTGTGGACCGGCGAGCATCACCGCGGGGTGCAGCTACACCTCCTCGCCGACGCGGTCACGGTCTGGCAGCGGAAGTACGGCCAACGCGCCTGGGTGCGCCACCTCGACGGCCCGATCGAGCGCCACCACGAGGACCGCCTGATGGAGGTCATCGCCCGGTTCGACGGTCGCCCATTCCCGCGCATGGGCCGGCTGGTGCGGCAGTGGATACGTGCCCGCGTCCGGCGCCGGCCGTCGTCGTTCGAGACGCTCTACTGCGCGGAGCTGGTCGCGGCCACCTACCAGCACATGGGGCTCCTTCCCGACCGCCGCCCCGCGAGCTGGTACGACCCCGGCAAGTTCTGGAGCGGGGATGCGATCGAGCTGGTGCCACCGTTCGTGCTAGGTGCCGAGGTCGCTGTGGGCTGACACGCTCGCGGGCCCTGCGACCTGGTGCGTCGTGAGTGGCCGGGCGCGTATCGCGTGCGTTACGACTTGGGCCGCTTCAACAGCAGGACCGGGTTCTCGGCCGCGCCTCCCTGGGCGAAGACAGTGATGTCGTCGGTGACCTCCCAGCCCTGGTCGCCGAGACGGTTGAGACCATCGAGCCAGCCCTGGCCGGCGGTCTCCACGAACACCGAATAGATGCGGTATTCCCAACGGGTGAGTGCCATGCGGCGGAGGGTACGCACGCGGCATGCCCGGCGCGCCGCGTGACGGGCGGCGCAGCCACCCGTCAGCGGCTCGTCAGTCGCGTGTTGAGGTCGGCGTCAACCAGGTCGGCGTACTCGGGGTGCCGCTCGATGTAGCTCCTGATGAACGGGCAGCGGGCCACCAGCGTCTGGCCCGACGCCCGCACCTCGTCGAGCGCGCCCCGGGCGAGGGCGGTGCCCACGCCCCGGCCCTCGTACGCGGGGAGCACCTCCGTGTGCGTGAACACACGAGCGCCGCTGTAGTCGCGATACACCGCGAACCCGGCCACGGTCCCGTCGACGACCGCTTCGTAGCGCTGTCGCTCGGGCGCGTCACGAACCTCGACGTTCATGCTCGGGCACGCTACCGGGCCGCTCGTCGGCTTCATGGCCGGGATGCAGGTGGCGGACGTCGGCGAAGCGCAACGGGGTGAAGTCCCCCGCAGAGTGGGCGGCGATCGGCCGCCCACCGACGACCACGTGGTCCCCGCCGTCGTCGAGCAGCGTGGTGCGCGCCATGACCATCCGGTTCGGGCAACGGTGCAGGAGCGGGACGCCATGCGGCCCGGGCGCCCAGCCGCAACTGGCGAACTTGTCGACGTCGTCGCCGCTGACGCCGCCGAAGAGCTCGGCCAAGTCGCGGTCGGCGTCGGTGAGGAAGTGCACCGCGAGGTGGCCCGCCATCAGCACCACCCGGTACGTCTGGTTGGCCTTGGACAGCCACACGCCGTAGCGGCGCGGCTCGATGCTCGTCTGGCCGTGGAAGCCGACCAGGCACCCAGCCCGCTGAGCGCCGGCGGCGGCGGTGACGACGACCATCGCCGCATTGGCGGACGCCACGAGTGCGTCGAACGGCTCGTCGCCGGTGGGGTCTGTCATGGTCGCTTTGCTAGCCCGACGCGGCGGTATGTGTCACCCGGGGTCTGCCGGGAAGCGGGCCGGCATTGCCGAGATGAAGGGAGTGCGCGATGGCTTTCCAGCTCTCCGAACGCGAGATCGCATTCCTCGTCGCCAACGAGGGTGTCGAGCAGGTCGAGTTGACCGAGCCCTGGCAGGCCGTCGAGAAGGCCGGGGGCCGGCCGGTGCTCGTGGCGCCGAAGCACGACGACGTACAGGCGTTCAACCACCTCGACAAGGCCGACCGATTCAGCGTCGACATCACGGTTGCCGAGGCGGATCCGGCACGCTTCGCGGGACTCGTGCTGCCGGGCGGGGTCGCAAACCCCGACCAGCTACGGGCCGACGACAGCGCCGTCCGCTTCGTAGGGGCGTTCTTCGACTCCGGCAAGCCGGTGGCGGCCATCTGCCACGCGCCCTGGACCCTGGTCGAGGCGGATGTGATCCGGGACCGCCGTCTCACCAGCTGGCCGAGTCTGCGGACCGACATTCGCAACGCCGGCGGCAGGTGGGTCGACGAGGAGGTCGTGGTCGACACCAGCGGGCCCAACACACTGGTCACGAGCCGCAAGCCGGCCGACCTGCCGGAGTTCTGCGCTCAGGCGATCGAGAGCTTCGCCGCCTGAGGCGGGGAGCGACGGGCCGCGGGGGCGGCCGGCGATTCGGTACAGCGGCGCGGCCGCCGCCAGGACGGCCGCCGCAACCGCCAGAGCCGCGGGAATGCCGACGCCCGTTGCCAACGCGCCCAGTCCGGCCGTACCGGCGACGCCGCCCAGTCGCGAAGTGAGGCTATTGGCGGAGATCACCGTGGTGCGGTGGTCGTCGTCGGTCAGGCGATGGACCATGCCGTAGTGGACGACGTTGGCCGAGCCGTGTACGAGATAGAAACCGAGGTAGCCGGTTACGAGACCCAGCGGACCGCCGCCGAGCGCCATGACGACGACGGCCGCGCCCTGGACCACCCGAAGAACAGCGCCGACGCGGGCGGGACTCCCACCGAGGAATGCCGTCAACCGGCCCGATGCCGCGGAGCCCACGGCAGAGATCGACCACCCAGCCGACGCCGCCAGGGCGAACATCGCCACACCCCGCTCGGGATCGCCGAGCAGCTGGACCATCCGTGGCCCCGAGAACAGCTCGACAGCAACCATGCCGGCGCCCCACAGCAGCTCGACCGCCACCAGCGCGGTCAGCGCCGCGCTGCGTCGGACCAGGCGCACGGTCGAGCGCACGATCGCCGGCGCCGCCCTCACGCCGGCCCGCGCGGTCGCAAAGTCGAGCCGGGCACGGTCCTCGGTGACGAGCAGCGCCAAGGCGCCGATGTCGATGACCCGGAGGCCGAGGGCCACAGCTACCGGAACCGCCAGAGGATCGACACCACCGATGGGTGGGAGCGACGTCAGGCCGGCCGCGGCCAGAGCGCCGACCGATATGGCCATCCCGATTGCGCTGACACCGTGGGCCAGGCCGCGCTCGATGACGGCATCGGGGTCGAGACGCAGGCTGGTGTCGACGTACCACGCCTCCAGAGGGCCCGAGTCCAACGCGCGGAACACGCCCTGCACCGCGCCGGCAACCATGAACGCACCCGGGCTGTGAGCTGTGAGGAGAAGCAGGAGCGAGACCACGTCCAGCGCCGACGCCGCCAGGAGAACCGGTCGGCGGCCAAGGGCATCGGACAGGCCCCCGGTGGGCAGCTCCAGGGCGATGACGACTGCGCCCTGGACCGCCATCACCAGCCCGATCTGCGCGAGCGACAGGCCGCGGGATTGCGCCAGCACCGCAGTGACGGGAATGAGCAACCCCGTGGGCAGCCAGCGCAGCAGGGTGAGCCCAACGAATCGGCGGATCACGTGAGCGAGACGGGCGTCGCCGGGCGCAGCGGTGGATGCCGGCGCCGTCACACGTCGTCTCCCGCTGGGAAGGCGTACAGCAGCAGCTGGACAGGCCGCGCCTCGGGCGGCTCTCCGGCGTCCCCTTCGCCCCGCCGTGCGGCGGCTCGGGCGTCCTCGGCCGCTTCGTCGTGCCGCCGGATGACCTCGTGCAGCTCGTCGGTCAATGCCCGCAACTCCTCGGGCGTCATCAACAGTCGGTAGTCGTTGGCACCGGACGCGGCCACCCAGGTGGGGTCGGCCGAGGGCCGACGGTTGAGCCAGTCGTCGAGCCACTCCATCCCCCGTCGTGCGACGAACCCGGACAGCCACTGCTCGGCCGCTCGAGCGTCGGGATCGTCCCTGAACTGCTCAGGTCGCCAGGACGTGGCGTCGTGAGCGGACCGCCACCACCGTTCGCGTCCTCGGCCCCGAGACGAGTCCTCCTCGATGAACCCGTGCTCGGCCAATACCCGCAGGTGGTAGCTGGTGGCCCCCGAGCTCTCCCCCAGCCGCTCGCCCAGGCTGGTGGCCGTGCCCGGCCCGTCGAAGCGCAGTGACCCCAGGAGCCTCACCCGCAGCGGGTGCGCCAGGGCCCGCACCGACTGCGGGTCGAGCCGCTTGATCCTCATGGGCTTCGCCATTAGTGCAAAGTATATTTGCATAAGTTCTTTGCATACAGCGGGAAGGGGTGATTCGGCGGTTCGCAGTACGGGCGTCGAGGATCTTTCGGGGGATTGCCCTCCCTTACCTTCAACGACGTGGCCGCGAGTCCGACATGATGAGTGGATCGGTCCGGTCCGCGTCCTCGCCCTTGCCGACACGCACCTGCGCGGCGACCTCTCGAAGCTCCCGGCCGACGTGTGGGACCACGTGGAGGAGGTCGACGTGGTCCTCCACGCCGGCGACGTCGTCACCGGCGACCTGCTCGACGCGCTCCGGAGGCGCCGACCGGTCCACGCAGTCCTGGGCAACAACGACGCCGCCCTGGTCGGGGCCCTCCCCGACCGGCTGCAGCTCGAGCTGGCGGGCGTTCGCATCGGGATGGTGCACGACAGCGGCCCCCGGATGGGCAGGGAGCGCCGGGTGCACAGGTGGTTCCCGGATGCCGGGCTTGTCGTGTTCGGCCACAGCCACGATCCGGTGGACGTCGAGGGGGTCGACGGTCAGCGTCTGTTCAACCCCGGCTCGGCCGTCCAGCGCCGCCGCCAGCCGCGCCGGACCGTGGGGCGCCTCGAGCTGGCCGACGGCCGGGTCGTCGGCCACGAGGTCGTTCCCGTCTCGTGACCCCTCTCGGTGGCTACAGCTCCTCGTTGCGCTGCATCTGCTGGAACATGATCCAGCCGGGGATCATCGGCGCCCAGTACGTGGCGAGACGGAAGGTCAGGACCGCGGACACCGCAGCGCTGTCGGCCATGCCGTAGCCGGTCAGGGCCGCCACGAGGGCGGCCTCCACCGCCCCGAGCCCGCCGGGCGTCGGGGTCGCCGACCCGATGGCCGCAGCGATCAGGTACGCGGCGCCGACCTCCGGGAAGCTGACGCCGCCCCCGAACGCCGCCACGGAGGCCATCAGGGTGAGGATGAACGCGAAGGTGATGCCGAGGGCACCGCCCAGCAGCGCCAGCACGCGCAACGGGTCGGTCACGACGTCGGCCAGCGACGACCCCGCGGTCCGCAGGTACCCCAGCAGCGGCGGCAGGATCCGGCGGCGCAACGCGGGCACCAGGCCGACGATGAGGCCGCTGGCGACGCCACCGATGGCGATGACCACGAGCAAGGCGTTGGCGTCGGGCAGCGAGAAGCCCGGGCCGCGGGCGCCGGCCCAGGCGACGAAGCCCGCCATGAGCGCGAGGTGGACGGCGAAGCCGATGAGGGCATTCAGCCCCACGGCCGCCCCGGCGGCCGCGGTGTCGACGCCCGAGCGCTGCAGGAAGCGGACGCCAACCGCCAGCGTGCCAGTGTTGGCGGGCGCGATGCGCCCGACGAACGCCGACGCCACCTGCATGCGGACCGTGGCCAGGTACGGGATCGGCTGCGGCACCGACCCGAGGAGCGAGAGGGCGGCGGCGAAGAACGTCGCCGCCGCCCCGGCCAAGATCGGCGCCAGCCACCACCAGTTGGCGTGCGACGCGGCCTCGGCGGTCTCGCCCACGTCGGCCAGCTGCGGCAGCAGGAAGTAGAACCCTCCCGCCAGCGCCAGGATCGACACCGCCGTGCGGGGCCGCACCCGCTCGAGCCGGGCCATCGGCGCGGGCTCGACACCGGTGGCGTCCGCCACCGCCTCCCGCAGGTCGTCCAGCACCTCGCCGTTGCCGCGCAGGTTTCGCCGGGTCGCGGCCGGGAGCGCCAGCGGCTGCAGGTACGGCACGGCCGCCACGACCGCCTTCGGGCCGAGGGCCTCCACGGCCACCGCCACGGCCTCGTCGGCACCCACCCGCAGGGCGGTGTCGACGAGGAGCTGGGCGCGGTCCAGGGCCAGGTCGCGGTCCGACGCCGCCAGCCGGGCGGCGTCGAATTCGGACATGGCCACGTCGCCCGTTGCGGTCAGGCGGACCACGCCGAGCCCGAGCGCCCGATGGGCGATGCGCTGGCGATGCAGCGCCGCCACCTGGTGCCAGATCCTCCGCAGCAGCGGCCGGTTCAGCCTCGAGGTGGCCAGGTCCGACACCGCAGTGCTGCCCGCGAGGCGCTCCTCCAGCAGGCCGACCGAGCCGGCCGGCGACGCGATGATGCCGCGCACGGCTGGCACGCGCACCCCGGCCAGACCGGCCGTCGTCTGGGCGAGCATTTCGTGCTCGATGCGGCGCTGGACCGTGGCGTACGGCTCGTCGAGCTGCGACGTCCGGAGCCGGACGGTGCGCCACGCCTGCTCCAGCCGCTCGGACGAGCGGTCGGTCCTGGTTCGCACCCGAAGCTGGAGCTTCTCGCCGTCCGCCAGGTCGACCGCGTAGCGGAGCGGCGTGTCGCCCTCGAGCTGTTCGATGCGCACGGGATCCGTCACCGGTCGGAGCATGGAGACCAGCTCGTCGGCATCCGGGTCGACGCTCTCGGTCCCGAACGCCAGCAGCGCCAGATAACCGATGGCCATGCCGAGCGCCACCGCGATGACGATGTCGAGGGGTGGCTCGCTGGACGAGACCACGCGGAACAGGATCAGCACGCCGACCCCGAACCACATGACGCGGCGCCACTGCGGCGACACCCGGGGCGAGGCGATCACGACGAAGGCGACGACGGCCGCGATCAGGGGGGACGTGGCGAACTCGGGATCGGTGAGCTCGATGACCTGCTCGGTGTTGGGGTCGACGGCGGCCACGACGCCGCGGTCGGCCAGCACGTCGCTCAGCCAGGTCATGGCCAGGACGGCGGCCAGCCCGCCGAGCACGAGCGCCGCCGCCTGGCGGAAGCGGCGCAGGAGGATCAGGAAGACGACGGCCACGACCGGAACCACGGTGGCCGTGACCACCGCCACCACCGCCAGGACGTCCGCGAACCGCTCGGGCACGCGCTCGTAGACGTCGACGATGTCCTCTTCGGCCCCGCCGATGGTGTTGCGGGCGTTGATCGCGATGAGCACGCCCGCGGCCAGCAGCGCCAGAGACACGAGCAGCCGCACGATGTCGGCCTGGTAGCGGACGCGTTGGCGGGGGGCAACCGACACGGTGACGTCGTGGGAAACGCCCGCCTGGTCAGTCGCTGCCGCCTCCGACGTGCGCTGCACGCTGGTCATCCTGGCACGACGGGTGTCGGAGCACGCGACGCTGCCGTGCTGTCCTCCTATCGGGGCCGTGCCGCGACCCGATCAGAGCTTGGCCAGCACCGACTCCGCGGCGCTCACAGCGAGGCCGGGATTGGGCTCGACCATCAGCTCGGTCACGACGCCATCGTCGATGATGGCGGCGTAGCGCTGCGAGCGCATGCCCAGTCCGAAGTCGGAGCCGTCCAGCGTCAGCCCCACCTCGGCCGCGAACTCGCCGTTGCCGTCGGCCAGCATCGTGATGCTGTCGCCGGTGCCCTGGGCGTCGCCCCAGGCGCCCATGACGAAGACGTCGTTGACCGCGATGCAGGCGATGGTGTCGACACCCTTGGCCTTGATGTCCTCGGCCCGCAGGACGAAGCCCGGCAGGTGGTGGTCGGAACAGGTGGGCGTGAACGCGCCGGGCACGGCGAACAACACGACCTTGCCCTTGCCGAGAACCTCGCCGCTCTGGACCGGCGCCACGCCGTCGCTCGTCATGGTCATCAGCTGGACGTCGGGGATGCGGTCGCCGACCGAGATCGCCATCGATCCTCCTCGGGATTCGTCGGGTACACGAAGCGTTCCGCATCATGCCCCATCGGACCGATCGGGGTCCGAACATGCCCCATCGGACCGATCGGGGTCCGAACGCGGATCGCCCCCCGGCTGCCGGATTTTCGGCAGCCGGGGGCGACGTCCGGCGCGATCAGAACACGCGCCGCCGGATCGGCCGACGCTTCAACCGGCGGTTGCTGACGGCGTTGTAGATCAGCAGCGCGATCACCGCCCCGATGATTGACCCAATGACCCCCGAGGCCTGCAGCGCGCCCTCGTCGAGGTCCTTGTCGAAGATCAGGTAGCCGAGGAAGCCACCGATGAGCGACCCGATGATGCCGAGCACGATCGTGCCGACCAGGCCCATCGGGTCACGCCCAGGCACGAGCAAGCGGGCCAGGTAGCCGGCGATCGCACCGACGATCAGCATCCAGATGATGAATCCGAGCATCTTGCTCTCCCTTTCGGCCGCGGTCCCGACCGCGGTGTCCAGTGGTTCCCCTTATGCGTGCCCCGACCGGAGCCCATCAATTCACTCGCGCTGAGTGGTCGGATGTTCACACCCGTTTGCCCACGTCACGCGGGCAAACTCGTCGTCCATGGTCCCCGACGCTGCCACCCTCCCGCCCTGGCCCGGCGACGCGCCGACGCTCCCCTCCAGGTCGGACATCGACGCCGCCGCACGGCGCCTGGCGCCCTTCATCCGGGAGACGCCGCTGGTCGAGGTCGACCCGGCGGACCTCGAGCTGCCGAGCCACCGCCGACCGCTGGTCCTGAAGCTGGAGATGCTGCAGCACGCCGGCTCGTTCAAGGGACGCGGCGCGCACAACCAGCTCCTGGGGAAGCTGCCGGCCGCCGGGGTGGTGGCGGCGTCGGGCGGCAACTACGGCGTGGCCGTGGCCCACGCCGCCCACCGGCTGAGGGTCGCGGCGACCGTCTTCGTCCCGGACACCACGGCGCCGGCCAAGCTCGAGCGGCTCCGGTCGCTGGGAGCGGTGGTCGAGGTCGTCCCCGGGTACTACGACGAGGCCCTCGCCGCCAGCCACGCGCATGCCGCCGCCACCGGCGCCCGATTCCTCCATGCCTTCGACCAACCCGAGATGATCGAGGGCGCCGGCACGCTCGCCGCCGAGCTCGAACGGCAGGCTCGCGGCACATCATCCGGCGGCAGCGGTGGCGGGCTCGACCGGGTGATCGTCGCCGTCGGTGGCGGCGGGCTGATCGGGGGCGTGGCCTGCTGGTTCCGCGGGGCGGTCGGCATCACCGGTGTCGAGACCCGGGGATGTCGGGCCCTCGATGCCGCCCTGCGTGCCGGCCGAGTTGTCGACACCGACGTGTCCGGGCTCGCGGCCGACGCGCTCGGCGCCCGCCGGGTGGGCGATCTGGGCTTCGCCGCCGCCCGGGCCTGGACCGACGGCGTGGTGGTCGTCGAGGACGCCGACCTCGTCGACGCGCAGCGGCGGCTGTGGCGGGCGCTGCGCCTGGTGACGGAGCCGGCGGGGGCCGCCGCCCTGGCGGCGCTGACGACCGGTGCGCTCCGAGCCCGCCCCGACGAGCGCATCGCCGTAGTGCTGTGCGGCGGGAACGTCGATCCGGCGACGCTCGCCTGAGAGGCCGAGCGGATAGGCACGCAAGTGGGCACCGAACAGTACGGCATTTGCAGCGCAAGCCCAGGCCACACAGCTCGGCCTCCCGGCAACATTGACCACCGTTGGCCGGGACGACGTTCCTATCCGTGCACCCTCTGAGGTGGCGAGCCAAGCGGGGCTCCCGCGCGTGCTCCGGTCAACGTCGGCTTGCGACAGGGCGATGCCGTGCTAACCTACAACCGGATGGTTGTACATGAGTTGACCGACGACGCCGTCGACCACCTTTTCCACGCGCTGGCCGATGCCACCCGTCGCGACATCCTGCGCCGGTCGGCCCGGGGCGAGCTGTCGGTGTCGCGGCTGGCCAACGCCTACCCGATGAGCTTCGCCGCGGTGCAAAAGCACGTCGCGGTGCTGGAGCGAGCCGGCCTGGTCATCAAGCAGCGCCGCGGACGGGAGCAGCTCGTTCGCACCGACCCCGACGCGGTCGACCGGGCCCGGCAGGCCCTCGACCAGCTCGAGGCGGCGTGGCGCGGGCGAGTGGACCGGATGTCCCGCCTGCTGGCGCTGGCCCCCGATCCCCCAAACGACAACCCGAGAGGACATGGCACATGACCGTCACCAGCCTCGACAAGGACCTCGACAACCTGAGCCTCACCGTGGTCGCGGACTTCGAAGCCCCGATAGAGCGGGTGTGGCAGCTCTGGGCCGACCCGCGCCAACTGGAGCGCTGGTGGGGGCCGCCGGGCTACCCCGCCACCGTGAACCGGCACGACCTGACCGCAGGGGGCGAGGTCACCTACTTCATGACCGGCCCGGAGGGCGACAAGCACCACGGCTGGTGGCGGGTGACATCGGTCAACCCGCCGAAGTCCCTGGATTTCGTCGACGGGTTTGCCCACCAGGACGGCACTCCCAACGCCGACATGCCCACCACCACGACCCAGGTGGCCCTGGCCGAGCACGACCGCGGCACGCGGCTGGAGCTGCGGTCGGTGTTCGACTCGCGCGAGCAGATGGACCAGCTGCTGACCATGGGCATGGATGAGGGCATCAAGCTGGCGGTTGGCCAGATGGACGCCCTCCTGGCCGCCTGACCGGGTCGTGGGGCAGGGCGACCTGGGCGGCGACGGCGCGGGCCAGGCGCGGTTCGCTGGCGGCCACCTGGGACGGTGTCCAGAATGATGCCCCGTTCTCCAGGATGCAGGCCATGTCCCAGTAGGGGTCGAACGCATCGCCGGTGAGCGACTCGTAGGTGGCGAGGAACTCGTCGGCCGCCCGGTCGCCGGCCAGGTCGACGAGATTGGCGCGGCAGGTGGCCACGTCGCAGCCCCACGGACCCGCGCACGCGTTGGCCCAGTCGACCACGCCCGACGGACGCCCGCGCCACCACAGGACGTTGCCGGGGTGGAAGTCCCGGTGGATGAACGCCGGCCTGTACTCCGGCGCCGCGTCGCGCCACAGCCCGATGGCGGTCTCCCAGAGCTGCGGCCAGCGTGCGGTGCGCGGCGGTCCGACCGTCGTGTCGGTGAACCAGGGGAAGTAGTCGTGGCCGAAGCCGTCGGGGTCAGTGGCGTGGATGGCGGCGGCGACCTCGGCGAGCCGGTGCACGTCGGGCGCCGCCACCGCCCGGCCGGGCAGGAAGGTCATGAGTAGGGCGGGCACGCCGTCACCGATGTCGGCGCCAGCGACGTCCGCCGCCACCACCTCCGGCACCCGCAGCCGGTGCGCCGACGCGAATCTGAGGGCCTCGACCTCCCGCTGGGGGGCGAGGGGCTCGTTGTCGAGGAACCCGGGCCACACGTAGCGGCGCAACACCAGCCGCGTCCCGTCGGCCGCGTAGAGCCCGTGGACCGCCGTCGAGGACGCGCCCGGCAGCCGCCGGACCCGCACGATGCGCACGCCGCCATGCTGTTCTGTCCAGGCCCGGACCGCCGGCGGTACCGTCGTCCGGCGCAGCTCGGGCGGCAGCGACGCGGCGTCGCGCTGGTTGGGGTGGCCGGGATGTGTCGTCGCGCCGCTGGTCATCCTGGCGGCGAGTCTGCCTCCCGGCTCATGCCAGGCGCGCGCCGAGCTCGCGGCGCGCCGCTGCCAGCCACTCGTGGCCGGCATCGCGCGACGCCCGGGCGGCGTCGACGTCGACGCCGTAGACGGGGGCGGCGTTCAGGCCGAGGATCTTGTCCTTGGCCGCCGGCGTCAGCGGCGGGTAGCCGTGCTCCTCCTGCAGGCGCTCGGGGATCGTAAAGGCGCGGAAGGCGTCGATGAGCGGCTGGGGGGCGCCGTACCACACCGAGTCAGTGCCCCACACCATGCGGTCCTCCCCCACCGCGAGGAGGAGCTTGCCGAGGACGTGGGCGGCCTCGTGTGGCCGGCGGAGCATCAGGAACCACGTGGTCCCGAGCTCGGCGTACACGTTCGCGCCGGGCCCGATCCCGGCGCCGGCCAGGCTCGACACGAGGCGGCTGACGCCGCGCCCGGGGTCGGCCTCGTGGGGCCCCTCCTCCGCGGTCGGGTCGGGCTCGTAGCCGGAGTGGTACACGAGGAACGTGATGTCCGGGAACAGGGCGGCCGCAGGCCCGACGTCGCGGGGGTTGGACCCGGCGGGCGCGGCTCCGGGCACGGGCCCGCCGATCCCCTTGTGGGTGCAGACGATCCTGGGCCCGAGCGCGCGGACCTGCTCGAGGAACGGGATGCCGACGGCCTCGTCGTCGAGGAACCACCCGGTCGGCATGCCCCCGGGCGGCACGGTCTCGGGCGGGTCCCACAGCGTGTACACCTTCCAGCCCGACGGCCGCAGCTCGTCGCGCCAGGCCTGCATCGCCTCGATCTCGCCGGGCCCGTAGTTGGGGTGCACGATCGTGTGTGTGAGCACCCGGCCGCTGCCGGCGTAGCGGTCCACGACCTCGCGGCATGCGGCGATCTCGGCGTTGGACAGGACGTTCTCGTGGGACTGCCCGGGCAACGACGTCAGCAGCGCGACCGCGGTCTCGCTGCCGCCGAACACGAGCGCCGCCCACTCTGCGGCCGAGATGCGGGCCGGGTCGACGCCGCCGGACCACCGCTCAGGATCGGTCGCCTGGAGGAAGCCGATGAGCGCCGCGGCGCCGGGGCCGTGGAAGCTGGACGGGTTCACGAGGTGCGTCTGCACGTCGACCACGACCGAGGCCTCGCCGCCGTCGAGGCAGGCATCCGCCGTCGCCGCATCGATCTCGGCCTCGGCCGGCAGCGCGTAGAAGCCGCCGCCGGCGGCCGCGTCGATGGCACGCAGCGCCGCCGCCGTGCCCCGCCGGTCCTCCGCGTACGCCGACAGCCCGAGCCCGGCGCGGCGCGCCCGCTCCGGAGCCGCGTCGCCGAAGCGGGCGAGTGCCTCGCGGTCGGTGCGCCGCCAGGGCAGGGGCCGGTACTCGTCGGAGGACAGCCGCCGCAGGACGGGCGGGACCGGGGTGCGCACGGTCACGGGCGCTCGGCTGCTCCGGCGGTCGACAGCGTGAAGCCCCGGTAGCCCTCGGCAGCCACGTCGTC